>NZ_JAFCTF010000002.1:0-327240 GCF_049895885.1 Acinetobacter sp. TSRC1-2
GCAACAACATGAAGAGTTGGAAAAACAGAATAAACGTTCCCGGGCCCAGAAAAGTATGCCGAGTCGTAAAGCTCAGAGAGCCATCATTGAACAACGAAATCTCAATCCTGTGCTTGACTCTTGTCGTTAAAAACAGGACATTTTAAATGGTTTATCGCATAGATATTTTAATTGGTGAATAACAGCGTTTCATAAAACCTTTGTTTTTCATGTATTTAAAAAAATTTTGACCGACCTGAAAAACAGCAAAAAGCCGGCTTGGAAACAAGTCGGTTTCTTTTTAAGCAAAGCTATAAGCTTTCGCCAATAAAATTGATCAATAAGCAATCAAATTAAAGCTTTTTTCAATGTCCTCGCGTCCGAAACTCCCCCCATTTCTGCGGATAAAAAGGGAACGGTTTTTAGCCGATCTTGTACGCATTTGCTCACATCAATCTCGTCCCTTTGCGGCTAGGCGACTAGACTTTAATTTCCTATGATGGGGCCATAGAGAACAGGAAGTTCTACAGAATAAAAAGAATAGATCGCACAAGGACTGCAAGGTACGACAGGAGTTATACCAAGCGAACCAATACGAAAAACCCCGGGCAGGATGCTGGGGTTTTTTATTATCTAAAATTTTATTATGACCAAGACTAAAAGTCCTCTCATATTGCATCCTTTCTACTTATGTAATTTATTTAACATCAATCTCTTATACGAAATGAACTTGTTATCATCCATTTAAGTTATTTATAAGAATAAAAAAGCCCTCAAGCCGAGCCTTGAGGGAGAAATGGAGCTGCTTTTTATTCTTCTTGTTATTTTCAACTGTAGTTAAGCAGACCTGGCTTGAACCCGTTGTTGCTGCTGTTTTGCTTCAAGTTCACGAACCAGAGGCAACACCTTCGCACCGAAATACTCGACTTCCTCAATAAAGTGTAAGAAGCCTGAAAGCACCAAATCGACACCGACTGCTTTCAATTCCAGAATACGCTCTGCAATTTGTTGCGGAGTACCAATCAGATTGGTTTTAAAGCCATCGTTATACTGCACTAAATCTTCAAAAGTCGATTTCGCCCAGTTTCCTTCACCCTCTAATGTTGAAGCACCTGCCTCACGGGTAGCATCGCCAAAAGCATTCACAGCTTGGATATTGGCTCTATCCACAATTTCTTGCAGAACGGATTGTGCTTCTTCTGCTGTATCACGGGCAATAATGAACGCATTGACCCCAATTTTCACACTGTGATTATTAGCTTTAGCCTTTTCTCGAATATCATCGATTTGCTTTTTAATTTCTTCAGGCGTGTTGCCATTGGTAAAGTACCAATCTGAAACACGCGAAGCCATATCACGTGCAGCACGTGAACTGCCACCTTGGAAGATTTCAATATGTGGCTGTTGCACCGGTTTTGGACTGAGGGTGTAATCCTTGAATTGATAATACTTGCCATCAAAACTGAAATTATCTTGAGTCCAGACTCCTTTTAAAGAACGAATAAATTCTTCTGAACGGACATAACGCTGATCGTGTTCTGGCCATTCTTCGCCAATCGCATCAAATTCACCGCGGAACCAGCCACTGACCACGTTAATTGCGATACGACCATTTGTGAGATGATCAATCGTTGCTAATTGTTTTGCAGCAAGCGCGGGTTTCCAAGGGCCGGGCAAAATCGCCGCAATCACTTTTAAGCGTTCAGTTTTTGCCAAAATGCCGTGACTGAAGCTTACAGACTCATGTTGATTTTCTGCGTTGTAGCCAGCAGTAAAACGAATCTGCGTCAGTGCATACTCAAAACCACTTTTTTCTGCCGCTTGGGCTAAGCGTACGTTGTACTCATAGCTCCAATCGGTGCGTTGTTCGATATTACTGATCACCAAACCGCCACTGACATTCGGTACCCAATAGGCAAATTTTATGTTGTTGTCTTGCTGTGCTTGTTGTTGTGACATATCTAAACCCTCGAGGTAGAAGTCGCTGCTTAAGCGACTTGAGCCTTCGGTGCTTTTTTGCTGTGTAGGCGAGATTCTGCTGCATCCAAGTTTGGCACTGCCGCTGAAGGAAGTACTTCTTCCTGCTGGATTTGTTTATTAATGCCCAGGTTTTGGTTGGCTTGTTGGGTTTTCTCTTTCACCACTTCTGCGCGTTGGCCTTTTGCTGGCGCCCATTCAAGAATTGGTAAAGCACGTGCCACTGCCAAAGTAATACGGTCACGCAAGAATTCGCTGTGAATGGTGTATTCAGGTGTGAAATCACGGTCTGTTGCATATACACCGATAGGCAAAGTTTGCGCCTGGAAGAAACTAAACAACGGACGTAACTGGTGCTCAAGAACCAAGGCATGACGTTCAGAACCGCCTGAAGCCGCAAGAAGAACCGGAACATCAACCAATGCTGTTTGTTCTACAAAATCAAAGAAATGTTTAAATAGACCGGTAAATGATGCGCGGTACACTGGCGTACCTACAATTAGCGCATCTGCTGCTTCTACGGCAGCCAAGTCATCTTGTACCCGTTGTGGTAATTGATTGCGGTAGATCGCACCACCCAACAAATGTCCAATTTCGCTGAATTTAATAAAATGCACATTAATTGGTGTTGCTTCACCCAGTTCGTCCAGAATCGCTTGAACCAAAGCTTCAGTTTTTGATGGGTTGTTTAAACCACCTGATACAGCAACAATATTTAAGGGCTTTTGTGTATTTAAAATAGACATCTCGGAATAACCTAAAACAATAAAATCTCGGAATGTGTTTATTAATCAATACCTGAGATATCCTGTAAAATAAGCAAATACAGAAAAGTTATCTGATTTTGAGATATACAGAAAATTGTCATTAAGTAAGCTTTAAAGGGTCGTTAATGGTTTGATTTATAAATTTATCTTGACTTTTAATAAGCATTTTTCTTTATACGATAAAATTTATATGAAAAAGTGATTAGGTTTAAACAAATTAAGAAAATACACAGTTTTGCTAATTTCTTACTGCGAATATCAGCTTAAATGCAAAAATAGTGAGATCTTGCATATCCTTAGATGTGTGACTATGGTTAGAATAGAAACCACTGTGCACAAGATCCTTCATGTCGCTTATGAATATTTTAATCGTTGATGACCATCCGTTGTTTCGTCATGCCTTAATTCAGGCCGTTCGTTACAGCTTACCGCAAGCTCAAATTCACGAAACGGCTGCAGTAAATGAGTTGTATGAACGCTTAGATAACGGACCAGAACCGGATTTGGTTTTATTAGATTTAAATTTGCCAGGGGCTTCGGGCTTTTCAGCTTTGGTTCACGTTCGTGCACAATATCCCTCGATTCCAATTATTGTGGTTTCTGCACATGAAGAAACTTCAATTATTCAACGTGCGATTGCGCATGGTGCAATGGGCTATATTCCTAAATCAGCACATCCAAGCCATATTGGTGAGGCGATCCGTCAGGTACTGGAAGGTGAAATCTGGTTACCGCCAAACTTGCCTGCCAATCTGAATTTTGATCCACGTGCAGCAGATGAAACTGCCCTTGCAGAACGTATTCAATCGCTGACACCGCAACAATTCCGTGTATTGATGATGGTGGCTGAAGGTTTGCTGAATAAACAGATTGCGTATGAGCTTGATGTCTCTGAAGCAACCATTAAAGCGCATGTCACTGCGATTTTCCGTAAATTGAATGTGCAAAACCGTACTCAGGCGGTATTGGCAATCAGTGCTTTAAATATCGAAGAAAAAAAAATGTAATCTGCTGAACCCAGCATTGAACGAAAAAGGCACTTCATGGAAGTGCCTTTTTCATTGTGAGGGAGATTTTAAAAGTCAAAGCATTTAGTGCTTTAGATTACGCGACACAGCTTTGTCTGGGAGTGTGGTCGGTGCAAAATAATGGATTTAATGCACATTGCAGATCATCAATTTGCTCTTGAGAGACATAGGCTTTCTCTTTCAGGTATTCAGCCACGCTGTCATCTCGTAAACTTAAAAATGCAGCATCATATACGCCTAAATCGACAAATAAGGCTGCAGTTTCCAAGCTGTTAAAACGGTCTAAATAGACATCACTGCCATACAGCAGGAAAATATGATCTTCATTGGCCTGCGCATTTACACCTAAACGTTTTGCCAATTCAAAAGGTGGGGTTTTAATAAAAAGCAGATCAGACAATTCATCAAATTGTGTGGTATCTAACATATTCTCATCGGTTTTTACTTTACCTAGCCATGCTTTAAAGACCAGTACCGCACCACCACGTAATAGCATGCTCCAAATCTGGTGACGCACTTGATCAGTCAAGTCTTTAGATTCGGCTTTTAAGGACTGAATCAGCTTATCTTCTTGTTCAGCCAGTCGATCAAATAGACCCAAGCCTTGGGGTTTGTATGCGGCAGGGCTGAAAACATCAAAATTCAATTCATCGAACACTTGTAATGCAAGTGGAACTGCACTTTGATACAGGGCGTTTAATGCCTGAATATGAATATCCTTCAAGTGGCTGGGCTTAAACAATTCAGTCCATTGAATTTCGGGTAACAGGGCATTGGCACCATATTGACGGTAAAATTGTTGCCATTGATCTACGTTATGGCTTCCGGCTTCAGAAATGTTCATCTTAAACTCCTGTATTTTTCTATGATGATCAGTTTCTTGGGCAGCGTTTTATGTAGGTACTGATAGACAGATTAAACTGATCATTTGTTGCTCTCATATATGAGCCAGGATGATGACAAACGGAATACGACTAAAGTTATAGATGCAACTTTTATCAAAAAAATACTTTTAATAATAAAAACTTGTAAAATTGTAACCAAGTATACAAGTGTATATTTAAATTTTGATGTTCTTTGCCATAGAAAGTACGAACTTGGAGTTTTTGGTCAATGCAGCAGTGCTTAAACTAAGACTTTTTGAACAGTTTTGCCTAAATGAAAAAATAAATTGCCAGTACCCGTAATCATAGGTGTATTTGTGTAAAAAAACGTCCATTTCATCAATCTGAAATGGACGTCTGAGTTTAGGATTTAGGTTTAAGGACTGGAAATTTTTAATCCAGATAACCATGAACGAAGCGATGCCGGTTTTAACGGTTTTTTCAGCAGCACAATATTCATTTCTTTCAAATATTGTGGAAGTTCAGGATCAGAATCTGCAGTAATCAGCGCTACAGGAACTTGCTCTTGACGGTTTTCCAGAATGAAATCCAAACCGATTTTATTGTTATTCAAGTGCTGGTCGACCAACCACACCTGAATGTTTTCTTGCTGAATGAGTTGTAGCGCCTGTTCAGGTTCAGTCGCTTTAAACACTTGATAGCCCCATTTGCTCAGCAAAGTCGACATGCCTTCCAAAATGGTTTCATCATTGTCTAAGCATAAAATTTTATAGGCTTTGCTTTTCAGCGGAGTCGCCTGAACCGGCGTTGCCACCACTTTTGGCGCTTTCACAATCGGTACTTCAATCATGAAGCAAGAGCCTTTACCATATTCGGAATAGACATGTACCGGATAGTCCAGCAGACTGGTCATACGCTGTACAATGGCTAAGCCTAAGCCCAGACCTTGTTCACCCCAAGGTGAGGTATGACCGCAGCGCTCGAATTCCTGGAACAGCTTAATCCGTTGTTCTTCTGCAATACCCGGACCGGTATCCCAGACACCAATCCGAATGTTGTTGGGTTTTTCTGCAGAACGCAGCACACCGACAATCACGCGACCTTTGGCGGTATAACGCAAGGCATTGCTGACGAAGTTTTGAATAATACGTCGAATCCATTGCGGATCGGTATCAATCCAGAATTGCGCATCATGTACACTCAATTTAATCCCACGTTGTGCAGCGATGGATTTAAATTGCAGTTCTAAATCACTCAGCAAGTCATGCAGGGGATAAGATTGACGCTTAGGTTGAATCGTCCCACCTTCCAAACGCGCAATATCAAGCAGGGCAGACAACATACTTTCTGCACCATGCAAGGCACGATCAAGTTGTTGTAAGGTTTTGCGGTCTTCATCGGACTGCACGCTTTGTTCTAAAGCGGTACTAAACAAACGTGCGGCATGCATCGGTTGTAATAAATCATGACTCGCTGCTGCAATAAAGCGACTTTTTGACATATTGGCGCGGTCAGCTTGTTCGCGTGCCAATTGCTGCTCGGAAAGCGCATTGGCGAGCTGTTGGGTTCGATCTTGAACTCGCCCTTCAAGTACGGCTTCATTTTCACGGAATGCGGTAATATCGGCAAAAGTGGTCACGAAACCACCGCCTTCAATCGGATTTCCGCGCATCTGAATCACCCGACCATCTTTACGGATCCGTTCAAATTCATGGGCGCTCCCCATCGCCATCCAGTGAATCCGTTTACGCACATGTTCTTCAACTGAACCCGGGCCGCATTCACCACGTTCTGCGTTATAGCGAATTAGATCTGCAATTGGACAACCGACATAGACAATGTCTTTTGGATAGTCGAACAGTTTCAGGTATTGATTGTTCCAGGCCACCAGACACATATTTTCATCCACCACGCTGACCCCTTGGGTCATATGGTCAATCATGGTCATGATCAGGTTTTGGTTAAAACGCTGCCATTGTGAAGCCTGATCCAGAATGTTTGCAACCTGACCAAGGGCTAAACCATTATTCACCATTGCCGTGGTGAGCAGTGTACGCGCAGAAGCTGAACCGATGGTTCCTGCCAGATACTGTTCGGTGAAGCGCCACCACATGCCATTGGCACTGCTGTTCTCGTTCAGGATGACATTGTTTTGCGCACAGAATTGGTGAAAGGCTTTGGTAGTAGGTCCTTCACCGGTAATCCGTTTGGCCAGGGCAATTAAATCCCCAACTTTCAGACGGGCCACATCATGATTGAGGTAGGTAATGTCCGTCGAGCTTGTGTGTGCCGGCAAGGGCTTGGTTTCATAATAGAAGAAACTTTCCGCTTGAATCTGTTCCGCAATACTGGGGCGAAAAATTCGAGAGACCCAAACATATAACAGGATATTCAGACCTAAAGACCAAATCACGCCATGGGTCAATGCGGCAAAAGACTGAAAACCGAGTAAAGCTTCTGGACGTAACCAGTTAATGCCCAAAGGCCCCAGACTCAGGAATTGTTGGGTAAACTGGCTGTATTCAGCAGGCAAGCTACGCAATACGGTGGGTAACAGCAAGGTATATGCCCATATTACGAAGCCGGTAATCAGACCTGCATAAACCCCCTGCTTGCTACCGCCACGCCAATACAGTCCACCAATCAGGGCAGGAGAGAATTGTGCCACTGCACTAAATGCCAGCAAGCCAAAAACAGAAAGTTGGTCGATGTCATTAAAGAAATGGAAGAACAGGAAGCCCAGCAACATGACCGCTAAAATACAGACGCGACGGGTGAATTTGAGTACCAACGGCAGACGTTTGTCGTGACGTGAAATTATGCCTGTGCGCCAGAGAGCCGGCATAATCAGGTCATTACTGAGCATAATCGACAAAGCGACCGATGACACCAGCAACATGCCGGTTGATGCAGAAAAACCACCCAGAAAGGCCAATAAGGTTAACCATTCCTGATTATAACTGAGCGGTAATGACAGCACGGCAACATCGGGAATGGCTAAAAAGTGCGGGGCTGCATGTAATGCCCAACTGGCAATGGGAATAATCGCGATGGTGGTCAGGATTAGATAAGTGGCAAACCAGCGACGTGCCCCACGAATATGTTTTTCATCGCGTAGTTCAACCACAGCCACATGGAATTGGCGTGGCAAACAAATGATCGCAAGGGCTGCCAATACCGTTTGTACCCAAAAAGTTTCCGGTACACCAAACAGTTGGACCTCTTTAAATGTATTAGCGACATCATTTGAAATTTGCGCCAGATTTCCCGGAGAATCAAACACAAAAAATAAGGCAACACAGAGTAAAGCAAACAGTTTAACAAAGGACTCAAATGCCACCGCCAGCATTAAACCGCCATGCTGTTCGGTATTGGCAATTTGTCGGGTTCCAAAAATCATGGCTAAAATGGCCAATATCCCAGTTAAGAACAGCACGCCATTGGTCGTGCTTTCTATGCCCGAGTCCTGTTGCAGAATCACGGCGGCACTTAAGGCAATCGCTCTCAGCTGCAAGGCCAAATAAGGAATAATCGCGATGACGGCAAGAATGGTAACCAGGGATGCCAATGTTCCGCTTTTGCCATAACGCGCGGCAACAAAGTCGGCAATGGAGGAAATGGCATGATGTTGACGTACTCGACCCAAGCGTCGCCAAATATCGTAACCGAGTCCGACAAAAATTAACGGTCCTAAGTAAATTGGCAGGAAAATAATCCCTTCACGAACAGCGGCACCAGTCGCACCATAAAATGTCCAAGATGAACAGTAAACCCCTAAAGTTAAACTAAAAAGTAGCATGCGACCGCGGGTACTTAATCGACTTGCATGTTTTTCCCCAAAAAATGCACAGATAAAAAGTAATGCGATATAAAGGGCGAGAACCCCGATAATAAGCCAGCTGTTCATATTGCCTACAGTGTAAAACTATGTCGTAATGATACCCTATCTGATAATCTGACCGCTTAATTGATCAAAATTTAACGACCAAAGTATTAATTACAACAACCCAACAAGATTGTTAAGTTATACAACGTAATAATTCGAATTAAAAATAGCACCTAAGATTGGGTGCACACAGGAGCATTGTTATGGATGAGAGACAGGTAGAGCAAATTCTACAAAATCCAAAATTTAAACAGATGGTCAGTAAAAAAAGCACACTGAGCTGGACACTTACAGCAATTATGTTGTTCGTCTACGTGGGTTTCATGCTGCTCGTCGGTTATAACAAAGAATTCTTAATGAGTTCTTTTAGTGGTGGTGTAACAACTTGGGGAATACCACTAGGTCTAAGCATCATCGTATTATCATTTATACTTTGTGGCGTGTATTCCTATATTGCTAACAATAAGTTAGATCCGTTAACAAAAGAAGCAATGAGAGAAGTAGAAGCAATTGCTAACGCAAAAGGACCGCACTAATATGAAATGGAATTCATTAAAGGCTCAGGCCTTAGCAGCATCAACGCTGCTCATGTCGGGTATGGTCATGGCTGGTCCAGATCTTGGGGCTGCTGAACAGCAAGCGACCAACTGGCATGCCATTATCATGTTCGTGATTTTTGTCGCTTTCACCTTGGTGATTACCAAATGGGCAGCGAAACAAACCACCAGTACTACAGATTTCTATACTGCCGGTGGCGGTATTTCAGGTTTCCAAAATGGTTTGGCGATTGCCGGTGACTATATGTCTGCCGCATCCTTCCTCGGGATTTCTGCACTTGTTTTTAGTTCAGGTTTTGACGGTTTACTTTACTCACTCGGCTTTATGGTAGGTTGGCCAATCGTATTGTTCTTGGTGGCTGAACGTCTGCGTAACTTAGGTAAATTCAACTTATCTGACGTGGTGTCTTTCCGTTTGGCAGAAAAGCCGGTACGTACCTTGGCAGCCGTGAGCTCACTTGTGGTTGTTGCGTTCTACTTAATTGCTCAGATGGTTGGTGCAGGCCAGCTCATCAAACTGCTCTTTGGTTTGAACTACAACATTGCTGTTGTCATCGTTGGTCTATTAATGATGGCTTACGTAATTTTCGGCGGTATGCTGGCAACCACTTGGGTACAGATCATTAAAGCGGTGATGTTACTTTCAGGCGCGACCTTTATGGCATTTATGGTCATGAAAGGCGTGGGCTTTAGCTTCACTGAAATGTTTGAACAATCGATTCAAATCTTCTCTAAAGTACATGAAGTAAGTTTGACTGAAGCCGGCAATATCATGGGGCCAGGTAAGCTAGCAGCCAATCCTCTAGATGCTATTTCACTCGGTCTGGCATTGATGTTTGGTACTGCAGGTTTACCTCATATCTTGATGCGTTTCTTCACCGTGAAAGATGCTAAAGAAGCTCGTAAGTCAGTTGTGGTTGCCACAGGTTTCATTGGTTATTTCTACCTTTTAACTTTCATCATTGGTTTCGGTGCGATCCTTTATGTATCGAATAACCCGCAATTCCTTGATGTGGCAAAAATGGCACTGACCGGCAAGTTAGAACTTGTTGGTGGTAACAACATGGCTGCAGTGCACTTAAGTGATGCGCTTGGCGGCGACTTGTTCATGGGCTTCATTTCAGCAGTGGCATTCGCAACGATTCTTGCTGTAGTTGCAGGTTTGACCTTGTCTGGTGCTTCAGCAATTTCACATGACTTGTATGCAAACGTATTCAAAAAAGGTCAAACGACCCCTGAATCTGAACTTCGTATGTCAAAAATTGCGACTTTAGGTCTTGCAATCTTTGCGATGATTTTAGGTATTTTGTTCGAGAAACAAAACGTTGCCTTTATGGTTGGTTTGGCATTCTCTGTGGCTGCATGTGCCAACTTCCCGGTACTTGTACTTTCAATGTTCTGGAAAGGCTTAACTACGCGCGGTGCGGTCATTGGTGGGGTAGTAGGTTTAGCGCTTGCAGTGCTCTTGATTGTTCTATCTAAAGCCGTTTGGGTGGATACATTAGGTATCTCTGATACACCAATCAATCCGTTTAATGGTCCTGCGATCTTCGCTATGCCATTGTCGTTCTTCTGCTGCTGGTTGTTCTCTGTGACTGATAATTCAGCACGTGCACAAGCAGAACGTAAAGCATTTGACGCACAGTATGTTCGTTCACAAACGGGTATTGGTATCTCTGGAGCATCGGATCACTAAGACTCAAAATTGAACCGATAAAAAAGTCCCTGCGGGGACTTTTTTATTGTCTGAATATTTATGATGCGCTTGATTAATAAGCTCTTGTTTCAAATTTAATAGGTTTATTTGAAGCTGATTTTTATTTTTTTGCTTCACGAATTCAATTTTTAAAATTCAATTTAGAATATTTATGAATGAATTTCTTGATGATTTTCATACAAATGTATTGCTGGTATTGTGTTTAGTTCGTGCTAAGTTCATCAGATGAAAACAAAGAAAACACCATGATAAACAAAAACAGCAATGTCTTGGAGTTATGAATGCAGGCGTTTATTGATGTTTGGAAGATTTTCCGCTTATTACCTTCGGCGTGGCTGATCTTGTTGCAATTTTTCATTTTAATATTATCTGTGGCCGTCAATTACAGTACGACTTATCGGACATTGACCTGGCTTTTAGGGGTTTTGGTTTTATTGGTGATTGCCAAAGTTATTCGACAAACACCGATGTTTACATTTTTAGGCTTAAGTTTTGTGGGTGGAGCCGTCGTTTTTTCTTCACTGATTTTATTGGGTATAGATCATCCAATGATTCAAGTGATAGCGCATGGTTTCGAGGCTGCAGCCTATTTTAGTGCCGCATATGGATTATTGCGTTATATGTTTGAAGACCGTTATTTAACTATAGATGAACTGTTTGCGGCAGGTGCGGTATTTACGCTGCTTGCTTGGGGTTTTGCCTTTTTATATAACATTTGCCAGTTGTTGGTGCCGGGCAGTTTTCACAATCCAAATATGAGCGGTTTACAAACCTGGCTGGATTTATTGTTTTTAAGTTTTAGTTTGCAGTCGGCAACAGGCTTGGCTGATTTAATGCCGATGAGTGCACCGGCACGGGTGTTGGCTGTGATGCAAATGTTTTGTGGGGTTATGTATTTGGCACTGATTGTGTCACGTTTAATTGCCCTGCAATATATTGCACATTTACCCAATCGCGATAAAACCAACAAATAATCTGGGCTTTTGAGAATGTTACAGGAATGTAACTGCGCTATTCCGGTCATTAATTTATGATGCGTTTGAGTTTTAATTCATTTCTACTTAACTCATCTTTTATTTATCCTCGATAAATGCTTTGTTTGACCTGCTGGTCTGTCACATTAATTAAAATATAAAATGGAGGATGTATGCCTTCCAAAAATCCATCCTGGTTTGCTAACGTCAATCCAAATGTGTTTTTAAGTACGGTCACTATTATTTCTATCTTCCTGATAGTGGTTGTTTTAGCCCCCAACTCATTTGAGCTTATTACCAAACACCTTAATCAGTGGGTTACAGATTCTTTTAGTTGGTTCTATGTGTTATCGGTCGCGATATTTCTTATTTTACTGATTTATATTGCGCTATCGGACATGGGCAAAATTAAACTGGGTCCTGATCATAGCCAACCCAATTATAGCAATGGTTCCTGGTTTGCCATGCTATTTACGGCAGGTATGGGGATTGGTCTGATGTTCTTTGGGGTGGCCGAGCCGGTAATGCATTATGTATCACCGCCAGAAGGTGCGGGCGAAACGATTCAAGCCGCACAGCAGTCTATGCGTGTGACTTTCTTTCATTGGGGCTTTCATGCCTGGGCAATTTATACTGTGGTGGGATTGGCACTGGCTTATTTTGCTTATCGCCATAATCTGCCACTAAAAATTCGTTCTGCTTTATACCCGATGATCGGTCAAAAAATTCATGGTCCGATCGGGGATGCAGTGGATACCTTTGCCACGATCGGGACAGTTTTTGGTGTCGCTACCACCTTGGGCTTTGGGGTAACGCAAATCAATTCCGGGCTGAACTATCTGTTTGGAATTCAGCAAGCACCTACTACCCAAGTGATCTTGATTATCGTGGTCAGTGCCATGGCTTCAATGTCGGTATTTTTAGGCTTAGATAAAGGGATTAAACGGCTATCTGAACTTAATTTAATTCTGGCACTGATTTTACTGCTATTCGTATTTTTTGCCAGCTCTTCTATCTATTTGCTGCAAACCACCATTCAAAATGCCGGGCAATACATCTCAAATTTATTCGCGATGACCTTTAATTTATATGCCTATCAGCCCAATGGCTGGATTGGCGGTTGGACCATTATGTATTGGGCATGGTGGATTTCATGGTCGCCATTTGTGGGCATGTTTATTGCCCGGGTATCCAAAGGACGCACTATTCGTGAATTTATTGTTGGTGTTTTACTGATTCCGACCGGTTTTACCCTGATCTGGATGGGTTTTATGGGAAATGCCGCATTATATAGCATTCTCCATGAAGCGAATCATTCTCTGGTTTTGGCGGTGCAACGCGATTCATCGGTCGCGTTATTTGAGTTCTTGCACAGCTTGCCTTTTTCAAGCGTCATGAGCTTGTTGGCAACTTTTCTGGTAATGCTATTTTTTGTGACTTCCGCAGATTCGGGTGCATTGGTGACCGATTACTTAACCGCAAAATCTGAAAATTCTCCCACTTGGCAAAGGCTGTTTTGGACCGTACTGATGGCAGTATTGGCGATTGTTCTACTGTTAGTAGGCGGATTAGGCGCATTACAATCAGCCACCATGATGAGCGCCTTGCCATTCACTTTTATTATGCTGTTTATTTGTTGGGGCTTATTAAAAGCCTTACATTTAGATGTCACTAAAATGAATGCATTACAAGAGGCACGCATTACTCCACGAGCAATCCAAAACCCACGCAGCTGGCAGCAGCGTTTAGGTTTGATTATGCATTATCCGCATACTGAAGCAGAGGTGAAACAGTATATTGAAACTGAAGTATCCAAGGCCTTTCAAAGTGTGCAAAAGGAGTTTCAACGGCGTAAGTTGACGGTGACGATTGGTTCGATTGCCGATGGCTTGGAATTGAGAGTTGATCATCACGATGAAATTAATTTTATCTATCAAGTGGTGATACGAGAAACTGTTCCACCGAGTTTTATGCCAGAAATGACCGCGAATGAAATAACCTATTATCAAGCGGAAGTTTTTTTAAGAGAAGGTGGTCAGAACTATGATGTGATGGACTGGACTTCAGATGATCTATTGCAAGATATTATTGATCAATATGAACGCCACTTACATTTTTTAAGTCTGGTTCGAACCTCTGAATAAAGCTAAAAAATAAAAAAGGACGCATAAAGCGTCCTTTTTTGAATTCTTTTTCTAATCAAAAATTAGAAACGGAATTTAGCGTTTACACCAACAGTTTCCGTATCATATACAGAACCTTTTTCAGCATTAGCATTTACGTAAGATGCGCCCACTGCAACAGCAGGAGTGATGAAATAGTTTACGTTCGCACCCCAAGCATTATCTGGAGAACCAGCGAAGCTAGATTCCATGTAAGAAGCAGCAACGCTTAATTTAGGTGTAACGAAAAGAGTTGTACCTAGGTTGTAAGCAGTAGCTTCACCGTAAACTAAACCGCTTTCGAAACCGATTGACATGTTCGTACCGTCAATCGCACCTACGTATTTAGTACGTGCAGTGATCGCATCTTGGTCGGCAGCAATAGTGTCAGACTCTAAAGTAGCCTTAGCAATACCATTATTCATGATATTGAAAGCATCTAAAGAATATTCGTTAGCAACACTTGTATAACCAACTGCAACCAAGAAGTTAGGGATTACAAGAGCACCAAGTTCTAATGCATAACGGTCGCCTTGGTCATCAGATTGACCGCCTTTACCATCAAGTTTAGTGTGGTTGTAAGAAGCGCTTAAGTATGCAGGAACAAATTTAGTAGGAACATAGACTTCAGCTTTAGCACCATAAGTATGAGCTACCATGTCAGTTCCATCAGCATCAACGTCATATTCACCATAGTTATAAGCTACAGATACGTTAGACGCTTGGTTTAAGAAAGCTGCTTCAGCTAATGGACCTTTTGAAGAATCAACATCTTTAAAGTAGTAAGTACTTTGTACAGCACCAGTAAAGTTTTTGTCATTTACAGTGTTGTCGATGTACTCAGATTGACCTTGTACTTCGAATTGGTACGCTTGAGCACCGGTCATGGCTAATAATAAAGCAGTGGCTAAACCGAGTTTTTTCATAATAGATACCAGTTCTGTTAAAAATGGATTAAACAGCAGGTATTGTATTGTAACAAAACATTAAGTCAATGAACTAAAAGAACATTATTTTATTGGGCTTTTACTCTAGATAATGTATTTGGTTAAAAAATAAACAGTCGGCTTATTGCCTGTCAACTTTAAAAACTTTTTTCAGAACAAAAGAATATGTGCATTAAAGCAACTTATCCTTCTTGTAATTAAGAAAATTCAAATGAATCTTTACAATGTAAAATTAGATTGATTTGTATATATTAATTGTAAAAAACAATTTATGTGTGTTGGTATAGAGTCAACTAATTATCATATTTGTAATATTTTCTGGATTAAAACAATAAATAAAACTTAAATTGGATATTTTTTGTTTAAAAAACAAACGTACTAATTGGGAATTTGTGAAATATTTCACATTTATCTGTAATTATTGTGACTAAAGTAAATCCATAGTGTTTCAATAGGCTTTACTTATTTAGTGTTTTTTACCATAATCTATCTATCAAGTCGTATTACATTGAAATAATGTGATGATGATCTGATTCTCCATGAATAAGTTTTGTTTTTATATGCCCAGCTTTCCCCAAGGTTGGGCTTTTTTTTGAACTAAGCATCTCTAAATGAGTTTTCATATTTAATAAAGAAACTATCCAAATATTTGCTCTCCCATTCAAATCCAAACAAGATTAATTTTTTTTACATAACGAGTTATTGCAAGGTTTAATGATTCAAAAAACCTATTCGGAAATATTTCTATTATTATTGCCCTATTTAAGTGCGAAAATAATTTGAATTTCATTTTGATGAGTAATTTTAGGCAATAAAAAACCCCAGTTTTCAAATAAACTGAGGTTTTTTAGCCAAAATCTCGGGAAAATTAACAATCCTGCTGAGGAATGATTCTAACTCGCCCTAATAAGGTGCATTATGCACTTAATTGTGGCACGTGTAAATATTTTCTTAGATCTGTCGTAAAAATATTTTAAATGTGTGTAATTGATACAAAATCAATCAATAAAATTTGATAAAAAATAAACAATTTATTTTCTTGAGATTTAAAGATGAAACAAGGACTGTTTTACTTGAGCTGCGTAATGGTTTTTATGCAATTAACTGCTTGCCAGACGGGAAAAGATCAAAGTTTAAATTTATTTCTGCTGAAACCGATCTCCGGAATAACAGCAGAGCGATCAGCTGAGATTGCCACATTATTAAATCAGGCCAATAAACAAGCAGTCTTTATCACTTACGATGGTCATCAGTTCAAGAGTTATGGAAATGCTTTAACCCGTGCCAATCATTCCTATATTCCAGCTTCAACGTTTAAAATGTTAAATGCCTTGATTGGCTTGCAACACCATAAAGTGAATGCAACTGAAGTTTTTAAATGGGATGGAAAGAAACGTACTTTCGCTGCCTGGGAAAAAGACATGACTTTGGGGCAAGCAATGCAGGCCTCTGCAGTTCCGGTCTATCAAGAGCTGGCTAGACGTATTGGGCTGGACTTAATGCAACAAGAAATACAACGTATGGGTTTCGGAAATCAAAAAATTGGTCAACAGGTTGATAATTTTTGGCTTGTAGGTCCTCTAAAAATCACATCTGAACAAGAGGCAAAATTTGCTTATCAGCTTGCAACAGAGCAATTGCCTTTTGATGCTGCTGTACAAAAGCAAGTGAAAGAGATGCTTTTTATAGAGCGTCGAGGGAATACAAAACTATATGCTAAAAGTGGCTGGGGAATGGATGTTCAGCCACAAGTCGGTTGGTATACCGGTTGGGTTGAACAACCGAATGGCCAGGTTACTGCGTTTGTTTTAAATCTGGAAATGCATGACGCTGATGATGCGGGTGAGCGCAAGCAACTCAGTTTAGATATTTTAGATAAACTGGGTTTATTCTTTTATCTTCATTAGAGTTAAGTAAATTAAAAAATATATAAAAGTGACTTCTTATCACAAAATAATATAAGTAATTGATAAGGGATATAGAGTTAATAAAATTGGTTAAATTTTGTCTATTAAATATTAAAGTAATGTAATATATACAATTGTATTGTAAACGAAACGTCATGATGATTGGCCAGTTATTTTTATGCGGAGCGTACTGAAATTATGTATAAATTACGTTCGAAGCATATTGGTCGACGGCTTTTTTTGTCGATGATGATTATTATATTCTCATTGCTTTTTCTTTCTGTCCCCTTAATTACCAGTAGCTATCAGAGTTATCAAAAAGCAGATCGTGCCTTAACTGAAATTTTTGCACTACGTGCGGTTGCAGATTTGTCCAATAAAGTTTCACGCGAGAGAGCACCTGCCAATAAGGTAATGGCGAGTACCGCTGATGAATTAGCAGAAAATTTACAAGAATTGCATGCACATCGAAAAAAAGTCGATTTACAGATTGAGCAGACCCTACAGATTTTAGAAGCAGCGGGCTTTTCTGCTCAGGTACGAGGCTTATTTTCCAATTTAAAAGTGACTTTACATCAAGGTCGTCAAGCTATAGATGCTTATGCTGCTTTCCCCCGATCTGAACGGACTTCAAAACAGCTTGATAATGCGATTAAGCAAATGTTCACGGCTTGGGATAGTTGTCATGACATTTTGAAAAATGTATTGGTACAGTCTGAAGCTGAAAGTACATCTGTTTCTGAATACTACACTCTCATTTTAATTCTGGCAGATTTACGCGATCAGGCAGGGCGAATTGCCTCAAATATCATCGCATCCATTACTTTTGCAGAAAAAATATCTGCGGATAATCTGGCTCGATCATTACAGACTCAACATCAAGCCTATTATTTATGGGACTTGGTCAATACCCTACAACCTGAACAAGCTAAAACTCCAGAATATTTAGCTTTGCATCAACAAGTAAAGGCACAGTTTTTAGACCAAGGTATTCCAATCGTTACGCGCTTAATTAATGAAAGCATGCACAATCAGGCATATTCATTGACTGGTACGCAATTGACAGAAGTAATGGTTGATAAATTCGTAACCGTGGTAAATTTGCAAACCTATATTTTAGATTACAGTGTTAGCATTGCTGAAAACCAAAAAAATCAAGCACAGCAACAATTTATCCTAACGTTACTGGTTGCGGTAATTTGTCTGGTTACGGCATGCTTTACAATGATCTATGCGCGAAATTGGGTATTTAAACCTTTACTTAAAGCCAAAAATAGCATTCTTCGTTTGGCACAGCATAAAATTACAGATGATGAGGATGAAGATTCATCTGCTGATCCGATCACTTTACTGGACGCAGTTAAAAAGTTAAAACGCGTGTTACAGCAACGAGACGCTCTAGAATTTCAGCTCAGAAACATTGCCAATACCGATACTTTAACCGGTATATCCAACCGTTTGGCTTTGGATGAATATATTAAATATGTGGAAAAGAAACCTGAAAAATTTACTAAAACTGGCCTAATTATCTTCGATATTGATGATTTTAAACACGTAAATGATACGTTTGGACATATTATTGGCGACGAAGTTATTCGGCTGGTTGCGGAAAAATTACAATTTTGTGTGTGTACTTCAAATTTAATTGTACGTTATGGCGGTGATGAGTTTTTGGTATTAATCGAGCAGGTTGATTTTAAGGATGCTTGGATCATTGCGAATAAAATTCTTGAAGAAATTGGCAGCTCTGAACTCTACATTGCTGAGATAAATCAAAATATTCAGATTTCGGTGAGTGCAGGTGTGGCTGTTGGTGCAGCCTCATGGATAGCATTACTTGAAAAAGCCGACAAGTCTTTATTTCAGGCCAAAGAAAATGGCAAAAATAAAGTGGTGGGGTGAGATTAAGATCACCCTGTATTTATTTAGTTTTTTCAATTAAATAATTAATAAAGTTGGTACAAGCAACCAACATAAATTTTGCGTCGATATAAGAAAGATTAGATTCTTCAAGCATGGCATGGCGGATACCATCAGCATCAGAGGTATAGCCATAAAGTTGACTTAAACTACCTTTTAATGCTGCATGTAGTCCATGTTTATCTTCAATGATTTTTAGTGTCTTTCCAAGTGTTGCTTTATCTTCATTGGTGACAATTTTACAAATAGACTCAACAGCACTGATAGACTCTTTAATTGAATTCCGGTAATCCGGATTTTGTCGATCTGAGAGCAATTTCAAAGCTTGATTCAAATGTTGTTGAACGCCTGAATATGGATTTGTATTTTCTAAGGCTTCTTCGATGGATTGGATTTCTTGTTCGGAAGTGATTGGAATGATTTCGTCATTTATGATTCGATATGCACTATTTTCTCTTTCTAATATCTGATTAATTTGTTCAATGAATTTTTCTTTTTTTTCACAATATTGGGTTGGATAATTTTCTAAAGTTTCTTCAATAAAACTATAAATAGTATGCCATTCAAATTTAAAAAATAGATTTCTGATGATAGTAATTGATTCATGAGAACGAAGCGGAATCGTATCGTTAGGTTTTTTAAAAAAATTGAACCAATATTTATTTATTAAGTTATTTAGATTCGAATTTTTTGTATATGAGTAACTAGAAGAGGGATGCGAAATTTTACTCCACAAACATAGATGAAAAACGCTCCAAATCCCATTTCTTAAATGATCATCCACACTTTCTTTTTGAATAATGTCACGAACAGGTTTATATCCATATCTTTCTGAAAACCGCATGATTTCCCCAACAAATTTAAGATTATATTTATTTTTTAATCCTCCCTCACCCTCCTTTACGAAAGGAGAGAATTCCCCCTCTTACAAAGAGGGGGCTAGGGGGAGATTTTTACTTCAACAACGGCTTCAAGAACTTCGCTGTATGTGAAACTTTAGATTTCACCATTTCTTCAGGTGTACCTTCGGCAATAATCATCCCGCCACCAGCGCCACCTTCAGGACCTAAATCAATCACCCAGTCTGCCGTTTTAATCACGTCCAGATTGTGCTCAATGACCACAATGGTATTACCCTTATCACGCAGCTGATGCAAAATATCGAGCAACTTGGCAATATCGTGGAAATGCAGACCGGTGGTCGGTTCATCTAAAATATATAAGGTTTTACCCGTATCACGCTTGGCCAATTCACGTGCCAATTTCACACGTTGTGCTTCACCACCAGACAAAGTTGTCGCAGACTGGCCTAAACGGATATAACCCAAACCGACATGAGTCAAAGTCTCTAAACGACGGTGAATCACTGGAATGGCTTCGAAGAAATGCATTGCATCTTCAACAGTCATGCCCAAAACATCGGAAATATTTTTACCTTTATAACCGACTTCTAGCGTTTCACGGTTATAACGGTCGCCGTGACAGGCATCACACGGTACGTACATATCTGGTAAGAAGTGCATTGCAACCTTAATCATGCCATCGCCTTCACAGGCCTCACAACGACCACCTTTCACGTTAAACGAGAAACGACCTGCAGCATAACCGCGTGCTTTGGCTTCAGGCGTTTGCGCAAACAATTCACGAATCGGGGTGAACAAACCGGTATAAGTCGCAGGGTTAGAGCGTGGCGTACGTCCAATCGGGCTTTGGTCGATATCTACGACTTTATCAAGGAACTGTAAGCCATCAATCGAATCAAATTTTTCAGCAGTTAAGGTGGTTGCGCCGTTCAATTGCGTTGCAGCAAGCGGTAACAATGTACGGTTAATCAGGGTCGATTTACCTGAACCCGAGACACCGGTGACACAGGTCATCACGCCCAAAGGAATGGTTAAATCAACATTCTGTAGGTTATGACCTGCAGCACCCATCAACTTGATTTTTTCTTCCGGTTTTGGCGGTTGAGTTCGGACTTTCGGCACTTCAATTTTTAACTTGCCTGATAAATATTGTCCAGTAAGCGAGTCAGGGTTTGCCAAAATTTCTTCATACGTCCCTTCGGCAATAATATGCCCCCCGTGTACACCCGCACCCGGACCAATATCAATAATGTGGTCAGCGGCACGAATGGCATCTTCATCATGTTCAACGACTAAAACTGTGTTTCCTAAATCCCGCAGGCGAACCAGAGTTTCAAGCAGACGGTCATTATCACGCTGATGCAAACCAATCGACGGTTCATCGAGGACATACATCACACCCATCAAGCCTGCACCAATTTGCGAAGCCAAACGGATACGCTGTGCTTCACCGCCTGATAAGGTTTCGGCAGAACGCGACAGACTTAAATAGTTCAAACCAACAGAAACGAGGAAGTGCAAACGCTCACGAATTTCTTTAAAAATCTTGTCGGCAATTTCGCCTTTGGCACCTTCAAGGTTTAAATCCTGATAGTAATTTTCGGCATCGCCAATCGACATTTTGGTAATTTGCGCGATGGTTTTGTCTTTAACCCGGACGTTACGTGAAATTTCATTCAGACGCGAGCCATCACAGGCATCACATGCAGCATTAGATAAATACTGCGCTAAATCATCACGGACATAATTCGATTCAGTTTCACGGTAGCGACGTTCCAGATGCGGTAAAATCCCTTCAAAAGGAATGACTCGATTATGTTTGCGACCACGTTCATCGATATAACTTAAATCAATTTTTTCTTTGCCCGTTCCATAAAGAAATTTCTTTTTGGTATCGGTATCCAGTTCATTCCACGGTGTATCTAAAGAAAAGCCAAAATGTGCTGCGACTTTTTCGATCATGCTGTAGTAATACGGACGTTGTCTGTCCCAACCACGAATCGCGCCCTGGCTAATTGAAACTTCATTGTTTGGAATCAGTTTTTCAGCACTAAAATGACTGCGGGTACCCAAACCATCACAGACCGGGCAGGCACCAAATGGATTGTTGAAGGAGAATAAACGCGGCTCAAGTTCGGCTACAGCTCGGTCACATTCAGGACAAGAGTGTTTTGCAGAAAATACACGATCTGCCTGTTCATCTTTCATCCACGATAAAATCGCGATGTCGCCACCTAAACGCAGCGCAGTTTCAAAAGATTCGGCAATGCGGTTACCCAAATCATCACGGACTTTAAAACGGTCGACCACCACTTCAATGGTATGTTTTTTCTTTTTATCCAGTTCAGGTGGAGTGTCAATATCAATCACTTCACCATCTACACGCGCACGGACAAAACCCTGACTTTGCAGTTGTTCAAACAGATGGGTATATTCACCTTTACGCTCACGTACCACAGGTGCAAGCAGCATTAAAGCGGTGCCTTCCTCCAAACCTTTAACCGCATCCACCATTTCTGAAATGGTTTGTGCCACCATCGGTAGATCATGTTCAGGACAATATGGTGTTCCGACACGGGCATATAAAAGACGTAAATAGTCGTAAATTTCGGTGATTGTTCCCACAGTTGAACGTGGATTATGACTGGTAGATTTCTGTTCAATTGCAATCGCTGGACTTAAACCTTCAATGGAATCGACTTCTGGTTTTTCCATTTGCGAGAGGAACTGGCGCGCATAGGCAGAAAGTGATTCCACATAACGGCGCTGACCTTCAGCATATAAGGTGTCAAAAGCTAAGGAAGATTTACCAGAGCCTGAGAGTCCCGTAATGACCACGAATTTGTCGCGTGGAATATCGAGTGACACATTTTTTAAGTTATGGGTACGTGCGCCTCGAATACGGATATGACTTTGGCTCATAAAACATCTCGGTAATGTGCAAATTGAAGGTTATATATGATAGCGATTTAATTTTGTTCAAGCTGAATAAAATCGTTTTTTAACGACATAATGTGTCGGCTGAATGAATTTAGTTAAATTTTATAAGACTGTAGCGAGCTTTAGTGAGACTCACAAGTCTGAATAAGTTACTTTTAATGTGAATCGTGTTAAATAAGAGAGTGCTAAAAAAGTAAAAATCACCGTACAAGAGCATGAAAATAAAAAAGGGAAATGAAAACCATGATCGCCAAAATTTTAATCGCACTGATTGCATTATTACATGTTTATTTCTTGATTCTGGAAATGTTCCTGTGGGATAAACCGATGGGAATGAAAGCCTTTGGTAATAATGCAGAAAAGGCAAAATTGACCAAAGTTTTGGCGCAAAATCAGGGCTTATATAACGGTTTTCTGGCAGCCGGGTTAATCTGGTCCCTGTTTGCACCTGAAGCTTATGCGACTGCACTGGCCAATTTCTTTTTAGGCTGTGTTCTGGTTGCCGGAATTTATGGGAGTATCACCGCCAGTAAAAAGATCATTTATATTCAGGCAGTGCCGGCATTGATTGCTTTAATTGTGGTGAATTTAATTTAAGTGAAAGATATTTTGCGGCGTAGACTATGCGATTCAATCAATTGATCTGTTCGGATGGAGAGGGATGCTGGCTTTATTTTTAAAATGTAGTTTAGGGGCAGCCGTTGTTCTAATTATTTCTATCCTTTCCAAGAGTAAAGCTTTTTATATTGCAGGCTTGGTTCCTTTATTTCCAACTTTTGCGTTGATTGCACATGTGATTGTGTCACAACAACAGGGCGCAGAAGCGTTGCGTAAAACCGCATTATTCGGTTTATGGTCGCTTATTCCATATTTTATTTATTTACTCTTGGTGTATGTATTGGCAACCAAAATGTCGATGTGGTCGTGCCTAGGTCTAGCAACGCTATGCTGGATTGTGGCTGCGGCAGGATTGATTTATGGCTGGCAGTTTTTTCAGCAGTAAAAAACAAATTCCTCCCCACCTATGCTTTATGAAAGGAGTTTAAGGGAAGACTTAAATAATCTTTTTGACGGATTTTCACTTGTTAAAAACATAAATTGAACAATATATTTTTTATGACTGATTATTAGATAAGTTGTATAAGTCAAAAAATGTTCAATATTAGGTTCTTTAAAATCAGCACTGCCTTATTTAATTGATTCAATTTCTATACCTTTGCGTAGGCATTAGCTCTACTTTTGAAAGGTCAAAAGTAGACAAAAACCTTTTGTTTCCCATACACGACATCCTTGTCGTGATGGGAAACGTGTGGCATCCATGCCACACTCATGACTCGCTAAAATCTATTTTTAATTTTGACTTTAAGAATGACTTAATAGTGATTGAAAAATGATTTATGAAAAAAAGTCTATTCATCTAAACCTAACCACTGGCGTTGATCATAGGCGCTATCCCAGAACAACCATTCCAGTTTAGCGGCTTGAGTATAAGCCTGATGCATTTTCTCAAGCGTATCGGCATCACAACGCGCTGCGACTTTATCAATGGTGGTAATCACGTTGCGTACAGCCTCATTGAATTCTTCGCCCGAATAGGTATCGACCCAAGCTTGGTACGGATTATTTTCTATAGAATTTTTGACAATATCTTTACCTACTTCTGCATAAATCCAGAAACACGGAAGTAAAGAAGCCAACACCACCGGGTAGCTTTCAGACCATGCCGTCGCGGTTAAAAATGAAGTGTAATGATGACAAGCCAAGGTAAGTGGAGTTGATTCAAATTCTTTTTTGGTGATATCAAATTCCTGCATAAAACCATCATGTAGACTGCGTTCAACCACAATGGCAATTCTGGCAGCTTCCGCAAACTGAATCACGTCATCAGCTTCAAAGGCTTTGGCAGCACAGACTGCCAGTGCGCGACCATATGCCAGTAAATAATGTGCATCCTGAATCACATAATGACTAAAAACCTCTTTGCTCAAAGTCCCTCGTGCAAGTTCCTGGTTAAATGGCAGGGCTAAAGTTTTTTGATATAAATCCAGATTTCGCTGCCAAACCTCTTGAGAAAAGCTCATCTCATCATCCTGTCGATATTAAAAGAAGAATTTACAGAAGGCAGGACTATAACAAGAGTTTTCACCTGAAGATATCCAGCAGCCCAAAGCGTGGTTCTATCTTCAAAAAAAATCATACGAAGAATTTTGGATTAATGTTAAAAAGGCGTCATAATTGTGCGCATAAAATCTTAAGCTGCTATTTTTAAGTTTTACCGAATTTACTCTCCATACATATTTGTTCATAGGTCGATCTATCATGATGAAACATTTTGGTTTCTCAATCATTTTTACGATCGTGTGTCTGGCTATATCTGCATATTGGGGCTTTACGCATGGCCCAGAAGCAGGTTTAAAGACCATGTTCACGGCGCTCACCATTACTACTATTTTAGCAGTGATGGAAGTGTCACTTTCTTTCGATAATGCCGTGGTCAATGCCTCGGTACTACGTGGTTGGGATCATTTCTGGAAAATGATTTTCTTAACCGTCGGTATTGTTATTGCTGTATTTGGCATGCGTCTGGTGTTCCCGATTGTGATTGTTGCAGTCACTGCGGACATGGGCATGCTTGAAGTCGTGAAAATGGCGATCAATGATCCGATTAGTTATTCAGCAAAACTGATGGCACATCATGCTGAAATTGCGGCATTTGGTGGCTCATTCTTATTGCTCGTGTTCCTGAATTTCTTCCTGGATAGTGAGAAAGATACCCACTGGTTTAGATGGCTTGAGGCACGTTTGTCTAATCTGGCCAATGTACCGGCAATGTCAGTATTCCTTTCACTGGTTGGCTTACTGATCATGGCGGCAAATGTAGATGACACTGCGCGTTTAGCTGTGACTATGGCAGGGATCTGGGGTATCGTCGTTTACATTGGGGTTCAAGTACTGAGCCACTTGTTAGGCGGTGAACCTGAAATTGATGAACAGGGCAATGCTGTGGCACATGATGCCAGTGGGGCATCTACAGGTGTGATTAAAGCCGGTTTTGGTGGTTTTCTTTACCTTGAAGTACTTGATGCGTCGTTCAGTTTTGATGGGGTAATCGGTGCTTTTGCGATTACATCCGATGTCGTAATCATTATGCTCGGTCTTGCCATTGGTGCAATGTTCGTGCGTTCAATGACCATTTATCTGGTCGAAAAAGGCACACTGGATGCTTATATTTTCCTTGAGCATGGCGCGCATTATGCGATTGGTGCTTTGGCATTCATTATGCTGGCGAGTGGGGCAGGCTTACACATACCAGAAGTGGTGACGGGTTTAATTGGGGTCGCGTTTATTGTCTGGGCAGTCATTGCATCCATTCAATATAGTAAGCGTCAAGAACGGATCGGTTAATGGTTTTTTAAGAAAAACGGTTACAATAGGGGCGCATAAAATGCGCCCTTTTTTATAGTGGCTGATCTTTGAATAAATCAACATCCATAACATGAATGTTGTAGGATAGCCCATCGAAATTAAACTCATAAACCTAAGCTTATTGATATGATGAATGCTTTAGAACGCCGTTCAACCTTTGCCTTAAGCAGTATTTTTGCACTGCGTATGTTGGGCTTGTTCATGATTATTCCTGTTTTTTCTGTAGCAGGGCAGTCATATCAAGGTGCAACGCCTGCGCTGATTGGTTTGGCGGTGGGTGTATATGGTTTAACCCAAGCCATTTTACAAATTCCATTTAGCTTGCTGGCTGACCGTTTTAGCCGTAAGCCTCTGGTCGTTTTAGGCCTATTGTTGTTTGCACTCGGTGGTGCAATTGCCGCGATGTCTGAAACCATTTATGGCGTGATTATTGGTCGTGCGATTGCCGGTGGTGGTGCAGTTTCTGCGGTAGTCATGGCACTATTGGCAGATGTCACCCGTGAAGAGCAGCGCAGCAAAGCTATGGCTGTGATGGGGATGAGTATTGGGTTCTCTTTTATGCTCGCCTTCAGTCTTGGACCTTGGCTCACGAGTCTAGTGGGTATTTCTGGACTGTTCTGGGTGACCACCATTATGGGCTTGGCGGCAATTTCCATGTTGCTGCTGGTTCCCAAAGTAACCCGTCATCATAAAAATTATCAGCAAGGTTATGTGGCACAATTGAAACAGGTGCTGAAAATGGGCGATTTAAACCGCTTGCATGTTTCAGTGTTTGCGCTGCATTTGTTGCTGACCGCGATGTTTATTTATATGCCATCACAGTTGATTCAGGTCGCTGATATTCCATTGGCCAGTCATGGTCTGGTGTATTTACCCTTACTGATCATCAGCCTGTTTTTTGCTTTTCCAAGCATTATTTTGGCGGAAAAATATCGCAAAATGCGCGGCATTTTCCTGACCGCGATTGGTGGAATTATTCTGGGTTTACTGGTACTGATTTTTGGCTATGAATCCAAATATATTTTATTGGCAGGTTTGGGATTCTTCTTTATTGCCTTTAACGTGATGGAAGCTTTGTTGCCTTCTTGGCTCTCTAAATCCGCACCGATTCAGTCTAAAGCCACAGCGATGGGTGTGAATGCCAGCAGTCAGTTTTTAGGGGCATTTTTTGGTGGCATGATTGGTGGTCAACTCTTGTTACTAAATAATACGGCCTTGGGTTGGAGTATCTTAAGTGGTATCGCTATTGTCTGGTTATTGATCAGTTTTGGCTTGGCCCAACCGCGCTATCTTTCATCTTTGGTCTTGCGTTTACCTGAGACCAAACAAACGGATGAGTGGACTTCTCAACTTTTGGCAATTCGTGGTATTGAAGAGGTTGTGGTGATGTCTGATCAGCAATTTGCTTATGTTAAAATTGATAAGCAGCTTATAAATGAAGCTGCGCGAAAAGATTTAACGCAGTTGTTAGGTAAAGATATAGCCATTTAAGCATAACTCTTATAAAGTAAAATATAGAAATAAATAGGAAGTGTACGTCTGATGCGTGGTGTTAATAAAGTAATTTTAGTCGGAACTTTAGGTAAAGATCCTGAAACCAAAACTTTTCCGAATGGTGGTTCTCTTACTCAGTTTTCAATTGCAACCAGCGATTCGTGGACTGACAAAAATACCGGTGAGCGTAAAGAACAAACTGAATGGCATCGTATTGTGCTGCATAACCGCTTAGGTGAAATTGCACAGCAATATCTACGTAAAGGTTCTAAAGTTTATATCGAAGGTTCATTGCGTACACGTCAGTGGACAGACCAAAGCGGTCAGGAACGTTACACCACAGAAATTCGTGGTGAACAAATGCAAATGCTAGATAGCAACCGTCAGCAAGGTGAACAAGCTGCGGGTGGTGAAAACGCGGGTTATAACCAACCACGTTTCAACAACAACCAAGGCGGCGGTTATAACAACAATAATAACAACAGTAATAACCAAGGCGGTTATGGCAATAATCAAGGTGCTGGTTTTAATAACAACCAGCAAGGCGGTTATGCAAACAATAATCCGTCTGCTTTCCAGCCAAAAGTACCGCAATCAGCACCTGCTGCTCCTGTAGCTGCACCTGCTGATCTAGATGACGATTTACCGTTCTAATTGCATTAAAACGGCAAGTCATCTTCAAAGCCCTCTCATTGCAGAGGGTTTTTTATTGTCTAAAACAATCACTTTTAAAAACTCCATAGAAATATTAAATCTACTTTTTCGATTGTTTTTATAAAAAAGTACGGTTTTACCTATTTGAGAAACTTTCGTATTCTAGCTTCACAAGATAAGCGATCCCAGAAATCAGCGAGAGGAATATCTCATGAGTTTAATCAATACTGAAGTAAAACCATTCAATGCAACAGCTTACAAAAACGGTGAATTTATTGCAGTGTCTGAAAAAGACATGATCGGTAAATGGTCGGTGGTGTTCTTCTATCCTGCAGACTTCACTTTTGTTTGTCCAACAGAACTCGGTGATTTGGCGGATAACTATGCTGAATTCCAAAAAATGGGTGTTGAGATTTATTCAATTTCTACCGATACCCACTTTACCCATAAGGCTTGGCATGACAGTTCTGAAGAAATCAAGAAAATCCAATATCCAATGATCGGCGATCCAACCTGGACTTTGGCGAAAAACTTTGAAGTTTTAATTGAGTCTGAAGGTTTGGCAGACCGTGGTACTTTTGTGATTGATCCTGAAGGCAAAATCCAGATTATTGAGATCAATGCCGGTGGTATTGGTCGTGACGCTCAAGAGCTTCTACGTAAAGTGAAAGCAGCGCAGTATGTACATGCACATCCAGGTGAAGTATGTCCGGCGAAATGGAAAGAAGGTGATGCTACACTTGCTCCTTCCATTGACTTGATTGGTAAGATTTAATTTTAAGTTAAAATGCTCTCACAAAAAATCCAGGACTTTGTTTCTGGATTTTTTATTTGCTTCATCTGTTAATTTAAAGCGCATAACCTGAATGGTCTTTGGCTAAATCTCTTAAACCTTCGACCAGATAATTAATCAGTTTTTCCATCACCAGATGTTGATCTTCTTCTGCATGGAGACTCCGGCAAAATGATTAATTTTAATCCGTGTTTGCAGCGGAATATCAATGACTTCATCATGCGTACGGTTGTTCAAATGCCAATAATATTGTGATTTTTGTATGCCGCGAACTATGTTTGAAATTTGATTTGATGAGATTGCTGGCATCAATTGTTGCACTAAATCCACCATATTTCACCACCAGAAAAATTAATAATCATCATCAAATGAATGTATAAATCATGCTCAAACTGGGTAAAGAACTCTTTATTGTGGCTGAAAAAAGATAAAAAGAAGGAGGTTGTAAAACAAAATAAAAAGCGATCCGAAGATCGCTTATTTATAAGGAAAAATCTTATTTTTGAGTGCTGTGTTGGTTGTAACTATGAATTAGGTTGCGATAATCAGGAATGTGATTCGAGAACAATGCGCCCAAACCTTCCACATCATTACGCCAGTCGCGATGTAATTCACATGCCGCACCAAACCAAGTCATCAATTGCGCACCCGCATTGGACATACGATTCCATGCCGAGTCACGGGTTAAAGGATTGAATGTACCGGAAGCATCGGTAATCACGAATACCTCAAAATCTTCTTCCAGTGCAGAAAGTGCAGGGAAAGCCACACAGACTTCAGTTACCACACCGGCAATAATCAGCTGTTTCTTACCTGTGGCTTTTACTGCTTTGACGAAATCTTCATTGTCCCAAGCATTAATTTGACCTGGACGTGCAATATAGGGCGCATCCGGAAACATTTCTTTCAGTTCCGGAACCAGAGGCCCATTGGGCCCGTTTTCAAAACTGGTGGTTAGAATGGTGGGAAGATTAAAATATTGAGCTAAGGCAGCTAATGCTAAAACATTATTTTTGAATTTATCCGGATCGATATCACGAACCAATGACAGTAATCCAGTTTGATGGTCGACCAGTAAAACTGCTGCATTATCTTTATCTAAACGAACATAGGGTTTGCCCATTTTTGTAGTCCTCTTTTTAATCATTATGGAGGCTGATGGATCGAGCATAAAACGCTGACCTCAGCTTGTGAGTATTTTCATTATGTCTTACAGTAAAAAACGTGAAGTGTATGAAAGGGGGAAGCATCATCATAGGATGAGTAGCCTCAGCAGATTAATAAAAATGATCTATTTTTTGTATTCTTTTTGAGTATAAAAATAGAATTATCCCATTCCTGGGACGCTGTATATTGCTCATGCGCTAGGCTGGTGACTTTAAAAGTTCTAAGATAAATCCATATTATTTCCTAGTGATAGGAGCTTTGAAATGAAAAAAATTATTGGTGTTTACCGTAACCAGAACATGCATTGGGTCGGAGATGGTTTCCCGGTTAAAAACCTGTTTTCCTACGACCGCTTAGGTCAGGCGATTAGCCCATTTTTGCTCTTGGATTACGCAGCACCGTATCATTTTAGCCCGACTACGCAGCAGCATGGCGTGGGTTCACATCCGCATCGTGGTTTTGAAACGGTGACGCTGGCTTATCAAGGCGGGGTGACTCACAAAGATTCAGCAGGCGGTGGCGGCCAGATTAAAACTGGTGATGTACAGTGGATGACTGCAGGTGCAGGTTTGATGCATGAAGAGTTTCACTCTGAAGAATTCGCTAAAAATGGTGGATTGTTTGAAATGGTGCAGCTTTGGGTGAATTTGCCTGCGGCAGATAAAATGACCCCTCCTAAATATCAGGCCATTCAAGCACAAGAGATTCCGGTCATTGAACTTGACGAGAGTGCCGGGCATATTCGCGTGATTGCAGGGCGCTATATACAGGGTGATACAGAACATAGCGGCCCTGCCTCTACTTATAGTCCTGTAAATGTCTGGGATGGTGAATTAACAGCAGAACATATTCATCACATTCATGTACCGGTCGATCACAATGTATTGATTGTGGTGCTATCCGGTGAAATGCAGTTGAACGGAACGCAGTATGTTCAAGACAGTTCCATTGTCATGTTTGCTCAAGATGGTGAAGCCAATATTCAATTACAGGCGATTAAAGACAGTAAATTTTTGGTGCTGACTGGTCAACCTTTGAATGAGCCCATTCAAGGCTATGGTCCCTTCGTGATGAATACCAAGGATGAAATCGTGCAAGCTTTTAATGATTTTAATAGCGGCAAGTTTGGTGAGATTCCGGTTACCAGTTAATTTTGGCCATTCCTTGATCATATAAGAAATAAAGAAGCCCCTAAAATACTTAGGGGCTTTTTGCGAAATAAATTTTCTTGTTTTTACAGCATTTGCATAGTTATGGGGTGTTAAAAGTGTGATCTGATATTCAATTTGTTAGGTGAGGTATGATAGTGATACTTTAGGCTTTTGTAAAACGACTGTTATAATATTGGTTAATATATATGTCTTTTTTTTAACAAGTTTTAAGGTTAGTTAGAAAAAATTATGATAATTTATTGTTTTTATTTAGGGTTTTTTCTATGTAAAAAAATGTAAAAATTTTACTGATATTCTTGATGATGACTTTTGTTAAAAAAACATATTCTGGAATATTTTAATACCCCCTTTTAATCTCGCTTGGTTCATAATTTCAAGAATCTTATATGTAACTGACGGATAATAATTTTGGATATTGCAGTTATTGGTAGTGGCATGGCTGGGCTAGCTACCGCCAGAATTCTTAAAGATGCAGGGCATAGCATAACTATTTTTGAAGCATTGCCTGGACGTGGTATGGATAGCCATAGCATTGAATTTGAAGGCGGCTTAATTGATGCACCCTTGCGTGTAATGAATCCTCATTTGTGGAAAAACACCCTGAGTCTGGCGACCTATTTGGGTATACCCACTTTCCCTGTCCGTACTTATATGGCATGCAGCTGGTTGTTTGAAGACCGCACTGAAACATGGTTAACCACCACTCGTAGCCGTATTGGTAATTTCCCAATTATTAACAACCGTAAAGGGCTTCAACAATACGGTTGGCGCCTGGTCAAAGGCATGCTGCAACTGAAAGCTGCTATCGCCAGATTCTTCAAATCCAAGAATCAGGATATTACCCTGGCCGAATTTATAAATAATAATGATATTGAAGAAGTATTCTGGCATGGCGCAGTGATGCCGGTGCTCTATACCATTTGTACCTGTAACCCAAAAACCATTGGCGAATGGCCTGCAAAGCCTTTATTGACCTTCTTGCGTCAATTAACCGATGGCGATGCTTTACTGCGTATTCAGGGGGGCACACCGGCATTGGTAAACAAGCTGATTGAAGGCATTGAAATTCATAATAGTTCTGCCATTACCCAAGTCAAAGAACAAGACAATGGTGTTTTAGTTGAAAATGCACTAGGTGAGCAACGCATCTTTGATCGTGTCATTGTGGCAACACCGACCAATAAAATTGAAACGTTTTTAAACAATGAACAATTTGTAGATGATATTGCGCTGTTAAAGAAATTCAAATTTGAACAGGGTCAATTGGTGATTCACACTGACCAAAGCGTAATGCCACCCAAACGTAAAGATTGGGCGGTACTCAGTTATATGATGGATCGTAAATTTACCCGTCAACAGTTTACAGTATGGTTGAATTCGGTCGAGCCGAGTCTGGTCGGTAAAAATCCAGTGTTTCAAACCTGGCAACCAGTGACTGACATTGATCCTAAAAAAGTCATTTCCAGCGTTACGTTAAATCGTGCTGTGGTGGACTCACAAACAGTGGCTTTAAATAAAGAGCTGCAACAACGTCATAAAGATCTAAACCGTAAAGTGTTCTACTGTGGTTCGTGGTCTTGTGATGGTTTGCCACTTTTAGAATCGGCAGTGACTTCAGCAATGAATATTGCGGAAATTTTTAATGCCCCATTGCCGTTTGTGGGATTAAAACCTAAAGTTGAGGTTGCCCCACAACTCGGCTACTAATACATGAAATGGCTTCAAACGATTCAGCAGCAATTTTCACAACATAAGTATGCGATAAACGCAAAACAGTTAGGAGATAATGCTGAACTCGCTTGGAGTAATTTGGGTTATTGGGAGGATGCAACATCTTCCTATCCTGAGGCTTGTCGTCAATTAGCAGGTCAGTTGGCGCAAGCAGTCCATTTAACCTCAAAGGACAGATTGCTTGATTTAGGCTGTGGGCAAGGCGCAAGTCTGGTTCATTGGCAGCAGCAATATCATGTTCAAAATATTGAAGCCGTGGAATTACAATCCAGTTGTGTGATTCAAATTCAAAAACTTCTTCCTGAACTTCCTGCGATTCATCAACAATCTTTTTTAAATTTAAAACAGATTCAGTTTAAATCTGGCTTTGATGTGGTGCTGTGTATCGATGCAGCCTATCACTCCAATTTAAATTCATTTCTTGATTCAGCGGGGAGTGTTTTAAATTCAAAGGGCAGATTGGGTTTTCATTATTTAATATGGTCTGAAAAATGGCTAGATTTAAATTTATTCCAGAAAAAAAAGTATCAGTGGTTATTAAAAGCAGCGGATGTGAATTTAAATCATTTAATGACGGAATTAGTCTTGAAGCAAACCTTGCAGAGCTATGAGTTTGCAGAGATTGAAATTCGTGATTTATCTAAAGGCGTTTTGCAGGGTTTTGCAAATTATTTTCACAAATTGCAGCAATTATCGGCACAGACTACAGATTTGGATGCATTTAAAATTCGTATGACAGCAAAGTTATGTCACAAGCTGTATGCGGAGGGTGTGGTCAAGTATGTGCAAATCAGCGCGAAAAAATAATAAATAATGATCTTTTGGATATTCTGAAAAAGGATGAGTCCCAAAAACAACAAAGCCTCACTAAAAAGCGAGGCTAAGTATAAAATGGTGCCGGCACACGGATTCGAACTGTGGACCTACTGATTACAAGTCAGTTGCTCTACCAACTGAGCTATGCCGGCAACGTGGGATGAATAATAGCGAATTTTGCTGAAAACGCAAGCCAAAAAATGAACGATTGATTTGACTGCTTTAAGATAAAAATAACTTACCCACCGCAAAGGTGGGCAAGTCAAAAAGAATTTAAAAGGTAAAAATGCTTATTTGGGCCTCAGGATCTGGGCTAAGTCTTGTGCGCATTCTTCTAAGGTTAAAGCCATGTCTATTTGCATTTGTGGCTTCAGTTCATCTGCCAGCTTTCTCCATTGTTCTATTAAACGTATAGCTTTCTGAATTTTATGTTTATTCATGTCTTTGGCAATGGTTGGGGTATAGCCACCACGTTTCGCATTCTTGATCTGTTTTACATAGTTATCGCTGGTATTCATGCTTACTCCCGAATAGCAGTTTTTGATATGTTGAATGAGCTTTTAGGCTTCGATCTAAGGTTCTGTAATATGATTATTATCAGCAGAATATTGCAGCTTGATGATATTTTTTTGAGTTTTTATGGAGTCTTGTAATACTGGAGTGAAGGTCTAAATTTATTTTCAAAATATGCGCCGTTATTTTAAATTTTAGAGCTACAGATGACGACTTTTAACTTCATGAATGAAGAAAGTATCCCTGGATACTTTCTTCAGTTTATCTAAATATTAATATTCCCAAAACATGCGCTGAATTTCTTTTGCATCTCGGGTTTTGGTAAGCGCAAGGGCTGCCAGTAGTTTTGCTTTCTGTGGATTTAAGTCATGCGCCACCACCCAGTTATATTGATCATCGGGCTGTTCTGCATTTCTTAAAACAAAGCCTTGTGGCACACGTGATGAACGGATAATTTGCACGCCTTGTTTTTGTAGCTCATTTAAAGTTGGCACAATATTTTTTGCCACTGAGCCATTGCCTGTACCTGCATGAATAATGGCTTTTGCCCCAGCTTTTGCATACGCTGTATATGCATCAGGAATCATATTGCCAGAACCATAGACAATTTGAACTAGAGGTAACGTATCACCTTTAATATTTTCAATATTGAATTCGGACGCATTGTTAAAACGTTTTGCGACATTTCTAAACCAATACGTTTTACCTTCGACCAGTGTACCTAATGCACCCCACTGACTAGTAAAGCCATTGGTGTGAATATTAATGCTTTTGGTCACATCGCGTGCTGCAAAAATATCATCATTCATGAGCACAAAAACGCCTTTAGCTTTTGCATTATCGGCAGCAGCTAGCGCCACAGCACTATATAAATTTAAAGGGCCATCCGCAGATAATGCTGAAGGTGGGCGCATAGAACCCACGACCACAATGGGTTTATCCGTATGAACGGTCAAGCTTAAAAAGTAAGCTGTTTCTTCTAGGGTGTCAGTACCATGTGTGATCACAACGCCATTTACATCTGGCTTTTTCACCAATTCATTGACTTTTCGTGCAATGGTTAAAAGTTCTTTGTCTGTAATGCTTTCCGAAGCAACTTGAAGTGCTTGTATACCTGTAACATTTGCGAGGTTCTGAATTTGAGGAACAGCTTTAAGTAAGTCATCCACCGGCACTTTGGCTGCGGTATAGGTTGCACTATTGGTGGAACTGGCACCTGCACCTGCAATTGTGCCACCTGTGGCCACCACCACCACATTATTTTTAGCAAAAGTTGAAAAGGGCAGTAATAAACCGAGGCTCAAAGAAAGTGCTGTAAGTGTTTTTTTCATCATTTTTCCTTATAAAAGTTCTGTACAATCCAAGCATTTTTTGTACCGCTTATAACGTAATATAAAGAAACTAGATTTGCCTATACCTAATTTAAAATATGGATTTCATAATGAGAAATATAACAACTGAGAATTTTTATAAGGGCTAAATGAACGAAGATAAAAATCCCAAATGCATTATTTTCTATTGATAAAACAATTATATGAATGAGATGAAGGCGACCTTTTGACAGGGGTGTTTGTATATAAGCATCTAAGTGAAGATACCCATAAGACTAAACTCCCCTTTAATTTTAATGTAGGACACCCACCCAAATAAAAAGATCCTGTATCTAGGTCTAGGGCGTTTCAGAGAAATAAATATGAGAACAATTATGGAGTTATAAAAAGTATTCCCAAATGACATAACCCAAACCGAATCCAATAAATGAGTAAAGTGTGATGATAAAGAATACAAAGCTCGCTTTATTTTTCTTTTTTAAAAAACTCATATTAATCCCCAAGATTTGGCCTAAGTTAGATCATATTATCCCATTTATTCAGGAAAAGTGGTCTGCTCGGCTGCTTTAAGTAGACCTATTTCAATTTTTTTTGATTATAAAAACACTCTTAACGTAATCGTCGAGAGGCTACGATTGAAACTTACCTAGAGCGATACGCCAGTTCAGACAGATCGAATGTGGGGTTATAGACAATAAAAAAAGGCTCAATCCCTTTAGAATTAAGCCTTTCTTCACTGCTTTGGAGTGCAGTTCTTTCGAATTTGGCGAAAGAGGGAGTCATATTTTTAATTTAATCATATGAAAATAAAAACATTAAAATAATATTTTTTTGATTATACCCACATTTATACCCCCAAATATATGAGGATACGCTTATGTCATTTCGTAGTTATTATCAAATGGCTAAAGAGCAACCAGTTGCTTTATCTGATTTGTTTTACTCACATTGAATCAATTTTGACTGTGATTAAGCGTTCTGGTTATGCATTGCAAAAAACGACACATGGTTTTAAGTCACTATTTAGTACTTTCCTTAGTTAACCAAATTTATTCGATCCTAATGTAATTGAGCATCAACTTGTCCATATGCCACATACAGGGCACAGTATTGGAAGCAGCTTGTAAAAATCATCGAGTGGTATAGCAGAAAGCGAAGGATTGGCTAAATTAAATGACTAAAAATTTTAACAAGGACCATGCTTTTTAGCGTGGTTTTTTTATATCAGTGAGTTGAACAGTAACACATGAAATTTAGCATAAGGACATTTTTGCTTGATGAGATGTGTATAAATAATTTGATCTTCTAGAGGGAATTGATGGTTTAAAACCTGGGAATTTAACTAAAAATATATGGGAATTAATGGTTTACATGCTGGGAATTGTAGTGGTAGTGTTTGAGATATAGATACAGTAAAAGCGATGATATAGCATGATGAATGATATCGGAAAAGATCAATCAGTTGACCAAGGTGATCAAGATAGTAATGATATTTTAGGAGGAATATCATTTGATGAAAAGGATCAAATGATAGAAAGTGTAGCTGAGGCTATTCTCAATCGAATACTGGATGATGAAAGGATCAAGACCTTAAAGCTATCAAATGATTCTATTACAGATAGTAGAAGACATGGTGATCGACGTAAAATTGAAAAAAATACAAATGAGAGTGTTTTATTAGACGATTTGGTACCAGTTAATAATAAGGCATTAGAAGCGAGCATCAAGCAGCATAAGTGGGCAAAAGAATATTTAATTATTATAGAAACTCTTTACGAAGAGTTAAGGGTAGAAAATAGGAATTTTCCTCTTGGACGTACAGACCTTCCCGAGCACGTGAATCCAGTCGTTAGAATGGGAAATTTATTAAATAGCTTAGAAGTATTAAGAAGAATAGAAGTATTTATGTTGGCGCTATTATATCAGCCAACACCAGCTTTCATATTTTTCGGAACCTCAGGCGCAAGGGTAAAAGAAGAAACATCATTACAATTGAAAGAAAGAATGACACGTTTGGGGCTAGAGTTTTTGTTTTTATGGAGAAATAAAAATCTTATAAAAGCATTAGATGCCAAATATTTAACAAGAAACATACAAGTGTTAGCTGATTTTTTTAATGAGTTAGAACCTACGGTTGGAGAAAAAACGGGCTTTACATTTCAACAGGATCTAAATTTCACTTCGCTATCTGAGTTAAATCACCTTCTAATCAAACTAAAGTCATTTGTTGAGAGTGGTAGACATAAGAAAAACCTGCCTTCAAGAATGCTATATAGGGTGCGAGAAGGGGATGAAGAGCCTGCTACTCTGATACTGAGGCCAAGCCGTATTGATATGACGAAATCATGGGATAGACGTTCTCTACAACTATCGGAAGCGATGTCATACTTTAAGAAATACGAACGTCAAAGTATTCTTTTGTATCGCTCCCAAATACGTTTGAATTCTAAATTGGGGCGGGTTACGGCTGAGCAGTTTCAAAACTTATTTAGTATCTTTAATAAAAAAGCTAAGAAACCTAATGGATTAAATGGTTATTCAGATTTTTTATATTTCTGGAAAGAGGACTTTAAAACTCAGGATCTTATACTTGATTTAGTGTGTGTCTTTAAGGCAGAGACATTGATACAACAAACTGTAAATGATGATGAGCAGCTCTATAAATCCAGAAATATTCGTAAGGAATTGGAAAATTATCTTCAAAATGTTTTGACTGATAAGCTAGAAATTTTTGAAGGGCAAAATGTTGTTCTAAAGTTTGAGCCTATTCCAATTTTGCAAAATCCATCATATGGACTAGCACCAGAGCTCCTTATTGAAGCAGGTGATAAAACAAAGTGGAAATTTTTTGAGCAAAAGATTTTACCGTATTTTATTTTTCTGGAGTTTTTCGATATAGATTATTCCGATGAAATCAGGAATCGTTTTAAGAGAGGTCAAGCAAGTTAATAGTATTAATTTTTGTACTTAACTTACGCTTCACTTTTCTCTGTAAAAACAGAGTCATTCGTAAGATTTTCCCAGTTTGCTATAGAAGTAGAGATTTTCATTTCAGTCTTGCACTTGTTAGCTTATTTTAGTTTGAGAATAGCTAGGATATATATTTAATATTATTAAATACTTAAACAACTTAATAACCTTCATCATCCCCAAATGATGAAGGTGTTTTATTGAGAGAAAAATAATCCACCCGCTTCAAATTTAAAAAATACAGATCGGTCACTCCTATGGAATTAACCACTATAGGATGATAAAGATGAATGAAGCACAAACTTTACTCGCAATTGAAAACCTGATGAAGAAAGTGATTCAGAAAACGTATCGATGGCAAGAGCTCGAGTCTGACTTAAATAGATTAAGAGAAAATGCCAAATTAGTTTATGACTCAAACAGAATGTACAGCCCTTTGATTCAGGCTTACTTTGATTTGCTACCTGAGCTAATTAGAAAAGAAGATGAAACTATTTTTTTAAGTCCTATGGTCTTTAGACAATTTCAAAGTGGGCTGGGGAAAGAACACAAATCATTTTTAAGAAATAATAAAAATAAGAGAGAACTTAATTGGGAGCCATTAAGAACGTACTTTGAGGATATGGTCAGTCATCATTGTAAACTGCTTTTGGTACGGGTCGATTTAAATTATCCATCAGAGACACATCCAGGCGTGACTAAGTTTGATGAACATATGAGAGTACTGCTTAAACGGATACATGACAAAGATACAATTTTTGAAGGTCAAATTGGATATGCATATCGTCTTGAGCAGGGGGGAAAGTCAAGAGGTTATCATTGTCATTTACTGGTGATCTATAACGGTTCACTTCACTGTAATGACAACTATTATGGACATGAGATTGGTCGGTTATGGAAGGAAAAAATTACCAAGGGAAGTGGTGGTTTTTTTAATTGTAATCAGGCCTCCCATAAGCGGCGCTATCGGCATGAGGGTACGCTAGGTATAGGTATGATTGAACGATGCAACGAAAAGAGTGTACGTAACGCTTTTAATGTAATCCGTTATTTGGCTATGTCTGAGAAAGCTGATCAATACCTGCGAGTATGGTGGAAAAAAAAGAGTCAATTTAATATGGCACAAAATCCATGGAAAGGCATCGATCCCAAAAAATCATAGATATACATCATCTACATGAACAATGAGTGTTTCTTTACACATTCAAAGGCTTATCAGACGGTAAGCCTTTTTTCATTTTAGAGGTATATCTTATGAATATTACATGTCCGTATTGCCATTCCGAAAACGTCAGCCGTGTCATTGACCAGCAGTCCTCTAATCAGGGCAGTCTGTCTTCCATGACCTGTGCCGGTATTGGTGCCAGCATTTCCAAAAGTTTGCCGATGCCGATCTCTCCGTGGATGGGGGGTATTGCAGGTGCAGTCGTCGGTGGATTGATTGATAGTTTCATCCAGCCCTCCCGACCAGTAGCGGCACCCGTTCGTTACTTCCACTGTCACCATTGCCAACGCAATTTTGATTAACCTAGTTCAGGAGAAAGAATATGGCACATCAAGTTGAACAAATGGCCTATGTCGGTGATACACCTTGGCATGGTCTAGGTAATCAACTGAGTCCGAATCAACCATTAGAAGTTTGGGCACAGCAAGCCGGAATGGACTGGCGGATTGAATCATCTAATGTCAGCTATATTGCACAGAATGAACGTGGTCAGAGCATCATCCTGCCATTTGAAGAGCAACGTGTGTTGTATCGCTCAGATACACATGCTCCTTTGTCTGTGGTCAGTCAGCGTTATCAGGAAGTTCAACCGATGGAGATTCTGGAGTTCTATCGGGATCTGACCGAGCAATCCGGTTTTGAACTGGAAACCGCAGGCGTGCTCAAAGGCGGTAAGAAGTTCTGGGCATTGGCACGTACCGGACAATCTACATCGCTTAAGGGTAAGGATGTCAGCAATGGCTATATTCTGCTGGCCACTGCATGTGATGGGACATTGGCGACCACGGCACAATTTACCAATATTCGGGTGGTCTGCAATAACACCTTGGCAATTGCTTTACGTGGACAGAATAGTAGTGCGGGTGTAGTTAAAGTTCCACATAGCACCAAGTTTGATGCTGACAAGGTTAAGCAGCAATTGGGTATTTCAGTCCGTGCTTGGGATGAGCATATGTATGAAATGAAACAGCTGAGTCAGCGTAAAGTTACTCAAGGTGAAGCGGCTGCTTATTTTGATGCGGTGTTTAACAATACCAGCATGAGTGTTATCGACCAGGAGGAGAACATCATTCAGTTCTATCGCAATATCGCTACTTCAAATCTTGCCAAAGAAAAGTCTGAACCGAATGGACGTGCCATGAATAAGGTCATGGATATGTTCAATGGTCAGGGGCGTGGTGCAGAACTCAGTTCAGCCAAAGATACCGCTTATGGCTTACTTTGTTCAATTACCGAGTTTGCCGATCATGAACGTCGTGCCATGAGTACCGATCATCGTCTCGATTCTGCTTGGTTTGGTGCAGGTGCTGCGTTAAAGCAGCGTGGCCTAGAACAGGCACTCCGCTTAGTGGTTTAAGTTTTACTTAAATCAGTACCATTACAGTAACGGTCAAGGGTCATGCAGATGATCCTTCTCCAGTGAAGACCCCCCTTTTGCCACATCTCCAGATGTGGCTTTTTTTATGCCGCAAATTTTTACAGACCTCGCTATTTATAAGGATCAGACCATGAATCAGATTGCACCGATGAATACCCATCAACTCCCTCATTTCCCAATTCCGAATGAGATGAATGAATCGAATACAGCAGCTAAGCGAACAGTGACAGCCAAGCGTTTAGCCAATACCAAAAATATGGATTACCAGGAATGGCTTGAAGTGCGTAAACAAGGGATTGGCAGCAGTGATGCCGCTACTGCCTGTGGCCTCAATCCCTATATGTCGATGTTAGAACTATGGCTAACCAAGACCGGACGTGTGCAGCAGAACCTGAATGATGACAGCTCAGGCATTGCACCGTTGTATTGGGGCAAACAGCTAGAGCCACTGGTGGCTGAGTACTATAGCTTGCACACCAATAATAAAGTGAGACGAGTCAATGCCGTGCTTCAGCATCCCGATCCGGATAAGTCCTTTATGTTAGCAAATCTGGACTATTCTGTGGTGGGTAGTGATGAAGTGCAGATTCTGGAGTGTAAAACCGCAGGAGAATATGGTGCCAAACTGTGGCGGGATGGTGTGCCTTTATACGTGCTGTGTCAGGTGCAACACCAGCTTGCAGTGACAGGTAAACAGGCAGCGCATGTCTGTGTGCTTATTTGTGGACATGAAACCAAGATATTCAAAGTGACACGGTCTGAATCAGTGATTGAACATATTGTTAAAGCAGAGCGTTATTTCTGGGAATGTGTGGAAACGGATACTCCGCCATCTGTGGATGCCAGTGAATCCGCAGCTAAAGCGATTCAGCAACTCTATCCAGCGCATGTACCCCTAACCGTTGAAGATCTTTCGCAAAATGAAAATGCTAATTTGATGTTTGATCAACTCATCAAAATCAAAGAAGAGATTCAGCATAAGCAGGAACGCTTTGATCAGCTGAAGCATCAAATCCAAATGTTGATGAAAGATGCAGAACGAGCCACCTTTGCCAATGGCTCAGTGGTCTGGAAGAAAGCCAAGGACTTAATCAGTCTGAATACCAAAGCATTGCTTCAGCACCAGCCTGAACTTATCGAGCTTTATCCACTAAAAAAACAGGGCAGTCGTCGCTTCAACATCTATATCGACTAAGCCTGTTTCCGTCCATTCAATCACAGAAGCGCAAAAACCGCTCCCCGCCCTCCATTCGCTAGGAATAGAGGGCAATACGGTCACGGCTTTTGTAGCGAGCTATATACATATTTATTGAATCAGGTGATCTACATAAAGCTGGATGATCTGTAAAAAATCAAATTGAGGAAAATAGAATGATTAAAGGTTTAGCGATTACACCACCAGCCCTGGGACGTATCAGTATTGGTCGGATGGTAGAAAAGAATGGCAAACGCCTACCTGAAAAGGATGACCAGTTCACCATTACTTCCCAGATCCAAAGCAAAGAGAGTGGCTGGATAAAGCATCCACTTGATGAACAGCTTCGAGCACAAGCACCCAATCAAAAACTCAGAACTATCCCGGTTCGCCTGATTTTTAATGATCCTGATTTAAACCTACGTGCAGAATACATCTTATTTGACCGACAGACCGGACGACCTGTGTGTGTCGGCAATGGAGAAACCTGCCAGCGTTTAACCAATCAAGGGGTTGAGCAACATCCGTGTCCATCCCCTGATTTATGTCCTTTGGCTCAAGGCGGCAACTGCAAGCCTTATGGTCGCTTGCATGTGAACTTAGATGAGTCAGACGAATTTGGCACTTTCATTTTTAGAACAACGGGATTTAACAGTATTCGGACATTAGCTGCACGGCTGAGTTATTACCACGCAGCTTCAGGAGGCTTGCTGTCTTGTTTACCATTGCAACTGACTTTAAGAGGCAAAAGCACCACACAAAGCTATCGCCAGCCAGTGTACTACGTGGATCTGACTTTACGGGAGGGTATTAGCCTGAATGATGCCATTACTCAAGCCAAGCAAATTGATGAACAGAGCAAGCAGGCAGGGTTTTATCAGGAGGCACTGGATCATATCGCCAGACGAGGTTTTGCCAATGCGCAGTTTGAGATGGATGTAGATGAAGGTTTGGATTTAGTGGAGGAGTTTTATCAAGGTGAGGATCAACAGCAGACACCAGTTCAAAATGAGTCTTTTAATATCCAACAGGGTTTAAAAGGCTCAGTGACTGCATTGAACTGAATCGAATAGGGTAAAAACTTACGGGATTGTCGTATCTCATGAGCGAGTTGCTCGAAATCATGAGATAGGAGTAAACATCATGAATGCGTTCACAGGTCATCCTTTTCAGATGAACCAAATTATCAATATTAAAGAAGTCATCCAATTCACGAGTATTAGTCGAGCTAAGATCTATGAAATGATCAATGAGAAATCAAAATACTACGATCCTACTTTTCCTCGACCTGTCCGTTTAAGTGAATCACGTATCGGTTGGTCAGCTTGGGAAATACATCAATGGATTGAAGATAAGTTGGAAAGTCGTGAATAAAAATGGGAGCTTTGGCTCCCTTATTTTTTGTATTCATTGGTATTAGTTGTATTAGTTCAGACTTGATCTGATCCTTCATCTTGAAAAAGTAAAAGCCCTTATTTTACTTGATTTCAAAATAATGTTTTTCAGTAAGCAGCTTAATTTTTATTTTTTTATAAAGCCTCTCTTTAGGATCTTCCATTGATTTTGTGACTTTATCAGCAAATTTCTGATCTAACATCAAGGCTGCATAGGTTTTATAACCTATTTCCAATCGGTCTACTTTATTTCCTTCTTGCTCAAATTCTTCAATTAATTTATTGATTTTTTTTACGCTGATATCACTCATATATTTCAACCATTTAGTTTTGGGTTTTTTAATTTAATCTTCAATTATTTAGATTATATTAAAGTACAATTTAAAGGATTCAAGGGCTAATAATTTGTAGCGTAATCAACCCAGGTTAATTAAGACGTATGATTTAATAAGTGCTGTTGTGCAATATAGACGGGTTTGCCCAGACTCGGTGAACATTGTATCCATGTTCCATCTGCTTGAAGTTCCCATGCTCGACGGTTATCTTGAAGATAATTCATTAATCCATCTTCCAGAATTTGTTTACGAAGTTTTTTATCTTCGATTGGGAAACAGGTTTCGATGCGAGAAAATAAATTACGCCCCATCCAATCCGCACTGGCGCAATAAAGTTTGTTTTCACCCTGATGATAAAAATAATAAACGCGGGTATGTTCTAAAAAGCGTCCTACAATTGAGCGGACTCGAATATTTTCAGAAAGTCCTTTCACTTGTGGACGTAAGCAGCAAATTGAACGGACGATTAAATCAATTTGAACGCCCGCTTGTGAAGCTTTATATAGAGCATCAATCAGTTGAGGTTCAGTTAAGGCATTTACTTTAATAATAATCTGCGCTTTTTTCCCTGCTTTGCTATTTTCAATTTCAGTTTCGATGAGTTCAATCAATTGAGAATGCAGGGTAAATGGTGCATGAAAAAGTTTTTTCAATTTGACCATTTTTCCCATGCCTGTGAGCTCTTGGAAGATTTTATGGACATCTTCACACATATCAGCATCACTGGTCAGTAGTCCGTAATCTGTATATATTTTGGCATTGGTCGCATGATAATTTCCTGTACCTAAATGAACATAACGTTTAATTTTATCCATTTCACGGCGGACAATCAGAATCATTTTGGCATGGGTTTTATAACCGACAATTCCATAGACCACCACTGCACCTGCTTCTTGTAATACATTGGCCACTTCGATATTAGATTCTTCATCAAAGCGTGCCCGTAATTCAATCACAGCGGTGACTTCTTTACCATTTCGTGCGGCTTCAGCAAGAACTTGGACAATTTCTGAATCTGCACCACTACGATAAAGGGTTTGTTTTATCGCCAAAACATGCGGATCGTGTGCGGCTTCTTTAAGCAATTTAATGACAGGGGAAAATGAATGAAAGGGATGGTGCAATAAAATATCTTCAGTTTTTAATACATCGAATATCGATTTCTTGCTATATAACGCTTTGGGTGATTTTTGAATATAAGGTTTAAAACGTAATTCGGGCAAATTGAAGTTTGAGATAAAACGGACTAGATTAAGCGGACCATCAATACGATAGAGTTGCTCTTGCTCAAGATCAAATTGTCCAAGTAAATAATCAGTAATATTTTCAGGGCAGTTTTTAGTCACCTCAAGTCTTACAGCGCGACCAAAGCGTCGCGAGGATAGTTCACCTTTTAAGGCAATCGCTAAGTCTTCAACATCTTCTGAGATGGTTAAATCTGCATTACGTGTGACCCGAAATTGATAACATCCCGTTGTGGTAACGCCTGGAAATAATTCATGAATATGTTGCTGAATAATGGCTGAAAGTAAAATGTAGTGTTCAGCCTCACCGGAAATACTTTTAGGTAACTTCACTAATCTAGGTAATGATCGTGGTGCGGGAACAATCGCCAAATCAATTTTTCGTCCAAAAGCATCTTTACCCTCTAAAGTTACAATAAAATTTAAACTTTTATTCACCAGCCGAGGAAAGGGATGTGCTGGATCTAAACTGATAGGCGTAACCACAGGTTGAACTTCATTATGAAAATAATCCTTAATCCATTCTTTATGTTTTTGAAGGATGTCACCATACTGAATGAAATGAACGCCATGTCCTTGCAGTTGCGGTAAGAGATTATAATTAAGAATTTTATACTGTTCTTCGACAGCTTCATGTGCAAGTTTGGAAATGGTGGTGACTATGTCTGAGATTAATAAGTCATCTGGACGAGTTCTAGCATGATTTGAAAGTTCAATTTGTTGCATTAAACTGGCAACTCGTATTTCAAAAAACTCATCAAGATTACTTGAAAAAATAATTAAAAAATTTAATCGTTCAAGTAAAGGGTATTCAGTATCTTTCGCCTGTACCAACACCCGCTTATGAAACTCAAGTAGTGAAAGCTCTCTATTTATATACTTTTTTAACGGATGTGATGAAGAGTTTGAAGGCACATTCAAGGAAGTCATTTATGGCTCTTATAAAGTTAGATTACAGCACTAAAGAAAACTTAATAAAAAACCCCCTAAAACCCTTAGAAGAGGTCAACTGATTTTTTATAAATAAAAAATGCTCAGGTTTGGGGGGGAGGCTAAGAATTGAACTTTATTCAATTGAGTATTCTGTGACTACTTAATGACAGATTTATGAAATCGTATTGTATTGTTGTTCCATCTGGCTGATATTTAGACTTTTTATCTGAATTTAGCAGAATAGGGGAATATTGATTAAAACCGAGACAACTTGGAGGCTTAATGGGGGGAGATTTTCTAGAGAAGCGATTTCAACTAAAACTGTCATCAGTTATTCATAGTGATGTCATGTATAAAAATTAATCTATTTTGAATTTTAACAACTGTTCAAAATCATGATGAATATAAAACCACAAATATTGAGTTTAAGTTTAGCGCTCATGGGGTGCTCTTTTTCTGCACATGCACAATTAATGTTTAGTCAGTACATAGATGGCACATCCAATAAAAAGGGCTTGGAAATCTATAATCCAGACAGTTCAACAGTGAACTTAGCTGACTATGAGGTTCAACAATTTACCAATGGTTCAATCACGAAGTCTGCGACTTTTCAATTACAAGGCTCATTGGCAAGTAAAGCAAAGTACATTATTGGTCGAACAGAGTTACAGGCGGTAATTGGTACTAAAGTCAATCAAGTGGCAGGACTTGCATTTAATGGAGATGATGCTTTAGTCCTGTTATATAAAGGTACTCCAATAGACCGTTTTGGTCGAGTGGGGGAAGATCCAGGCACTGGTTGGGGAGTCGGTTTTAGTAGTTATCAAAATAGTTTGTCACGTACTAAAACTTCAAATAATGTAACTTCAATTGATCCTGCAGCAGCATTTGAGTTAGAAAGCGAATGGTCTAAATGGTCAAGTCGAGATGATTTTTCGCAGTATTTAGACACAAGCCCGCCTGTCACTCCACCCATTACCCCTATTAGTTGTAATACAGTAGATACCGCGATTGCAGACCTACAATCTGCCACTCAAAATCAACCGTATGTTGTTCGTGGTGTTATTACCGCAGACTACCGTTACGATAATGGTTTTTCTGGTTTTTATGTACAGACGCCCGATAGTAAAGCCAAAGCGAATTTGAGCAATGCTATTTTTGTCTATCTTCCTGTAAGTAGTAAAATCACTGGAGGAAAAGTAGGTGAAGAAGTTATTCTAAAAGGTCGTTTAACCTCATATCAAAACCAACTCCAAATAGATCAACTTGATCAAAATATTCAAACCTGTACTCCACAAGCATCCAATACAGTCACGGCACAGGCACTTAATTTGCCATTTACCAGTTTGACGGAGACAGCAGGAAATGTACCTAAACGCTATCAAGGGATGCTGGTTAAAATCCCGCAAAGTTTAACGGTGAGTGAAAATTACAATTACGGTCGTTATGGTGAGCTATCTTTAAGTCTGGATCGTTTATATATTCCAACCAATTTATATCCTGCAAAATCTGCTGAAGCAGTTGCGTTAGCCAAGCAAAACTTACTTTCTAAAATTATCTTAGATGATGGCTATAACAATCAAAATAGAACACCATGGCTGCCGCAAAACTTCAATGCCTTAAATACATTAAGAACAGGTTCTCAACTGAAAAATGTTGAAGGGATTTTAGAGTACCGTTTTAATGCATGGCGAATTCAACCGATACAGGCAAAGGCACAACCTGAAATTATCAAAGATACCAATTTACGTCCTTCAACAGTGATTGCAAAAGACGCTAAGCAAATTCGCGCAGCGGCTTTTAATGTCTTGAATTATGATAATGGTGCAGAAAAAGGTTTCCCAACAGAACGTGGTGCAAGCTCAGAAGCTGAGTTTAAAAAGCAACATCAAAAAATTGTCAGTGCTTTAAAAACAATTGATGCCGATGTGTATGGGTTAATGGAAATCGCAAATAATGGTTTTGATGATAAAAGTGCAGTGGCATACTTATCTCAAGCCTTAGGTGCAGACTGGAAATATGTCATTCCAACCAAAATGACAAAACTGGGGACAGATGCAATTGCAGTTGCGATTATTTATAACAGTAAGCGCGTAAAACCTGTGGGAGAGCCTGCGGTTTATGACGATCAGACTGAAAAGAACCGTGTCACCATGGCGCAAAGTTTCCAATCTGTAAATGGTGGAAAAATATTTACAATAGTACCGAATCACTTGAAGTCGAAAGGCAGTTGTCCTGCTGATAAAACTCTAGCCGATGCTGATCAGGGTGATGGTCAAGGTTGCTGGAATGCAACACGTTTAACGGCAGTACAAAAACTCATGCAGTGGATTGCAAAAAATCCAACGCAAGTGACTAAGCCAAATTATTTGTTGGTCGGGGATATGAATAGTTATGCTAAAGAAGATCCGATTTTAGCATTGGAAAAAGCCAATTATAAAGTCTTGCTCAATGATGAAAAAATTGGACAAGGTAAAACGGCCTATAGTTATGTCTTTGGTGTAGCAAGTGATGCCAATGGCAATGGTGGTGCAGGAAACTTAGACCATGCAATTGCTGATGCAGATTTATATCCAATGGTGAAGCGTGCTTTTGCATGGCATATTAACGCCGATGAGCCGACAGCTTTAGATTATAATGAAGAATTTAAAACCGATGAGCAAATCGCAGCATTCTATAGCGACGATGCATTCCGTTCTTCCGATCATGATCCAGTGATTGTCGATATGGATTTAAACGAAAGTGTATCGAATAATCCTGATACAGGAAAAATAAGCGGTGGCAGCATGGGGTTATGGTCTATTTTGTCACTTATGGGCTTAGTTTTAGTTTCCACAATACGCAGACGTAAATTTTAAGATGAATCTATCAATTGTAAAATCTCGAAACTGATCAGATAGGTTTACTCAATAAGGAGAAATTTTATATTTCTCCTTATTTTATTGTGTGCGTAAAAAATTAGCTCAGTAGTAATCAAACATACGCTTATTCAAAATTTATAATTTAAGCTTTAGGACAGAAATATTAAGTTTCCCTAATGGAAAAACTTCAACCTTTTGTTAAAAAATAATTAGAAAAAATAGTGAATGTCATGAATTTTAAACAGCAGGCCTACATCATGTTTGTTTAAATTCTAATCAGTGGGGATGGTCGTGACTTTTAATAATAAACTAAGTAAGTATTCGGGTTTTACATGCAGTTTATTAGTTTCTAGTATGTTTTTAACTGGGTGTAATAATGATAGTAAAGAAAATACGAATATAACGCCTGTCATTCCTCCTAAACCGTTGGAAGTCAACTTAGTACATATTAACGACAGTCATTCACATTTGGATGAGGAAAGCACTAAATTAATGCTTGAAACTTCGATAGGTAAGCGTGAGGAAATACAAGTCTCTAATGGGGGTTTTGCACGAGTTGCTGCACTTATCAACACTTTAGCTAGCACTGAGAAGAACCCAATAAAAATTCACTCAGGTGATTCCATTACTGGGGATCTCTATTTTACTTTGAAAGAAGGTGAAGCAGAAGCGGATCTCATGAATACGGTTTGTTTCGATACTTTAACTTTGGGCAATCATGAGTTTGATAATACGGATGCAGGTTTGCAAAAGTTTATTCGCTTCTTAAATGATAAAAGTAATTGTAAAAATAAAACCCAAGTCTTAAGTGCAAATGTCGAGTTTGGCAAAACTTCCCCTTTATATCAAACTGATCTTGTGAAACCTTATACGATTATGGAAAAAGAAGGGCAGAAAATTGCTTTAATTGGTTTAACGATTGCCAATAAAACTAAAAATGCTTCTCGACCAAATCAAGATACTGTATTTAACGATGAAATAGTCACTGCACAAAAATATATTGATGAGCTAAAACAGCAAGGCATTAATAAAATTATTGTTCAATCTCATTTGGGATACGGATTGGAAAAAGATTTAGCCACGAAATTATCAGGCGTTGATGTCATTGTTGGCGGAGATTCACATACCTTACTGGCAGACGCAAAGCTGAAAAACTATGGAATTAGTCCAGAAGGCGACTATCCAACTACCCTAAAAAATAAGGATGGTGACCAAGTTTGTGTTGTACAGGCATGGCAATATGCATATGTAGTCGGGCAATTAAAAGTAAATTTTGATGCGAATGGTAAAATTGAAGCGTGTACAGGAAAAGCCAATGTATTGATTGGCGATGATTTTAAACGTACAGCTAAAGATGCTCCAGCATTAATGAGTACGGAGCTAGATTCTATTAAACGAGATATTGAAAGCAGTAACGCTTTACGTATTGTACAGCCGGATGCGAAAGCTTTAAGTATTTTAGAACCGTATAAAGTGGCTAAAAACTTATTAGGCAAAGAAATTGTGGCGAAAGCTGAAACGAGTTTATGCTTACGTCGTGTTCCAGGTACAACCAAAGATACTTCTCGTTCTACTTTAGGGGACATTTGTAATAAATCAGATTTCACTAATCAACATGGTGGTGATGTGCAACAGTTGGTTGCTGAAGCATTTTTACAACAAGGTAAAAAATATTTTAATGCAGATATTTCGATCCAAAATGGTGGTGGTGTCCGAGTGGATTTACCTCAAGGTGATATTACAGTAGAGAAAATTTATACAGTATTGCCATTTAAAAATACCTTGGTGCAATTAAAAGCAACAGGGCAAGAAATTAAAGCGGTGCTAGAAGATGCAATCGATGCAGTTACCAGTAATAACACAGGCAGTTATCCATATGCGGGTGGATTACAATGGGATGTGGATTTAACGAAGGCCAAGGGGCAGCGTGTATCCAATTTGCAGGTTCGAAATGCACAGGGTCAATATCAGCCATTAAATCTGAATCAGACTTATCAAGTAATTACCATCAACTTTCTTGCCGATGGTCAGGACTTCTACAGTAGCTTTAAAAACATCACGGGCGAGCGTCGTATAGATGTAGGATTAGATTATGCAGAAGCATTTTTGCAGTACGTAGAAGGGTTATCTGGTGAAAAAGGGCAAAAGGTCTTGTCCCGATTGCCCGTTGAGCAATACAGCACGCAAAGTTATAAAGAATAAAAGGATTTATTGATAACAGCTAAAAAATTTAGCTCATAACCGACTCATGGTTTTTTAAAAGAAGAAGCTCAAATGAGCTTCTTCTTTTTTAGTTAATTTTAATTAGAGAAATACCACTTTCAAAATTTTCTTTTAAATTTATTTAAACTGCACACCTCTTAATCATCTCTGAGCTATTTTCCATCTTTTTGAAATAGGTATTAAATTTTTCACTTAGATAACGACTGCTTAACTAACCTATATGTCGGCGGTAATAATGGCAAATATTTTTGTTAAAATATATTATATTGCTGATATTAAATATTTTTTTAAAACTCAATTCTTAAGCGGGTTTTTTATTGGTTTTTAAACTGAATTTAAAAGTAATATTTTGCCAGTGATTGTAAATTAATTGTATATATAATGCGCGCCATAGAATCTATCGCTGTAGTTTCTGGTTTTTAGTTTTAGCCTCCCACCCTCGGGAGGTATTTTTTTGCCTGAAATAAAGGAGAAGTAAATGTTCCGCTTCTTAATGTGTTTATTTGGTCTTCATGGTGTAACCGAGGTTGATTACACGGTTTATGATGAAGAATTCAAGGTGTGTCGTAATTTTTTGAAAGAGGTTAAGTGATATTTAACAATCAAATAAATTATTGTTTCATCACAGTGAAATAATTTGATCTTATATTTAGTGCAAATAAATAGTACTGAATAATTAGTGATACAGCGCAAATTGATCTGTTTAATTTGGGAGAATTAAACAGATTTTTTATTGAACAAAAATATTTACCTCCTCGCCGAAATTATTACGGCACTAACAGCCCCGCCAAGTTATTGAGCGGGGTTTTTCTTTTCTTATTGGTGGTACTCATGGATGTAGTCGATGCACAAAGAACCTTAAATAAATTGCAGGATGAGTTAGAGAAATACCACAACCTTAATCGGGCATTTATGAACAGCAAGCAGATGGTCGCTATCGATGAAGTGATGGCTAGTATTCAAATACGTATGAAGAATATTCAATCCAATTTTAATCAGGGATATCTATTTCAATAGCTCCATAGAGAGCAGATGATGCAATTGCTTTCCGATCCATCTAAAGCACATGTATTTGGTCATTTGATTTTTGATATGTTGGCAAATCGTGGGCAGATGCCTTTGAGATAGAATCAATAAGTTAAGTTTTTGAAAAAAATACTTAATGAGGATATTTACAGGTGAATCTGAAACGGAATTTTTCTTCTAATATATTGAGTCAGACTTTTCTGCTTTAAGAAACTATTATCCTGTTGTTTTCATCTAGTTAAGAACGACCGTGGCTTAGGCCACGGTCGTTCTTATATTTTGTATATGACCCATCAATATAATTTTGCTAATTTTTCATACTCCTTCGACTCTTCCAACATTTGCACCATTTGAAGATTTTTATATCTAAAAAGTGTGGGCATTTCATGAAATAAGTCAAAAAAGAACGAGACAGATTCTTTGTACATTTCTTGCTTTAGTTTGGAAAAGTCCGGTCTATAAAATTCACCTGAACCGAGTATAGGGGTATAGAAAACTTTAATATGGTTAATGTGAAGACCTGGCAAATGCTGACTAATAAAATGATTAATCATGTCCTCAAAATTAATTTCGTAGAAATCGATTTCGCGGTCTTCATCATAGTCATCTCTTACATTGGTAATAATGAGCCATGTTTCTAATCCATAGGGATGATAGATATAGATATCAGATGAGATGTCTTCACCATCTTCATGTTCATAACCCGCAGGCAGCGGAGTATAAAAGCCATCAAAGGCATTGGTTATAAGTTGAGCCTGGGATTTCTCCGAGTCGTCAGCGAGACTACGAATTGCATTAACTGTATTCTCATGTAGCTTAAATGCTTTATTTACAATGCCACGGCGTTCATTACTTTCTTGATTAATTTCAGTTCTAGTCTTGACCATTAATAATATCCTTTCATTTTTATTATTAATAAATGTAGGGTATCCTACCAATTTAAACAAGTGAATCAAGAAAATATTTATAAATTATAGTTTAAGCCTGCTTGTATTTAGGAAAAGGCACAATCTTATTTCTTAAACTATCAATAAAATCTGACCATTCCTGCATCATCTTAGTTCTATATTCTAAATGTTGTGCATGGTTATAGGCTTGAGATACGGCATTCCCTACAGTATGTGCTAGCTGTATTTCAATTGCATCATGCATATAGCCTTTCTCATGCAGTGTCGTAGAGGCAAGTCCACGGAAGCCGTGACCAGTCATTTTCCCCATATACCCCATGGTTCGAATCGCACTTAAAAGAGCATTGTTACTTAAAGGCTTAGCTGTACTGTGGTTATAAAAAACAAATTGCTTATTACCAGTAATAGGCTGTAACCCTTTGAGTAACTCAATAGCCTGTGTAGATAAAGGAACAATATGTGGTAAAGCCATTTTCATCTTATAGGCTGGGATGCGCCATAGTTTATTTTCAAAATCAATTTCATCCCATTCCATATTGATCAGTTCAGACGTTCTAACAAAAGTTAAGGCTATGAACTGTAATGCTGTTTTAACCAAGATATTCCCATGATAATGATCCATCCGTTCAAGAAATGGAGGAAATTCAGAAATATCTAAACGAGCCATGTGCTTTACTTTTCGGGGCTTTAAAGCTTCTTGCAAGTGTGGTGTTGGGTCATTTTCGATCAGACCTTTACGAATTGCAAAGCGGAAAATACGTCCAGCTAAAGGAATGGAGCGCTTTGCCATTTCTTGTGCACCACGTGCTTCAATTTTTTTGGCACAAGCCAGAATATCTTTTCCTTTAATCTGATCAATAGGCATATGACCTAATGCTGGGAACAGATCTTTTTCAAATACAGATAAGTCACGTAAATATGTACCTTCTTTAATAATGCTCTTACGATCCTCCATCCATTCCATAGCTAGAGATTTAAACAGGATATTTTCATCGGCTTGCTGTTTCTTTTGTTTCTTTGCCTCATTGGGGTTAATCCCATCTTTTAATTGGAGTCGAGCTTCGTCTCGCATTCTTCTTGCTTGGGCAAGTGTCGTATCTGGATATGTGCCAATGCTGAAAATATTTTCTTTGCTATTGAAGCGGAATTTCATACGCCAATACATACCGCCTGAAGGTGTGACCTCCAAATACATGCCTTTTTCATCAGAATATTTAGTTTTTTTCTCTGATGGTTTAATTCTTCTGACTTGAGCATCAGTAAGCATTGTAATTTTTCCGAAGAAACTGGGGGTATAAAAATGGGGGTAATTTGTTATACCCCTAGTTATACCCCCAACTACATCAAGATTTCAATAGGCATTATCAGACAGTATTAGATACAAAAAAAGCTTAAACCCTTTAGATTTAAGCTTTTTAGGACACCATGAGACATCATGAGAGTAATGTTTGGCGGTGAAAGAGGGATTCGAACCCTCGAAACGCTATAAACGTTTACACACTTTCCAGGCGTGCTCCTTCAGCCACTCGGACACTTCACCATTGCGCCGCGATAATAACGAAAAAAAACAGCTCTGCCAAGTTGAAACAATTGATTTAAAGCAAAAGTTTTATCTCGGTGATATGATGGCGAAAAAATAGTGTCTAAAAACGAAGACAAAATATGCAAAGTACTGCAAAGAAAGCCGCCTTGCCTGTGATTACCCTCGCAGCGCTTGGGGTTGTATTCGGAGACATTGGCACCAGCCCACTGTATGCGCTTCGGCAATGTTTCCTCACCGCACATCTCGCTATTACCGAAGCATCAGTCCTTGGCATTTTGTCGCTGATCTTCTGGTGCATGATGCTGACAATTAGTTTCAAATACGTCACTATTATTATGCGTGCGGACAATAATGGTGAAGGCGGGATTATGTCGTTATTGGCATTGAACCTGCGGACATCACGTATTGCCGAGAACAAAAAGATTTACCTGATTGCCTTGGGATTTATTGGTGCATCACTTTTTTTTGGTGACGGCATTATTACTCCGGCAATTTCTATCCTGTCAGCCATTGAAGGCTTGAGTATCGCTACACCCATGTTTAACCAATGGCTAATGCCTTTAGCAATTGGTATTTTGGCTGGATTATTTCTGGTACAGCGGCATGGTACGGCGACTATGGGGAAATTCTTTGGTCCATTAACGATGGCTTGGTTTTTATCCATTGGTGCACTCGGGGTATGGAGTATTATTCAAACACCATTTGTATTGACCATGGTGAGTCCACATTGGGCCTTTAACTTTGTTGTCCATCAGCCTTATGTAGCTTTTCTGACCATGGGTGCAGTCATTCTGACCATGACCGGGGGCGAAGCTTTATATGCCGATATGGGACATTTTGGTCGCTTACCGATACGCCTCGCCTGGTTCATTATCGTTTTACCTTGTCTACTGTTTAACTATGCAGGACAGGGAGCCTTGTTGCTACGTAACCCAGATGCAATTGCTAATCCATTCTATATGCTGGTTCCTGATTGGGCTTTATTTCCCATGATTGGTTTGGCGACTGCTGCGGCAGTCATTGCATCACAGGCAGTGATTACTGGCGTATTCTCCATGACCAATCAGGCGATTCAACTACGCTATTTGCCGCGCTTAACTGTACATCACACTTCAGATGTTGAGCAAGGCCAAGTCTATTTGCCATTCATCAATTGGGTGTTATTCATTTCGGTGGTTATCCTGATTTTGCTGTTTGAAAATAGTGCCAATTTGGCCAGTGCTTATGGTGTGGCTGTCACTATGACCATGCTTTGCGGTACGATCTTAATTTCGTTTCTGGCCTATGGTTTTTGGCGTTGGCCGGTCTGGAAAGTTCTGTTATTTGCCGTACCATTCTTATTGATTGATTTTATCTTTGTGGCCTCAACCTCATTAAAAATCATTTCTGGAGGATGGGTGCCAATTCTGATCGGCGCTGCGGTATATACCCTTTTAATGACCTGGAAGGCGGGACGGGAAATTGTGCTGGCACGTTTAGAAAAAGATGCTTTACCGATAGATCTGTTTATTAAAAGTATTAGCATGAGCGCGGAAACTCAATTTGTTCCCGGTTCAGCGGTCTTTCTAACCGGCACACCCAATATCGTGCCGCATGCCATGTTGCACAATATCAAGCATAACAAGGTACTGCATGAGCTGAACATTATGGTGACTGTCATGACCCGTGATATTCCTTATGTGGCGCAAGAAGAGCGGACCAAAGTCGAAAAATTGGACAATCGTTTCTATCGTATTTCGCTGTATTACGGTTTTAAAGATCAGCCCAATATTCCAGAAGCACTTGAACAGGCCTATCAACAGTTAGGTTTTGACTTCGATATGATGCAAATGAGCTTCTTTATTTCGCGTGACCGACTGATTCATACGGTTGGAGACGGTTTGTCTCCATGGCGTGAAAAACTGTTTATTTCTATGCAACGTAACACCAGTCCAGTGAGCGATTTTTATCAGATTCCACCTAATCGTGTGGTCGAGCTGGGTAGTCAAATCGAAATATAGTTTGTTAAACAGCAGATAATAAAAAACCAAGGTGGAAAATCCTTGGTTTTTTATTATCTGGAGGATAAAGTCTGGGAAGAGAGTGATTAGTTCTCTGTTTGTTCTACCACTGGAGCTTCAGGAGAGGCATTCACAGGAGCATCATTAATATCAGCTGCTGGTACAGCCTGCACAGCATCATTGGGTTGTACAGCTTCAGGTGTAGCCGCAAAAGCTTCATTTGTTTCAGCAGTATTCACTGGTGCCGCAGCGACAGCTTCATTGGTGACATCAGTTTGTGACATATCCGCAGCATTGACAGGTTCATCAGTAGAGGGTGAAGTCATAGGTGCAGCAGCAACATTTTCAAGGGTTTCATTTACAGGTGCTTGTGCAGCAGTTTCCTGATCCATGACTTGTTCAGCTTGTTGTGCAGCTAATTCCGGATTAGGTTGCATTGGATCTACATTTTCTGATGCAGCTTGAGCAGTTTGCTCGAGAGCAGGACTGTCCGCTTGCTCTGGGGATGCTTCAACGGCTTGTGCTGTTGTATTTATATCCGTAGCTTGAGGTGCATTTACATCTACAGCTGAATTGGTTTGTACGTGTTGGGTCTCAGATCCTGCTTGAGTTGGTTCAGTAGCGATTTGACTTGCATCGACAATACGGATTTGACCACTTGTCACTAAATCTTGAATCGAACCTGCTTGACCATTCACGGTAGTAGTCACTTTAACTTTAGATAAACTTTCTAAAGAATCGCCAGGCTGAATTGCGGGTTCTGCGAATGCAGTTGCACTCATTAGTCCTGTAACGAGACTTAAACCTAAAAGCTTCGAATGCATAAAATACTCCGTAGAAATAATAATTCCGAATCTTGCATATTTTTACCTTGTCATAGTTAGGATCGGTTTTTCAATCAAACATACGTAAAGTCATTAAGAGTCTTCATAAAAGCTTTAGAAAATTAGACATATTGTTACAACAACTGTATTTTTGTTAACCATGTTTTGTTTAAATGTTAAACAAACAACTTTCGCTACATATACTTCATTTTTCCTGCTTGTTAAGCTCATGGAAAATGAGTGTTTATTTAGAAATGGCAATTAAGAAACGTAAAACCAGTAAATCTTGGCTTCAACTTTTAAATCAAAATAGTTTAAAAATTATTTTGGGTTTAGTCGCGACCAGTAGTTTTGCGATTGCCTTTGGACAAGAAAAAATTCAGCAATTTGTTTCATTGCCATCTTCATCGAATTCAGCGTGTTTAGATCAATTTTATCGTGATATTCCACCTTATTTAACAAAAGAAAGTCTTCATAAAAATACTTATCCCTTGTGTTTTAATGGTTTCAATGTGATGTATTCAGGCGTGTCTAAAACGCCTTTGTGGGTTGCGGAAGCCTTGACTCCGCAACGTTTAAGTCAAAAAATTCCGCGTGAAGATAGTTTTCATGAAGAATCCAAAGTCAAAGTAGAGCATCAGGCGACATTGTCGGACTACAAAGCATCAGGTTATGACCGCGGACATATGGCGCCAAATGCAGACATGCCCAATAAAGCTGCACAAAATGACAGTTTCTCGTTAGCCAATATGGTGCCGCAAGCACCAAAAAATAATCAGCAAGTTTGGCGTGAGTTAGAAGAAGCCACACGTGCGATTGTGACCAAGCAGAAGCAAGATGTTTATGTGGTGACTGGACCAGTATTTGCTGCTAAAAAACTTAAAACCATTGGTAAGGGTGTAATTGTTCCAACAGCGACCTATAAAGCCATCTATATACCAAAAACAGGAGCGGCAGGGGTGTACTATGCCGACAATACCCTGAAAAATACTGCACCAAAAGTTCAGGTGATCAGCATATGTGCCTTGGAAGATCTCACGGGAATTAATATTTTTCCTCAGTTAACAGAAGACCAAAAGCGTAATACTTACAATTTGCCATTAAAGGCAAGTGCGGTCAAAGCGACGCAGAAAATTGCTTATTCATATTGGGATGCAGAAAGCCAATGTGCCGAAGAGGTCAGTACAGATGCACTTGCCACTTTACAGAAACAGTTTAAATCTTCCTCTGTAAGTTCATCTTCAAAGGCTACGACAACGCAATCGGGTGAGAACAAGAATGCAGCTCCGACAATTGATCCAAATACTCAAGATGCGATTGTTAAACAATTGATCGAAGGACTTTTACAGTACATTTTACAGTTGTTGAAATAAGCCTTTTTTAGGTAGGATGGAGGTAATCATCCTACTTTTTAAATGACAACAAAGATCAGTGAGAATACAATGTTCAAGCCTTTTGAAAATGGTAGCGAATCGCATGCTATTCATGACCTCACTTTAGAAAACCAAGAAGATTGCGTCAGTATTTATGGCAACTTGCAGCTGACTAAAGATCAGGCCGGTTTGCAGGCTGCTAAAGCCTTACAGGCTTTTTTAAATGCTGTAGTCAGTGCTTTAGAAAATGAAGCCAACTTGCCTGAAAAAATTGATCGTCAAGATGAACAGGAAATTGAGAATCCATTTTTATAAATACCACTAAAATATTATGTTCCATATGGAACATAAAAAAACTTATCAGAGGTGTAATATCAATTGGTTGACAATTGATAGGAGTTTTTAACTTTGAATTCATCATGTTATTTGATAAGTGGAAACGTCATTCGTAACTTGAGCAAGAACAAAGCCATGCTTTGTTTACAGCGCAAGGTAAAACTAAATTTAAAAAATACAGTTTTTGCAATTTTTCTTCATTTACGCAGTGGACAAGTTTTGTGATGAAAAGAGTTTAAATAAATGATTTAAACTCTTTGTAAGGTGCTTTTCTTGCGAACTCAAAATATATTTTGAGGCTTCTTATTTTGTTATTGAGAAGCAAAGCTTCGCAAGGAGCAAAACAAGCTACAAATATTTGATTTAGAAAGATAAGTATCTGCTGTGGATTACTCCAGAGGTCAAGAAGTTTATGGTGAAACCCCTTAACTGATCGGCATTACACCAGATGTGAGCTTTTTTTATTGAGGTTGTTTTAGTCTTTTCCGAGACCACTACTTTATAAATCAGTGTGCCAAGAATGGCACCAAAAGTTGGAGTTACCCTGAATGACCAAAGCTGGCTTATAATGTGACTGTTTCTGCAAAGAAGGCAACACCGCTACTACGTGCCGGATTCACCAAGGTTTGTACTGGAATACTGATTAAATGAATCAGGGTTAAAGTCAGACCGATGGCAATAGGCGAAAACCCCGCAGGTGCACGTTTTTCAGTCCCCCCATAATCCCAATCAGAAATATGGCAGTTAATACAATCCTAATAATTAAAGCCGAGGTCATGGAATATTTACCCCGAGATAACTCGGAAAATCCATTACTGGCAAAACCGTCTGTGCCTGTAAAGCCTGCTTGACCTTGTACAATCACATATAAAAAAATAGTGCTGCTAAGGTGGCATCAATGACTAGATAAATAACGACTCGATAAATAATACAAGGAATCAGATTTTATAAATATTGCTGTTGTCGCCATTGTTGAGGGGTAGAGCCAGTCCACTGTTTAAAGGCACGTTGGAAGGCACTTTGTTCAGAATAGCTCAGTAATAAAGCAATTTCTTGTAGGCTCAAATGCGGATCTTTTAAATATTGTTCGGCCAACAGATGTCGAACTTCTTGCATACGCTGCTGGTAAGTGGCACCTTGCTGGTGTAAATGGCGTTGCAACTGGCGTACAGACATGCCTAATTGTTCGGCAATCGGTTTAATTTGATAGCGGTTTTTTTGAAGACCGGTCAAGATAGCTCTTTGCAGACGATGGTCAAGCTGGGTGGAGTTAGGGAGCTTATCGAGTAAAGCATACGCTTGCTGCATCAGTAAATGCTGTAAGGTTTGATCGCCTTGAGGGAAGGGTTTAGCCAGTTCTTGAAGTGGTATAATAATCTGAGCAGTGGGTTGAGAAAAGCGGACTTTACAATGGAAATACTGCTCATACAACGCGATATTTTTTGGAACCGGATGGACAAAATGAACCTCATGTAAATGTATATCTTCAAACTCCATAAAGTGTTTAACAAACTGCAGCATTAATGCGATAGCAATTTCATGAGTGACTTGAGTGGTCAAATGAACAGGAATTTCTCCCCAACCAATTGCCAAATAATCTCCACGCATATTGACATGTAAGCTACTGCCATCATAAACCAAACGATGAAAATCGTGATAACGATATAAAGCTTCGCCCAAGGTATTACAAGACAGCGCAATATAGGCAATAATTCCGAGATGCTTGGGTTGCATATGTTCGGCAATGTCCAGACCCAAGGTCGCAATTTGGACCTGTTGTTCAATATCTATCAGTAACTCGCGCCAAAGACTGAAGTCGAAACGTTCAAGATTTTGAACCCGTTCCAGTTTTTCAGAAATAGCGAGACCCTTAGCTTGACTGTAAGCGTAAAGTAAATGCCCGAGTCCACCGTATACCGAGCCTGTATAGTCTTTTAATTGCTGCATCGTGATCGTGATCTTTTTGTTGTCGTAATTTGTCAATGAGGTTTTATTTTAGGGTCAATATTTAGCACAGTTCATTGCCTATATTCAATACAGGATGAGGAGAAAATAGATATGTGGAAAGGTTTTCTGGTTGGATTGGTGGTGGCCAATGGCTTTGAATGGGTCGCTCATAAATATATTTTGCACGGTACTCATCGAAGTGGAAAGCCGCGCTATAGTCCCGTACCTGACAGTATGAAATCGCATTGGGAGCATCATCGTGAAGTTCGAAAAACGGATTTTTATGACCATGGCTATGTCGAAGGTATTTCAAATTGGCGTACGAAAAATGAAATCGTTTCTCTGGCAGTGGTAGCGACCAGCACCAGCTTAATGTTTTATCCTGTCTCTAAAGGCATGGCTCTGGCTGCGGTATATAGCACCTGTAACTATTATTATATTCATCGACGTGCCCATTTAGAGTCGGATTGGGCAATGAAAAAAATTCCCTGGCATTATGATCATCATATGAACTCAAATCAGGATGCGAACTGGTGTGTGACCAAGCCCTGGTTTGACTACGTGCTCGGAACGCGAGTGATTTCAACTAAAGATTTGCAAGAACAGAATCCGTTAGGTATCACCTTACCCCAGTCTATTTCCAAGCTATTGAATTTTGTCGCAGATAGTTACTTTCCAGCAAAATGGGTAGAAAGGTTACCTGAAGAATCAGGGAAGCTATAAAGGAATTTATCTTATGATATTTTAATGCCAACGAATTACACTGAGCTTTTGAGCTAAAATATACGCTATAGACGGTCTTTTTTAAGATATGTCGTAAATTGTCAATATTTTCGGCATGGATAGTCAATATTTCGTTTATTTTTTACTCTATATTTGCCGCATCGTTAATTTATAAGATAACTTGACGGCGAATAGATATGTTTTTGGTTTTACGTTTCAGGAAACCGCGCTGTAGTTTTCTTGATTTATAGGGAGTCTCAAAGACTCCTTTTCTTTATCTCAAATTTTATTATTGCTTTATTAAAATAAAAAAGAGTGTTGTTAAAACACCCTTTTAAGCTTGATCACATCAAAAAATTAAAGACGCATTTCAATGCCTTGAGCTGCCAGATATTGTTTTGCTTCAGGAATGGTGTGTTGACCAAAATGGAAAATAGAGGCTGCCAAAACTGCATCGGCTCCGCCTTGTAAAATACCATCTGCTAAATGTTGTAAACAGCCGACCCCACCTGAAGCAATAGTTGGAATATTCACACGATTATTGATTTGACGCATTAACTTAAGATCATAACCGGCTTTGGTACCGTCTGCATCCATCGAAGTAATCAGTAGTTCACCCGCACCGTATTCGGCCATTTTCACCGCCCACTCAATGGCATCAATGCCAGTCGGCTTACGGCCGCCGTGAGTGAAAATTTCCCATTTATTGTCGCCGGTTTTTTTCGCATCAATGGCGACCACAATGCATTGTGCACCAAAACGTTGCGATGCCTCTTGTACAAATTCCGGATTAAACACCGCAGCCGAGTTAATGCTGACTTTATCTGCACCTGCATTGAGTAATGATCGAATATCATCTACTTTGCGCACACCGCCACCCACGGTTAGTGGAACGAATACACTTTCTGCCATACGTTCAACAGTACGATATGTAGTGTCACGGCCGCTAGAGGTTGCAGTAATGTCTAAAAAGGTAATTTCATCGGCACCTTGTTCATTGTAGCGACGTGCCACTTCAACCGGATCGCCTGCATCACGAATATCAAGGAATTGCACACCTTTCACCACTCGACCATTATCTACGTCAAGGCAAGGAATAATACGTTTAGCAAGCATAATTTTTTCCAAAAATAACAGCCGATTATGAAACTTCGCCACGAAGGTGCTACACCTTGGTAGTGGGAGCAGGTATTCTATCAAAATTATGTAAGTTTTTTTGCAGGTTTTCTATGTCGGTTTATACCACTTTGACTTTACAGGAAGTTCAGGCTTTTGCAGCACCTTATGGATTAGAGGTGATTGACCTGATTCCCATTCAAGGAGGTATTCAAAATACGAATTATTTTTTAGTCTGTGAAAATGGTACCCAGTACGTACTGACTATATTTGAAGAGATGGATGAGCAAGGTGCAGGGGAATTGGTTCCTGTACTTGAACATTTAGGCAAACAGGGTTTAGCGGTGCCGGTGCCATTAAATTATGCGGGTAAAGCTATTCATAGCTTAAAAAACAAGCCTGCTCAAATTGCGCCACGTCTGATGGGTCAACACCCAATGCCATCGACTATGGAACAAGCACAAGCGATAGCGATTGCTCAGGCGAAAATGCACATCGCACTACAAGATTTTCCCTTAGAACGGGCAGAATATCGTAATCATGATTATTGGTTACAAGTCGCTAAAGAATTAAAACCGACTTTAAATCCTGCAGATGCTATTTTATTGAGTGAAGTTTTGGGTCTGCATGATGCTTTAACAGCGGTCTATCCTAACCGTCCAAAAGGCTTTATTCATTCAGACTTGTTCCGTGACAATACCTTGTTTGAAGACAATGAATTAAAAGGTATTCTGGATTTTTACGAACTGAATAAAGATGAGTTCCTGTTTGATATCGCCATTACTTTAAATGACTTCTGTACCGAATATCCAGATGTGCATTTAAATGAAGTTAAAGCACAAGCGTTCTTAGAAGCGTATGAAACGGTACGTCCATTAACGACTGATGAAAAAGCCTGTTTAGAGATATATTTGGCGATGGCAGCAGCGCGGTTTTGGCTGATGCGTTTACAAGTGGCACAAAAAAATGCACAACAGGGACGTATTGGAGATGATATTTTGCAGAAAAACCCACAAGAGATGCGTAATATGCTCGTAGAGAGACTAAAATTTGTGACTGCTTAAAAATAAATAGGAAATAAAAATGCGCGATCAGGGGCGATTAGTCGAATGGTTTGATGAAAAAGGCTATGGTTTTATTCAACCGAATGATGCCTCGAAAGATCGCGTGTTTTTACACATAAAGGATTTTGTTCGTCAAGGTCCACGCCCGATTGTTGGTTGTGCACTAGAATACACGGTATTACTGGACGGGGAAGGGCGTTTTCGTGCGCAACAGGTCATGTATCTCAAAGCATCGCAAACACAAAAAATAGTGCCAAAACCGAAAAACGTAAAGGGACAACCACAAAAATTAAAACCAATGCAAATCGCCTGTGTGGGCTATATTTTGGCTTTGGCTGTTTTCGCTATAGCCGGTTTATTGAGTGGAATGGTGTTGTTATTTATCAGTATCATCAATGCTCTGACTTACTGGATGTATGGGCAAGATAAAGAGGCAGCATTATTGGGTAACCGCCGTGTACCTGAGCAGACTTTGCATATTTTATCTTTTCTTGGGGGCTGGCCTACAGCATGGCTGGCACAGGAAAAATTGCGCCATAAAACACAAAAACAACCGTTTAGAAAGATTTATTTTTGTACCATAGCCTTAAACATTCTTTTGATTTTATGGCTAATTTCTCCTTTAAATGTCATTAAATTTTAAAGGAGAGCAATTACTTTAAAAGGTATAACAATGAATTATTCTATAGATAAAGATTCTAATCGTACCCTGACTTTAGTTCTTTATATCCTTTATATTATTGCTATTTTTTCAGGTGGTTTACTGGCGGTCATTGCATTAATCATTAACTATGTCAAACGCAACGATGTACGCGGCTCTATTTTCGAAAGTCATTTTACCTGGCAAATTCGTACCTTCTGGTGGTATTTATTCTGGAATATTATTGCTTTTATTCCGTTCTTTTTCTTATTTTTTACCGGTGAAAATACCGATCTTTTTGCAGGTGTTGCACTTATTGCAACCACGTTCTGTGTTACGGTTATTGGCATTTCCTGGATCTGGATTGTCTATCGTGCTATCCGCGGCATTATCCGCTTGAACGATAATCAACCGATGTATCAATAAGAACGATTGATAATAAAAAAGGCAGCTTAAAGCTGCCTTTTTTATTTATTCTTTTTAAGGTAAAAATAATTTTGTCTAAGTGAGCTTATTCACTAATTTTGGTTAAATTTGATCAATTTTCATCTTAGTAATTGAGCTAATAAAAAGAGAAAATTAGCGAGCTAGCTCTTTATTCTTCTTCAAAAACTTCGGTTTCCATTCGCTCACAATCACACCCATTACCACCAATGCACCACCTAAAATGGCAACAATAGGTAAGCGTTCACCAGCGATACGTCCAATCAAGGCAGCCCAGACCGGTTCACCCGAATAGATAATAGCAGCTTGTGAAGGATCAACTTCGCGCTGTGCCCAGTTCATCACCAATTGAATGGCTGCACTGGCCAAGCCTAGTCCACATAGAATGATCATCAGTGGCCAAGAAAATGATGGATTCCATGCTTCACCCGTCACAGGCATCATGCAAAAAGCAAAAACAGACGCAAAGCCGAGCTGAATCACGGTTACGCGGCGTACATTGACTTTACCGGCAAAAAAACCAATCAGGATAATTTCAAGGGCAATCGCGATTGAACCGAGAATGGTAATAATTTGCCCAAAGTTCAGTTGTACTTGCCCAAAGCCATTGCCGGTCAAAAATACTAAACCGAGAAAAGCCAATCCTGCACCACACCAGGTCATAATTTGCGGAGTTTTACGAAACAATAGCCACAATAGAAGCGGTACTAAAGGCACATACAGCGCGGTTAGAAAAGCTGATTCACTGCTACTGATACTTTGTAGCCCAATGGTTTGGGTGCCATAGCCAATCGCGATCAACAAGCCAATTAATGCACCCGCAGCAATTTCTTTCAGATGAATACCCCTTAAATCTTTCCAGGAAAACAAGCTGACAAAAAGCATGGCTGTCATAAAGCGACAGCCGACAAAAAACATTGGACTGGCAAAATTTAAACCGTATTGCACGGTAAGAAATGACCCGCCCCAAATCATGGTAATCATAATTAAGGCCAGTTGCGGGGCTTTGTTTTTAAACCAGGAAGGAGCGTTTGACATGTCTACACAAAGATAAATTGATTGAAATAAAAAAGAGGTCCGAAGACCTCTTAAGGATGTGGAACCTTATTAAATGGATTGATCATCCCAAAGTGATTGCGCTTCACGAAGGTTCAGTGTGCCTTCATAGATTGCACGGCCGGTAATCGCACCTAAAATGCCGGGTTGGCCTTTTAAGTTGCGAACGTCGTCAAGGTTGGTCACACCGCCAGACGCGATCACAGGAAGACCTGAATAGGTCGCCAAATTTACAGTCTGTTCGATGTTAACACCTTGCATCATGCCATCACGTGCGATGTCAGTATAGACAATGCTCGATACACCCGCATCTGCAAAACGTTTGGCAAGATCAGTCGCTTTTACATCAGTGACATTTGCCCAGCCATCGGTAGCCACCATGCCATTCATGGCATCGATACCAACAATAATGCGGCCTGCAAATTTCTTGCATGCTTCTTCGACGAAAGCTGGATCTTGAACCGCTTTCGTTCCGATAATGACAAAAGATACGCCTGCATCCAAGTAATGTTCAATGGTTTCAAGCGAACGAATACCGCCACCAATTTGAATTGGAAGTTCAGGCTGCGCTTTAGCAATCGCTTCAACCACAGGTTTATGAATTGGCGTACCGGCAAAAGCACCATTTAAATCAACCAAATGTAAGCGGCGCGCGCCTTCATTTACCCAATGCTGTGCAGTTGCCACGGGGTCGTCGGAAAATACGGTATCATCTTCCATACGGCCTTGTTTTAAACGGACACATTTGCCATCTTTCAGGTCAATTGCAGGGATGATCAGCATGCTTTCGCTCCTTGCTTAATCTCGTTAAAGTTATTGTTTGTCATCTTAGCAAAATATTGTTAAATCTCTAAGCCTCAGTTTCAGCTTTTATTTTATTCGGGCGAATGCGTAATTTTAATGAAGTGTTGGGAATAAGTTTAGGCACTAAGCCTAAACCCAGCAATTCTTCAAACACCAGTACAGGTGCATACGCATCGGCAGCCGCATATTGAATTTGATGGGGTGTCAGTGTTTTACGTGCCCAATTTGAGGTACTGATTTTTTTGCTTTTGGGAAAATTCACTTGAAATAGAAGTGCCATGGCATTTTTTAGCCCCATGGGATTAGAAAAGCCAAAGGCGGAAAAACATTTCGACAGTTCAATCACGCTATTCAGCTCAATGCCTTTTTTGCGAAAAAGATGGGCATCATTTTTTAAGCCGAAACCTACTTTAACTTGATCCCGATTCTCAAAAACAGGTTTTAGAAATTCTAATATTTGAGGGTTAATTTGAAATAAATAGGCTGTGTCATGACTGGCCAATTGAATCAGATGCGGCCCTGTTGACACTTCACCTTTGGCAAAGGTCGGTTTGGATTCGGTATCGAAACCCAGTAATGCATAGCTTTTCAGCTCATTTTCAAGGGCAAGACATTGTTCAATGCTGTTAATAAGATGAATCTGTTGCATGGGAAGATTCTGAAATATAGGTAATTCCTGAATTTGTTCTTTGCTGGGTAGCGTTTGAAGCAGAGGCTCTTCCATGATGAATCGATACAGTGATTTATTTTAAATTCAGCTTAATCGCTTTTCAGATTTTAGGCAAAAATAAAGCCCATTCATTATGAGCTTTATCCAGAATTTAGAAGCATTAATCAACGTGATGGATACTCTGTTCTATCTGCGCTTGTTGAGAGGGAGTCACGTAGTCTTGATAAGCTGGTATCGCAATCGCTGCTAAAACACCGATCGGAAAAATGAGTATATACATCCATCCTAAAACCTTTTCCCAGCCTTTGGTGATACGTCGAGGCCCATATTGGTTGCTTCTGTCATCGCCTTTGGCAAAAATCAGGTAAACAGCAAAAATAATATTGATTCCAGGAACCAAGATTAAAAGGGATAACCAACCCATGTGATTACGGTCATGCAGGCGGCGAATGGTAAAAACAAAACTAAAATATAATAAGGCAAGGTAGGCGATCCCCATGAGCACAGCCGCCACCATGGAAGAGCCGGTCATGGTAGAAGGATCAGTAAATAAGTTAGGTGAAAAGGCCGCAATAATCCCAATAATGATCAGGATGAAAAAGCTCATCAGCATGTTCCAGCCTAAATAAGAGAGGCGGCCAAAACGTCCACTTGGGCTTAATGCGGATTCACTGGTTGGATATGTTTGATTCATTTTTTTATTCCCCTTAATTTTAATTATTGTTTAAATATAATGATTTGTTTAATCATCATAGCAACTGAAATGCATAAAAAACAGTCAAATTTATATAAGTCAGGCAATTTACGGCAATAAAAAAGCCCAACCAGAGTTGAGCTTTTAAAATGTTTATCTAAGTTTTTTAAAAGTCTGATTTTAGATGCTCCATTCCACAAAGTTTTTCAGTAACTGTAGACCTGCGGTATGACTTTTTTCTGGATGGAACTGGGTCGCAAACAGGTTTTCTTTATGCAAGGCCGTGCAGAACTCTAAACCGTAGTCACAGGTTGCAGCAACCAGGGCAGCATCTTTCGGTTCAACATAGAAACTATGCACAAAATAGAAACGCGCATCCTGTTCAATGTCTTTCCACATGGGATGGCTTGGGTCTGCCTGATGGACTTGATTCCAGCCCATGTGCGGCACTTTTAAACCCGCCATCTCAGGAAAATGCTTTACTTCGCCTTCAAAAATACCCAGTGCATCTGCACCGCCATTTTCTTCAGAGTGCTGCATTAACGCTTGCATACCGACGCAAATTGCTAGAACTGGTTTGTTGAATACGGCATTGCGTACCACTTCATCAATACCAGCTTCATGCATGCCTTGCATACAGTCACGCATTGCACCGACACCGGGAAATACAATTTTATCGGCCTGGGTAATTAATTTAGGATCATTGGTCACATCGACAGTTGCGCCCACATGTTCCAGGGCTTTGGCTGCAGAGTGTAAATTTCCCATGCCATAGTCAAGAAGGGCAATACGGGTCATTACAACGTTCCTTTGGTTGAAGCAACAGTATTTTCAGCACGTGGATCAATTTCACAGGCCATACGTAGCGCGCGTGCAAAGGCTTTAAATGTACATTCGATCTGGTGATGACTGTTTTTGCCTTTCAGGTTGTCAATGTGCAGCGTCATTAACGCATGATTCACAAAGCCTTGAAAAAATTCAGAGAATAGATCAACATCAAAGGTACCAATACGGGCGCGAGTGAATGGAATATCCATCCATAAGCCAGGACGACCGGATAAATCGACCACAACACGGCTTAAAGCTTCATCCAGTGGTGCATAGAAATGACCATAACGTCGTAAGCCTTTTTTATCACCCAATGCTTGGGCGAAAGCCTGACCGAGTGTGATACCACAGTCCTCGACAGTATGATGGTCATCGATATCCAGGTCACCATCACAGTGAATATCGATATCGAACAAGCCGTGTCGCTTGATTTGATCAATCATATGATCTAGAAATGGAACACCTGTGTTGAGGGTGCCTTGACCCGTACCATCAAGATTCACACGAACTCGGATTTTGGTTTCGTTAGTGTTTCTTACCACTTCACTGATACGTTGCGTCATAGACACGTTCCTCAAAAACGTCAAAAATGATGATGTAAAATGTTTTTTCGCGATGACGAAATCATCGCATATTAGATTGCTCAGGAGGGTTAATCAATGCCTATTACCGTACATGCTTATACTTCACTAGAAAATGACGAAGTGCGCAGCCAGCTTGAGCGACTGTATGACACTAGCCCGGAATTTGGAGATGGGCAGGATGCCATTGAACAACTAGAGCAAAACTTGGCTCAGTATACCTTAGTTTACACAGCAGAATTTAATACTAAGTTGATTGGGGCGATTTGGTGCACTGGACAAGGGGAAAGCAAGATCCTGGAAAATATCGTAGTTCATCCTGCGAACCGTGGACGCGGCGTCGCGGAAAGGTTGGTAAGTGAAGTCTGCCGAATCGAAGAAGAAAAAGGCGTTAAAGTTTTTGAACCGGGCTGTGGGGCAATTCATCGTTGTCTGGCGCATTTAGAAAAAATTTAAACCTGAATAAATGATAAAAAAAACAGCCATTGCGCTGTTTTTTTATACCTAAAAATAGTTTTGGATTAAATAATGAATTAAGTTTTAAATAAAAAATAATCAAACAACTTGAGATTTGCTGTAAAAATAAACGTTTGTTTAAAAAAGCATAAAACCTGCTTGACTGAAAAACACTTAGACTGTTTAATACGCGACATCGGCGTGATAGCTCAGTAGGTAGAGCAACGGATTGAAAATCCGTGTGTCCCCAGTTCGATCCTGGGTCTCGCCACCATATTCAAAATCTATTCCAAGATTTCAATCCCTGATCCCATCAGGGATTTTTTTTGGGTAAAAAATATTCGATCAAATAAAAATGTGATGAATTATATTGACTATTGATGGCAGATCCGGCTTAATACACCGCATCGGCGTGATAGCTCAGTAGGTAGAGCAACGGATTGAAAATCCGTGTGTCCCCAGTTCGATCCTGGGTCTCGCCACCATATTCGAAAAAACCTCAAACTATGTTTGAGGTTTTTTTTTGTCAGCGTTTTTTTCGGCTGAACTTTTTTCGTATAAAATAACGTCAATAACAATTCGAGCATAAAAAATGAAAAGAATCGGATGTTCAATTTTAACTTTACTCTCTGTCCTGCTGACTGCCTGTGGGGGCAGTGGAAGCGGAGATAACTTTAACTCTTCTTTTGAAAAAACTTTTACTTTTGGTTCACAAACCTATATCTGTCGCAGTGAAAGAGCAGCCAATGCTTGTGGCGGTGCGAGTCAGGATTGTTCCGCATGTGATTTACAGTCTTCATCTTCACCAGTGGTTACTCAGGTATGTGCTCAGCCAGTGGTAAATACGCAGAAAGTAACAACGAATGGCTGCGTGTTAAGACTCACAAATAATACCCAGACGGGAATCTGTACTTCAGAAGGATTAAGACTGCTGTCCGGAACCAATTTCACCAGACAGCAAGTCAGTGCAGGCACATTATTTCCGAGTGGAAGTTTAAGTGTGAATGTCGGAAACCTGACTGAAACCATCACTTGTAATTAAAAATTGTAATTAAAAATCATGAAACTTTTTATGCCGCTCATTATTGGCATTCTCTGCTTTGGATTGGGCTATTTTTTTGCCTCATCCCAGCTTGAATCTGAACAGCCTGTTCCTGAGCACAATCAGGATATTGCTGTGGAAAATTTTATTCAGCGTATCCAACCCAAAGGGCAGACTCAGCCTGAAGAGGGTCTTGTCTTACAACAGCAGCTGAAAAATCAGAAAGCGCAGGTTAATTCAGTTATAGATAGCGCGACCACTGAACAGATCAATAAATATCTGAACCAATCCTTTCCAGGCTATGACTTATCCGATATTCAAAATAAACACGCGTTTGCCAAGCGTCTGATCGCTGAATTTATCGATGCAAAAAATGATCCGAATGAAGTTTTGGCAGGTCGTGCTACGGTGACGACCCAGCAACAATATTCAGTAGGGAGTGTGTTGCCGAGGCAGATTTATGCCGGACAACAGTTATTTGCCCATTTTGATACTTTGGGAAAAGTACCCAATAATGAGCAGGTCTTTGTGCGCTGGAGCAACCAGTCTACAGGTGAAGTGCTGTTTTTTATGCCACAGCGGGTGAGCGTCAATCGAGAGCAGAACTGGGTTAGTTTTAATCCAGTGAAAGGCTGGAAAGTCGGGACTTATGATGTTAAATATTATCAGTTGAATGATCAGCTCAATCCAATTGCCCAGACCAGTTTTACACTTGATCAGGTAATGGATTAAATTAAGAAATATTTTGAGAATAATTAAATGAAAGACCTCTTTTCTAATCATAGTCTTCACTATAAACAAGCGCGTCCAAATTATTCCATCCAAATTGTGAAAGAAATTTTAAAGCATGTTTCAGAACGGACGTTTGCATGGGACTGTGGAGCAGGCTCTGGACAATTCACCCAATTATTAGCTCCGTATTTCGATCATGTGATCGCAACTGATATCAGTGAAGCACAGTTGCAGCAAGCGCCTTATTTTGAAAATGTCAGCTATCAGGTGCAAGCGGCAGAACAGAGTAATCTTCCTGCACACTCTATTGATCTGGTCACGGTGGCTCAAGCCATTCACTGGTTTGACTTTGATGCCTTCTATAAAGAAGTCAAACGGGTGCTTAAACCAAAAGGGGTTTTTGCTGCCCTTGGTTATAGCTTAATTCAGGTAGAGGATGCTGCGATTAATAGCCTGGTTCAACAGCTGTACTTTGAAACGCTAAACGGTTATTGGGATGCTGAGCGCCGTTATATTGATGAGCTGTATCAGACTATTCCATTTCCTTTTAATGAACAGGCTGTTCCAGAATTGCATTTACAATATCAATGGGCACCGCAGCAATTGTTGAGTTATTTAAAAACCTGGTCAGCGCTCAAGCATTATCAAGATAAAAATGATCATGATCCGCTACAGCTGATTTCAGAGGCTTTACAAGCTGCACCAGACAATTTAGATGTAACATTTCCTGTCTTATTACGCGTGGGAACGATGGAAAAATAAAGATTTAGCTGCTCGCTTTATATCGTGATGTTAATGTGATCAAGTGAATATAAAAATATGATTTTTTAAGTTTTAATAGAATAAATATTTTATTTTTTATTAGAAATCCTAAGTATATAAAGATTCTTAATCAAATGATTTTTAAATAAAAATTAGAATTTTTTCGGGACCGCTTATCTGAGCAAAGGCAGTCAAATAGAGCATTTATTATAGAATAATGGGTGTTGAAGGGTGTTTGTTTACTTTTATTTTTCGAGTAAAACTGCCATGAATCTCCTGAAATATCTATCTTTTGCTGTCGTTGTGATGGCTACAAGTTTTTCAACCTCCTTTACTTTTGCCGATACAGTCGATTTACCTGGATTAAGTGCCTTAACAGAATCCGAGTTAAGTGCTGAAACCGAAACCACACGTGTAATTCAATATCAACAAGACCTTCAACAAGAGAGAGTTTTGCAGCATCGGATTATGCAGATCCAGCTGGATACTCAAAATTTTGTTGTTGATCCGACTATTGTGGCGACCATAGATCTGGTGCCTGATGGACCAATGCCCGATATAAACAGTTTGCCATTGGAACAGCAGCAATATGTTCTGGCGGTTGCACGAGGTTTACAGTCACCTGATCCAAGAGAAGGCTTGTATATTATCCTCGCGCCTTTTGGTATAGACCGTAATGCCGTCAATGTACAAATCGCTCGAGAGCAAATTTTATTGGGTCTTCTGGAAAATACCTCGCAAAATGAAGCAATCAGGTAGTTGCAACAACAGCAAGGAACTACACTGAATAATGGTATTCGTTAGTCGAGCAGTATTTAAATAAAAATATTTTTTCCTCTAACTAAAAAGGATGCTCATTAATGGCATCCTTTTTTTACGGCTAAAATGCGTTACCGCAGATTAAGCAGCAGATTTTTTAAACCAAGAGAAGAAACCTTTTTTCTCAGCTTTTACTTCAGCTTTAGCAGCATCCGCTTTTTCAGCAGTCGCATCTTTCACTTCAGCAGTTTTTTCTACTACAGCATCTTTAGCTTCAGTTGCTTTAGCAACAGTCGCACCTTTAGCTGCTACAGTTTTAGTAACAGTCGCATCTTTTGTTTCTACTGCTTTTGCTACAGTTGCATCTTTAGCTGCAACAGTGTTTGCCACAGCAGCATCTTTAGTCGCTACGGCTTTAGCTACCGCAGCGTCTTTAACTGTGGTTGCAGTTGGAGTGGTATCTGCTTTTACTTGTGCTTTTAATGCAGCAATTTTAGCAGCTGGAGTTGCTTCTACAGTGGTAGTCGCCATAGCAGAAGTGGTTACAGTAACTAAAGCAATCGCCATCGTCGTTTTAATCGTATTCATAGTCATCATTCTATAAAAAATGTTTTGAAAATAATGCGTTGTGAATACTATGCTTTCTGTGGATTCGTTTGGTTACAGGGTGCTTGACAAGTGTTTTGGTTGCATGATTATTCAACCAAAATTACAAAGTGCTAACATGATGTTGCGGATGGGTTACATTGCCTTTAGTTTTTATCTAGGTTGGATGATATAGAAATTGATATTTTTTGATGATTGTAATGATTCAATTTTCTTGATTTTTCGCGGCAGAGCTATAGCGATTTACGAAAATAAGTCATACGCTAGGTAATCAATAAAATTTATATCAAATAAAATACCTATATAAACTTAAAGAAATGCTGATATTTAAATATTCTCGCGTAGATGATTTTTTACTTTGCTGGCACAAAGTAAGCAAATGCCTGTGCTGAACAGAAGTTCATCCCTGAAACCTCTGTTCAACCGTTGGCATCCATGCCACCTTGGCGCGTATCCATGATGGGTTAAAAGTTTCTCAATGGAATTAAACATAAATATTCTTTAGAATTTAGCTATATCATGCAGTTGAACAAAAGCATCTCATCTTTTCAAACATGACAGTTTTGCAATAAGACTGTCATTTGTTGTTCAAACTCTGTTGTTAGATTAAAACGGTCGCAAAGATCACAACATGAAATCTAGGCAGGTGAGTCATGAAAACCCTACATGTTTTTGATGATATTCAGCATGTATACAGTGAGTTTGTTGAAAATAAAAAATATCCGAAACTGGAAAGCCTGAACAATTGGGGCAAGAGTCGGTCTTTCTTCAACCAGTATTTCCAGCTGATTGAAGGCTGGCATCATACCGAACAGATTGTGATTCAGTTCAATCAGCAATATTTTAGTCTGGACACAGGCAATTCGCCTGATTTTATGGACCGAGAAAAATACATGGCGTGGTTACGCGAACAACTGTTGTAGTAAAACCGAAGTTTTATTACTTCTCTTTTTTAAAAAACAAAAAACTGTCCGTACCGGACGGTTTTTTGTTTTTTATAGGGTAGCTGGTTTGTATGCAATACGATCGGTTTATTTCAATTTGCTGTTAAACGGCATATGCTAAAAACCTAGTCAACTGATTGATTTCAGACCGACAATCGATGCTTTGGAGCGCAGTCTTTTATGGAACAGCTTATTTGTTATAAAGAACTTCCTGTCTGGACACAGCAGAGTATTCCGCAAGGTTTTAAAAATCAGCACAATACTAAAGTCGGTACTTGGGCAAAACTGACCGTATTAAAGGGTGAGTTGCATTTTGCCATGCTGGATGAATCGGGTGCTGTACAGTCTGAGCATGTATTTACCCCAGAGCAACAGCCTCCATTTATTGAACCACAGGCCTGGCATAAGATTGGTTCTGCCAGTGATGATGTGCAATGTCAGCTACGGTTTTATTGTCTGCCACAGGATTACTTCAGCAAAAAATATCAGCTGACCGCCACCCATTCCGAAGTACTGGCAGCCATGCCTTATTTACACGGTGGCCGTGCTTTGGATGTGGGTTGTGGTTCGGGTCGTAATGCCCTGTATTTAAGTCAACACGGCTTTAAGGTTGATGCCTGGGATGTCAACGAAAACAGTTTGCAGACCTTAAGACAGATTGTGCAGACGGAGCAGATTGATCAGTTACAGATACAGCGCCGCGATCTCAACACGGATACAAGCATTCCAGGGCAATATGAATTTATCTACTGTACCGTGGTGATGATGTTTCTGGAGGCGAAAACTATTCCATCGCTCATTGCACAGATGCAGCAGGCGACTGTATCTGGTGGCTATAACCTGATTGTCTGTGCAATGGATACGCCTGACATACCTGCACAGCCTGATTTTCCTTTTGCCTTTCAGCCAGGGGAGCTAAGTTCTTATTACGAAGGTTGGAAAATTGTGAAATACAATGAAAATGTCGGTGAATTGCATCGGGTAGATGCGCAAGGGCAGCAGATTAAACAGCATTTTGCGACTTTGTTGGCGCAGAAGCCTGAAGCGTAATGTTCTAAGTTCAGCAAGTTGAAAAAAGGTTTTTTCAACTTGCTGAACTGTATTTTTAAAACTTAAAGCATGGAATTTGCTACTAATTCACTTTTACTTCAAATAAAGGATTTAATATAGTATCGGCTTGAACAGTATGATTTTTAATAGAATAAATTTTACCTTTAAGCAAATCATATTTATTCCATTCAAATGCTTGTTTATCTAAATCTAAAAGACGAACAGAATATTGTTGCCCTTCTCTTGGCATATAGGCAGTCACGATTCCAGCACCTGCACCCATCGTTGCAAGTGTTACCCCTACACTTAAAGCACCGAATGTGAATTTAGAACCCAAAGACGCATCTAATCCATCCAATGAAACAACAAAAATATAATTTGATTTTGACCAATTTTTTAGTGTGTTGATGGTTCTATCATCTAGCTGAGGTATGTCTAAGATTGTCTTTTGCTTTTGCACCATCTTTAGCTGTACTGCATCAAATTTAGCAATATATTGATTTAAAACTAGAACAGCTGCCCTTTGCTCATCGGTCATATTAATATTATTTTGATTTAACAGAGGATAGGTATTAATCAGTGCTCTTTTAGATTTTGTATCTGCTTGAAACTCATATTTTTTAAGTTGTTCTTCTGGCATTGTTCCACAAATGAATGGTACGGCAGAAGCGCTGACGGTCACATTATGTTGGTTTAACTGTTGTGTAAATGCTTGAATGAACTTCTCAGCAGTGAGTTTAGAAGGCTCATTGAGTACTAAATCTTTCCCCAATTCATTGTTTAAAAGGCATGAATTGACTAAAATTGCAACAGGTTTTGCTTGAATTGCAGCTTGTGTTTTATTTAATTGTTGGCGCGCTTCTGGTGAAATTTTTGTCGTAGCACAACCAGTAAATACCAAACTAGCAATAAGGGGTAATATAATTTTTTTCATAAGTGCTCTTATTTGATTTTGATGAATTTGCTTGAGCATTATGTATAAGTAATATTAAAAATTTAATAATTTTTTTATTTAAATGAATATATTTCATAATTTTATTTTTAAAAATAGATAAAAAACCCCGCATTAAGCGGGGTTCTTTTTATCTAAGTATTTAAAAATTAAACACGTTCGATAATCGTTGCAATACCTTGACCCAAACCAATACACATGGTCGCAAGTCCGATCTGCGTATCTTGCTGTTCCATCACGTTAAGCAATGTCGTCGTGATACGCGCACCAGAACAACCCAGTGGGTGACCAAGCGCAATCGCACCACCATTCAAGTTCACACGGTCTTGCTGGTCATAAATGCCTAAGCCTTTAAGAACAGACAAACCTTGTGCAGCAAACGCTTCATTCAATTCAAAAGTCTGGATGTCAGCAATTGACAAACCAGCACGTTTCAACGCTTTTTGAGTCGCTGGAACTGGACCATAACCCATAATCGCAGCATCACAACCTGCAACCGCCATAGAGCGAATGACAGCACGTGGCTTAAGACCAAGCGCTTGAGCACGTTCAGCAGACATAAGCAACATTGCAGAAGCACCGTCAGACAACGCTGAAGATGTTGCAGCAGTGACTGTACCGCCTTTCGGATCAAACACAGGACGTAAACCAGCAAATGTTTCAATGTTTGCATCAGGACGAATTACTTCGTCTACATCACACAAAATTTTGAAACCGTTTTGGTCGTGACCTTCAACACCAATAATTTCGTTTTTGAAACGACCTTCTTGCGTTGCGGCCCAAGCGCGGCGGTGAGATTCCACACCAAACGCATCTTGTTCTTCACGCGTAATGCCGTTCATGCGACCCAACATTTCAGCGGTTAAGCCCATCATGTTAGACGCTTTGGCATAGTGCTTAGACGCTTCAGGGTTTAGGTCGATGCCGTGCATCATGCCTACGTGACCCATGTGCTCTACACCACCAATGATGAAGATATCACCTTGGTTGGTTGCAATTTGTGCCGCCGCAGTATGAATTGACTGCATAGACGAACCACAAAGACGGTTGACAGTTTGACCTGCAACAGTTTTTGGTAGGTCAGCAAGCAATGCGATGTTACGCGCAATGTTCATACCTTGTTCTAGGGTCTGGTTTACACAGCCCCAGATCACGTCTTCAACTTCGTTTATATCAAACTGGTTACGAGCAACCAAGGCACGAACTAATTCAGCAGATAAGCTGTCAGCACGTACATTGCGGAACATACCGTTTTTGGTTTTACCCATTGCTGAACGTACGCCATCAACGATGACAACGTCACGTGGATTTAAAGTAGCCATTCACGTTGCTCCTTAACCGTAGAATTTTTTGTTGTTAGCAGCCATGTCACGCAACATTTGTGGCGCTTCATAAGCTTTACCTAAGTGTGCATATTTGTCGCAAAGCGCAACGTATTCAGCCACACCTGTTTGGTCGATATAACGTGCAGGACCGCCACGGAATGGAGGGAAACCTACACCCATGATCATTGCCATGTCTGCTTCTGAGGCAGTCGCTACAATGTTGTCTTCCAGGCAACGAACAGTTTCGTTACAGAAAGCCAGCATCATACGGTCAATGATTTCTTGCGCATCAAATTTACGTTTTTCGCCAGTCACTACAGATGCAATCAGATCATACGCTGTAGGATCAACTTTTTTCGCTTTCTTGCCCTTACGGTCTAACTCGTATTTGTAGAAACCAACGTCATTCTTTTGACCTAGACGTTTGTTTTCATACATGGTTTGAATCGAACCTTTAAAGTCCGGTTTCATACGGTCAGGGAAGCCTTCAGCCATGACTTCTGCACCGTGAACGCCCGTGTCGATACCAACAACGTCCATCAAGTAAGCAGGACCCATCGGCCAGCCGAAGCGTTCCATCACTTTGTCAATTTGCTGGAAGTCAGCACCATCTTTAAGAAGAAGGTCAAACGCACCGAAGTAAGGGAACAATACGCGGTTTACAAGGAAGCCTGGGCAGTCGTTGACAACGATTGGTGTTTTACCCATTTTCTGAGCAAGTACAACAGTCGTTGCAATCGCTTCATCAGATGTCTTCGCACCACGGATCACTTCGACCAAAGGCATCATGTGAACTGGGTTAAAGAAGTGCATACCGACAAAGTTTTCAGGACGTTGCAGGTTTTCCGCCAAACGAGTGATTGAGATGGTTGAAGTATTTGAAGCAATAATCGTGTTTTCACGAACATTCTTCTCAGTTTCAGCCAATACAATGCCTTTTACTTTTGGATTTTCAGTCACCGCTTCAATCACGATGTCCACTTCTTTAAACTCGTCATAGCTTAAAGTTGGGCGGATGCGCGCAAGAGTTTCACCCATTTTTGCAGGGGTCATTTTCTTACGTTCAACTTGTTTGGTCAGTAAGCCATTTGCTTCTTTCATACCCAAAGCAAGTTGCGGATTACCAATATCTTTCATAATGATTGGTGTGCCTTTGCTTGCCGCTTGGTAAGCAATACCACCACCCATGATACCCGCGCCGAGAACAGCCGCCTGGTTGACTGGGTGCGCGCCTTTTTCATAGCGCTTCGAGGTTTTTTTCACGATTTGATCGTTGATGAATAAACCAATCAACGCACCTGCTTGAGGCGTAATTGCAGCTTTAGCGAAACCTTCAGCTTCAATTTTTAATGCTTCGTTACGTGGAAGGCTTGCACCCGCTTGTAAAGAATCAAGAAGAAGTTTTGGCGCAGGATATTGCGCAGGGTTTGCTTTTGCTAAAACCATCCCTTTAGATGAGTTAAACGCCATCATCTGTTCGATTGGGCTGAGTTTAACTGGATCCAGCTTTTCCTGACGTTTGGTTTTCCAGTCAAGGCGACCAGCAATGGCTTGTTTAACCAGGTCAATTGCAGCTGCTTGAAGTTTGTCCGCAGCAACCACCGCATCAACCGCACCGTCTTTCAGTGCTGCATCAGGGCGTTTAGGATTCGCCATCGCCATCCATTCAACGGCGTTGTCGATACCAATCACGCGGCTTAAACGAACTGTACCACCAAAGCCCGGGAAAATACCGAGTTTGATTTCAGGCAGGCCCACTTGAGCTGCTTCTGACATGACACGGTAGTCACAGACCAAGCACATCTCAAAACCACCGCCCAATGCCATACCATTGATTGCAGCAACTTTAGGAACATCTAAATCTTCAAAGCTGTTGAAAATTTCGTGAACAGGCATTGCCCAATCCACAATTGCTTTTTCGCCTTGAGCAAAGTTATCACCAAATTCAGTGATGTCTGCACCCACGATAAATGTTGATTTACCAGAGGTAACGATTAAACCTTTAACGTCGCTATTGGCTTTAACAGCCTCAATAGCGGCTTTAAAGTCTTCAATCGTTGCACGGTTAAATTTGTTGACCGACTCACCTTGTAAGTCAAAGCGGAATTCTGCAATTCCGTCCGAAAGCATTTGGACGGTAATGGCATTGCCAGCGTGGATCATGCCTGATCTCCTTTATTTTGGAGGACTTATTAAGTTGATGTTTTGAAGCATGTACGCATTTCCCGCGTACATCGAGCTTCGCTAATCTTACGATAACTATATCCAAAAAGAACATAACAAGTTGTATCAAGCGGTGACGCAAGGGTCATCAATTTTTTTTCAACACACCCTTGTAGTGGACAGCTTTACTTTTACCGTGCTTTATAAAAATGTAATGAACTTTTTGTTTAAATTAAGTTTTTTTAATCATTGCGTGGCTATTTATAGCGGGTATAGGTTTTCAATTTCAAGTTTTTTATTACTTTGTTTTAGTCAAAATGGTCAATCAATTAAAATTTTCTGCTTTATAAAGGGTCTTTAAACATGAAATTTTAAGCTAAATATTGCCAGTTCAACCTTTTTGAAGGATATTGAAGTTGATCAGAATGCTACTGTTTGCAGCCAAATTTTGGGTGAGGCATTTGACTGCTATAATAATTAATCTGGCTGAATCATCAATTGCCCGTCCGCATAGTTCACGGTAAGCAGGGCTTTTTCCGGGTAATTTAAAAAGTAAATGGCTAGAATCGGTTCCAGTTCAGTCCGCATTTTACGTGCCAAATGACGTGCGCCAAAACGAATATCATGTCCTGTATAAAAGTGCGCTTTGGCAACATCGGTTAAAACCACCGCACGTTTTTGATGTTGCAGGCGTTGGTTGAGTTTTTCCAGTTCAATTTCCACCAGCTTCGGTAGGGCATTTTCCTGTACCGCTTGATAATGCAAAATACGATCAATCCGGTTTAAAAATTCAGGATCGAATTTTTTAAACATGACTTTTTCAATAATAGTTTTGGTTGGTATTTTTTTAAGGCAAATAGCCTGCATTTTCTGGGGAAGGAAATTCAATTTATTCAGGTATTGCTGCGCAGCTTGAGTGCCGACATTACTGGTCATAAAGATCATGCAGTTGCGAAAATCAATGGTTTTTGTGCCTGAGGTTAATGTCAGTTTTCCGGTATCCAGTATATTCATTAAGCCGCGAATCACTTCAGTGGAAGCCTTTTCCAACTCATCAAACAATACAATCCCGGGGCGGGTATGACTGCCCGCAATCGCGGTTTCATCAAACAGGCTATGACCTTCTTTAGAACCGACATAACCGGGAGGGGCACCAGTTATGGCTGCGGCATAATGTTCTTGTGCCAAGGTGTTCATATCAATCCGACAAAAAGCATCGGGACGGCCATAAATGGCTTCAGCGATCAGGCGTACCGTTTCGGTTTTACCCACGCCGGTTGGACCCAGCATAAGCGTTACCGAGAGAGGGCGTTCCGGACTGGAAAAATCGGCTTTGACCACATGCAGCATTTTTTCGATTTCTTGTAATGCGGCGTCCTGTCCGATAATGCGGGTATGCAAGAGTTGCATGACCTGTTGAGGTTCAAAATGAAAACGAGGTTTGCCCATCAATTTATCTTTTTCAGATGTGCTATGCGTTGCAGTTACCGGCTTAACGATATGCATGGCATGATTGTGGTTCGTCATTCAGTTTGATCCAAATTCTTCAGATGGCTTGAGCATAGCAAAATAAGCCCGATTTACTTATAGCTTTTAGCAATCAAGTGATTGTTATAACTTTGTATGATTACGGGAAAAATCCCGAATTGGCTTGAAAATGGCGTGAAAACCATCACATCATGTAGCAAAGCAGACATCATTGTAAATAAGGCTGAATGTGAACGAAAACGCACGTGATAATATTGAAAAGATTTTAGCCCATATGACGACTTTGCCCGGCGTTTACCGGATGCTGGGTAAAGACGGTGAACTGCTGTATGTCGGTAAAGCCAAGAATCTAAAAAACCGTGTGTCGAGCTACTTCGTTAAAACCATCGAGCATCCGAAAACCCAGGCTTTAGTAGCGCGGATTTATAATATCGAAACGCTGATCGTCCGTTCGGAAACCGAAGCCTTATTGCTAGAACAGAACCTGATTAAACTGCATCGCCCGCCGTACAATATTATGTTGCGGGATGATAAATCCTACGTCTATATCTTTGTCTCTAGCGACAAGCCTTATCCACGTATTGCAGCAGGACGAGGCAAAGGCAAGCATCAGGTCGGCAAGTTTTTTGGACCTTATCCGAGTGCCTATAATGCCCGTGACACCTTGGTGGTGCTGCAAAAACTGTTTAACGTGCGCCAGTGTGAAAATAGTTATTTTTCCCAGCGTAAACGTCCTTGTTTGCAATATCAGATCAAGCGCTGTACCGCACCTTGTGTCGGCTTGATTTCGCCTGAAGATTATCAGGAAGATGTTAAAAATTCGATTCGCTTTTTACAGGGTGATACCAGAGAGCTGAATCAGGAACTGATTGCCAAAATGGAAGCAGCGGCTGAAGCTTTGGAATTTGAAAAAGCAGTATTTTACCGTGACCGAATGGCACTACTGCGTGACGTGCAATCGCAACAGGCGATTTATAAACTCAAAGGTGAAGCTGACATTCTGGCGATTGCCTATCATGCCGGGGTGACCTGTGTGCAGATTATGCATGTACGCAATGGCAAAATGCTTGGTGGGAAAAGCTATTTCCCGGATATGCTGGGCGATGATCTGGGGCAAATGCTGTCTGACTTCATGGCGAACTTCTATTTTCAGGTCGCAGATGAAGTCCCTGTCGAGCTGATTATAAATACCGAATTACCCGATCGCAAAGAACTAGAACAGGCGCTGCAACAGGAATTTGGCAAGAAAGTTCAGATTAAGTCCAATGTTCGGGAAACCCGTGCCGAGTGGTTAGAGCTGGCCAATATGAATGTACAGCATGCCATTAAAGGACAGTTGGCCAATCATTTTGAACTGAATGAACGTTTCCATCAGTTAGAAAGTGTGGTCGGTCGTCCGATTGACCGGATTGAATGTTTTGATATCTCGCATACCATGGGTGAAGCCACGATTGCTTCCTGTGTGGTGTTTGATTCGGGCGGTGCACGCAAACGTGATTATCGCCAGTTTTCCATTGAAGATATTACCGGTGGCGATGACTATGCGGCCATGCGCCAAGCGCTGACCCGCCGTTATAAGAAAGCCATGTTGCCCGATTTACTGCTGATTGATGGCGGTAAAGGTCAATTGCATATGGCGATGCAAGTCATACAGGATCTGGGACTGGAAGCCTTTATGGTCGGAGTATCCAAAGGCGAGGGGCGTAAACCCGGTCTGGAAACCTTACATTTTACTGATGGTACTAAAATTCAACTCCCTGAAGACCATAAAGCGCTGCATTTGATTCAGCAGGTACGAGATGAAGCACATCGTTTTGCCATTACCAAGCATCGAGCCAAACGCGATAAACGTCGTGCTGGTTCGGTACTGGAAGTGATTCCGGGTCTTGGTCCGAAACGCCGCCGTGATTTGCTGACCCATTTTGGCGGCATTCAGGGTGTACTCAAAGCCTCGGAAAATGACTTGAAGCTGGTTCCGGGTTTGGGCGATGTCATGGCTCGAACAATTTATAAGGTACTGCATGAATAAATACAGACCGATTGGCCGAAGTGCTCACTGACGCTGCAGTCATTGATCATTCACAACACTTCAAAATAAGTAAAAGATAGAGCAAATCAAAAACTTCAAAGGACAAAGGATGTCACTGCACCAATTATTTACCGACATTGAACAAAATGAATGGGTTGATATGCCACAGGGATGGTTACAAGGCCGCACCATTTATGGGGGCTTGGTTGCAGGGATGATGATGCAAAAAGCAGTGGTGGCAATTGCTGATCCCTTAAAACGTTTATTAAGCACCAGTGTGACTTTTGTCGGCCCCGTACAACAGACACCCGTTCAATTAAGTGCTGAAATCTTGCGTCAAGGCAAGTCCGTGACAACGGTTGAAGTACGGCTCTGGCAGGATGATGCGGTGCAAAGTATTTTGATTGCCAGTTTTGGTACCCAGCGTCAGTCGGCAATTTCGGTACAACAGGAACGCGTTGCACCAGCGTTTCCAGCACCTGAGCAATTAAACATTGCACAGCATCACCCTCTAGCACCTGAATGTTTTGGACAGATGGACTTGATCTGGGTGGATGGGCAGTATCCATGTAGCGGTAGTGTGAAACCTGATTTTAGTGGCTGGATGCGTTTTAATCCGGATCTACATGAGAACCGGGAAATGACAGTGGCTGATTTGATGGTGGCCTTTGATATGTGGCCTCCTGGTGTTTTGCCCATGTTTAACAGCATGGCACCAGCCAGTTCACTGACCTGGCATGTGACTTATGTTCATCCTTTGAATAACCATCTGCAGGATTGGTTTAAATATAAAGTATTTACCGATTATGCTGCAGAAGGGTATTCCACTGAATATGCCCATCTCTGGGATGCCGAGAATCGACTGATTGCGATTTCCAGACAGACAGTTACCGTGTTTGCCTAGTGACACTTTATAGCAATTCGTATAAAGTGAGTCTGAATTAACGATGAATCCATCCCAAAATATGTGTGGTTTTTCATTGTACATACAGGGGAAAAATTGGCGGTGTCTATGACTACAGGTCGCATCCTGAATATTCCAAATATCTTGACTTTGGCGCGTATAGCTTTAATACCTGTTTTTTTGTTGGTGGCTTATTGGCCGCCTGCAGTTGGTGTTGCGGAACACGACACTAACATGACTCGTCACATTGTTTTAACGGCGATTTTTGTGGTTGCTGCGGTAACTGACTGGTTCGATGGTTATTTGGCACGTTCACTGAACCAAACTTCAGCCTTTGGTCGTTTTCTTGACCCTGTAGCCGATAAGCTGATGGTTGCAGCTGCACTGATTGTTTTGGTGCAATGGCAACCGAGCATGTCCATGGCATTTGCAGCGATTGTGATTATTTCGCGCGAAATTACCGTATCTGCTTTACGTGAGTGGATGGCTGAATTGGGCGCACGTACCAATGTGGCGGTATCCACCGTCGGTAAATATAAGACGGCGTTTCAAATGATTGCGATTTCAGTGTTTTTACTGAACTGGCAACCACTGGATACCTTAGCTTATCTTTTACTCTATACCGCGGTGATTTTGACGTTATGGTCCATGTTCATTTATTTGAAAGCTGCATGGCCGTATTTAAAACAGCCCTAAATTAGATTTAAAAATTAAGTAAAAGCACCCGTTTCAGGGTGTTTTTTTTGATCTTATTTTAAGAGATTTCAAAATCTGAACACAAAAAAAATCCTAGATTTTGGGGGAAACCTAGGATTGAAATCGGGTATCGTTATATCTTTTATAAGATGTTTAACCATCTTCTTGAAACTGATTATAGGAGAATGAATTCTATGAATCATGTAGGTTATTGTATTGTAATGTAGAGTTTTATTGAGAAATGTAGTTTTGGTTTACAGTTATTTCTAGATGTAAAAAAATCGTATCAAAGATGAGGTTTTAATGGCACAGAAAATTAAAAGATTGTTCTAAAAAATGAAAATCAATCAATCTTATCTTTTAATAAGTCTCTAACTTACTAACTACGCACTTTCATCGGTTTTATAGAAAAATAAGGCAGCATCTTCAAAATATTAAAAAGCCTAAATTATGTCATCAAGGCTTTTATAACATCGAAATTAGGCACTTCGCTTGTCTTGCAGAAAAATAAGGCAGCGCATAAAAAAACCTATTTTTTGTGGGCTTTCAAATTAAAGCCTGCGCGAGTCAAGCTCTTTGCCTTGCGGCGTGGCGGAGCAGTGCTTCCAAAAATAAAAAAGGAGCCTTTTAAAAGACTCCTTTATGACGCTTGAAACTACGCGCTTCACTTGTCTTGCGTAATTTTCAGAGCAGTTTAAAAAAGAAATCCCCTTAGATAGGGGATTTCTTTCGGATTAAAGCCTACGCGCCCCTTCGGTACTTGTCTTGCGTAAAACTTAAAGCAGCGCTTTAAGTTTTACTCAGGCTTTAGGCCTTCAGCTTTTTCTAGTGACTCATCGTTACTAAAGAATTTTTCACGTTGCTCTTCTAGAAATTTTTTCGCATCTGGTTCAAACACGTTTAAACGCTTTTCATTGATTAGCGTGGTCTGGTGTTTGAGCCATTCTTGCCAAGCCTGTTTAGATACGCTGTCAAACAATTCTTGACCTTTTGCACCTGGGAAGGGTGCAAAATCTAAACCTTCCATGTCAGCCTGATACTTACGGCAAAATACTTGTCGAGACATATCATTATTCCTTAAGCGTAAAGTTTTTCTAAGCGTGTATAGGCACGAGCAATTGCAGCTTCAACTTGAGCCGGTGCAGTACCGCCAATATGGTTACGTGCATTCACCGATGCTTCAAGTGTTAATGCTTTTTCAAATACGTCTTCAGAAATCAAATCAGAGAACTGTTGCAGTTGTTCAAGTGTCAGTTCAGACAAGTCTTTAGACTCGGCAACACCTAAAGCAACCGCTTTACCGACAATTTCATGTGCATCACGGAACGCAACGCCATTTTTTACCAAATAATCGGCAAGATCGGTTGCAGTTGAGAAACCGCGCAGTGCAGCTTCACGCATAATTTCGATGTTTGGAACCAATGCAGGAATCATGTCGGCAAAGGCCATCAATGAACCACGAACGGTATCAATTGCATCAAACAATGGTTCTTTGTCTTCTTGGTTGTCTTTGTTATAGGCCAATGGTTGACCTTTCATGAGTGTCAAAAGACTCATTAAGTCACCATAAACACGCCCGGTTTTACCACGAATCAATTCAGGAACATCCGGGTTTTTCTTCTGCGGCATAATTGAAGAGCCGGTGCAGAAACGGTCCGGAATGTTCACAAACTTGAACTGAGCAGATGTCCACAAAATCATTTCTTCAGACATACGAGACAAGTGCATCATAATTAAAGATGCAGCAGCATTGAATTCAATACCAAAGTCACGGTCAGACACGGCATCCAGCGAGTTTTCACAAACCGCTTCAAAACCTAAAAGTTGTGCTGTGTATTCACGTTCGATTGGGTAAGTTGTACCAGCCAATGCAGCAGAACCTAATGGTAGACGATTGACACGTTTACGACAGTCAATCAGACGTTCAGAGTCACGTACCAGCATTTCAAACCAGGCCATTAAATGGTGACCGAAAGTCACAGGCTGAGCAGTTTGTAAGTGAGTGAACCCAGGCATAATGGTTTGGGTGTTTTTAGCGGCTAAGCTCAAAATGCCTTTTTGTAATTTTTCCAATAATTTTAAAATCGCATCAATTTCGTCACGTACGTATAAGCGAATATCAGTTGCAACCTGGTCGTTACGGCTACGACCGGTATGTAGTTTTTTACCTGTAATACCAATACGCTGAGTCAGGCGAGACTCAATGTTCATGTGGACATCTTCCAGGTCAACGCGCCATTCAAAGTTACCCGATTCAATATCAGCCTGAATAGCAGTTAAGCCAGTGATGATATCGTCACGTTCTTGCTCGGTAAGTACGCCAACTTTTGCAAGCATGGTTGCATGTGCAATAGAACCTGCAATATCTTGTTTATAAAAGCGTTGGTCAAATTGTACAGATGCTGTAAATTCAGCAACAAAAGCGTCCGTCGCTTCAGAGAAACGACCGCCCCACATACCCGAAGTTTGGGTTTGTGACGGATTTGAGGAATTAGAAGATGTGGTCATGTCGGCTCAATAGGATAAAAAGCATTAGAACTAAAAAGAGTATAACAAATTCAGGTTCACTTGCCGAAGGACAAGACGACCAAACTTTTGCTCATACGCAGGGAAATAAAACATACGCTTATTTTTTTACGAAAATAGGACGTTGGCAACATTTAATCGAATTATTTATTGCCAGTAATATTTTGGCAATGATTTTAGCTTTAGCGGAAGCACAATCATGGACGGCCTTAAGTGTAGAGCGTTTATTGCAGTATATGTTTTTCATTAACTGGGTGTTACTGGCTTTTGCGGCATTGCTTGAACTGTTTCAGAAAAAAATTCAGCATTTAAGTTTTGGCCAAGTCTTATGTGTCAGCTTCATTCTGTTGCAAATGATTGTTTTATTGACCACCGTGGTACTAAATGGTGTGATTTATTTTGGACAAAATTTTCACATTCATAATTTGAATCTTGCTATTTTATTCGATGGTGTGGTGTTACATCTTAGTTATGGCGTGCTGATCGGGACATTTTGTTTCCGTTATCTGTATTTTCGAGAACAATGGGCACGTCAGCAAAATAGTGAGTTGAATGCAAGAATTCAGGCGATGCAGGCACGAATTCATCCACATTTTTTGTTTAACAGTTTAAATACGGTAATCAGTTTAATTACCATTGATCCGGATAAAGCAGAGCAAATGTTACTGAATTTATCACGGCTATTTCGTGCGAGTTTTAAAGAACTTAAACTGGTTCGCTTAAAAGATGAAATTGAACTGTGTCAGCATTATTTAGCGATTGAGCAGATTCGTTTGGGTGATCGGTTACGCGTAGAGTGGAAATATGACGATGAAGTTCTGTTTTCTCAGATACAAATTCCGTTATTAACTTTACAACCTTTAGTAGAAAATAGTATTTTTCATGGAGTTGAAAAATTTTTAACAAAGAGTACGATAAGCATATTGGTTGAAATATTGCAAAATCAAGTCAATATAGTCATTACTAACCCCTATACACAGGATAAAATAAATATACGACAAGGAAATGGTATTGCAGTTGAGAATGTGAAACAGCGTCTAGAGGCTTATTATGGACGGACTGTGATCTTTCAGACATACGCGGGAAAGGGAATGTTTACCACAGTTGTGCAATATCGATATAAATAAAAAAATCATAGTTAACCTATAAAAAAAATCATGGTAACTGTGAAAGGAGGAAAAATGGACATCCTGATTTGTGATGATGAGCCTCTTGCCGTAGAGCGCTTATCACGTTTAGTCACACAACTGGGACATCAAGTGGTTGCAACCGCAACTCATGGTCAGCAGGCGATTGAGATGGTTCAATTTTATGAACCAGATGTCGTGCTTTTAGATATTCAAATGCCTGAAATGGATGGTTTAAGCTGTGCGCAGTATTTGCGTCAGCTAGAGCCCATGCCCGCTATTATTTTTTGTACTGCCTATGATGAACATGCTTTAGAGGCATTTAAGTCGAATGCAGAAGGCTATCTATTGAAACCGGTAATGCAGCAGGAATTGCAACAGGTTTTAGATCATTTAACAAAACTGACTCAAGCACAAATGAGCACTTTAAAACAAAAAGAAGATATGAACGAAATTAATATAAAACGCCATCAAATTGTGGCAAAAACCTACCGTGGGGTAGAGCTGGTGCCTGTGGAAAATATTTATTATTTTTTAGCAGACCAGAAATATGTCACGGTACGCCATAAAAATGGCAGTGTACTGATTGATGAAACCTTGAAAGACCTGGAAAATGAATTTGGCGATCAATTTGTCCGAATTCATCGTAATGCTCTAGTTTCTGTACATTTTCTAGATGGACTTGAAGTCATTAGTTCAGGGCAATATCAGGTACGTTGTCGTGAATTGGAGGAACGCTTGGCAGTCAGCCGGCGACATTTACCCAATTTAAGAGAACGAATACAAAAAATTTAAATCTGTCTTCATGGTTTTAGTGACAACAACTGTGCGAATGTACTTGCATTTTTAAGTCAGCGCGTTAAGTTTAGAATAACGCACTTAATTGACTGTTTCTAAAATTTATGAAGATTTTGAAGATTGCAACTCGACAAAGCCCGCTTGCATTATGGCAGGCTGAACATATTCGTGCCCGTTTAGAGGCATTGCATACTGATCTTAAAGTTGAGTTGGTGACCTTCGTCACTCAAGGTGACAAAATCCTGGATACGCCTTTGGCAAAAATTGGCGGTAAAGGTTTATTTGTTAAAGAGTTAGAAGCCGCGTTGCTGGATGGCCGTGCAGACTTGGCGGTCCATTCGATGAAAGATGTTCCTATGGCTCTGCCTGAAGGCTTGAGCTTGGCGGTGATTTGCGAACGTGAAGATCCTCTGGATGCTTTCGTATCAAATACATATCACAGTTTTGATGAATTACCGCAGGGTGCAAAAGTAGGGACTTCAAGCCTACGTCGTAAAACCCAGATTTTAAAACAACGTCCGGATTTAAATATTATTGATTTGCGCGGAAATGTTGGCACGCGTTTATCTAAACTGGATTCAGGTTTATACGATGCGATTATTTTGGCAAGCGCGGGTTTAAAACGTCTGGGTTTAGTCGAGCGTATCCGCCATACCTTGCAACCTGAAATTAGTTTGCCAGCAGTTGGACAAGGGGCACTCGGCTTGGAATGTCGCGCCACCGACCAGGTTGTACTCGATCTTATTTTACCGCTTTTACATGCTGAAACTGATGTGTGCGTTCGTGCAGAACGCGCATTCAATGCCTATTTGGAAGGGGGTTGCCAAGTGCCTATTGCAGGTTATGCCACTTTAAATCAAGGAAAACTCCATATAGAGGGTCGTGTGGGTAGTGTCGATGGTTTAACGCTATTAAAGGTTGAACTGAGTGGCACTCCAGAACAAGCTGAACAGTTAGGGGTGAGTCTCGCACAGAAATTGCTGGAACAAGGGGCAGGTGATTTGCTTAAAGCACTCTATTAATATGCTGTTTATTAATACCCGTCCTCAAGACCGCGCAGAAAAATTGAGTCATACCTTGCGTATGGCTCAAGTCCCTGTTTTGGATTTACCTTTACTGGAATTGCTGGCTCGACCTTGGTCAGAGGCATTGTCTGAGTTGTATCCGCAATTACTTTCTGCACAGGTGATCGTGGTGGTGAGTCCAACTGCGGTTCAAGTGGGGATGGATTATTTAAAACAGGCAGGGATTAGCCTTGATGAACTTTTGCATATTCAGTGGATTGCGGTAGGTGAAACAACGGCGCAAGCTTTAGCGAACTATGGAATTGCTGCTGAAGTTCCTTTGGTTGAAACATCAGAAGGGATGTTGCAACTTCCAATGCTTAAAAGTATGAATGCTGGAACGTGCATTGCTTTTTGGCGAGGGGAAGGTGGTCGTCCATTTATGATGGAGCAGTTAAAACAGCAAGGCATGCATATTCTAAATTTTATTTTATATGAACGCCGTTGTCCTTTACTTACTCGGCAGAACCTTCCACATATATTGCCTTTATTAGAACGAGAGCAACAGTATGCTATGGTGGTGAGCAGTGAGGCGGGCTGGCTAAACTGGATTAAGTTAATGCAGGGCCAAGATGCGATTATTGCAAAAGGCTATTATTTTGTTTTGGGCGAGCGCTTGTATCAAGTTGTTTCAGATTATAAAAAAAATCAACAGGCATGTTTTAATATCGCGCGATTACCTGATTTAAAAACAGATTCAATTTTGCAGCAGCTTGTTGTTGTGTAAGGGAACACATGAAGAAAATTCTTATTTTATTACTCATTTTAAGTTTACTCTGGATTATAAAATTAAGTTATGACGTATTTAATGTCTCTGCACAACAAACAGAATTAATCAGCAGTCTGCATCGTATTGAACAAAACAATGCAAATTTAAATGACCAACTGGTGGCTTTACAGCGTCAGGTAAAGGGTGAAGTTGGGGCAGTAGCGCAAGGTGCTAAAACTCAAACAGAGCATGATTTAAAAACCATCGAAGCATCCAGTATTGATCCGGTTGTGGTGATTAAACAGCAGTTAGATTTGATTGAATTTATGTTGAAACAGCAAAAAATCAGTGATGCCCTCGACAAGTTAATGTATTTAGACCGCAATTTAGAGCAATATGCTTTAGCACCCTCCTTGAAGCAGAGTTTACATCAGGTGATTGCGAAAGATCAGCAGGTGATTCAGCAGTTTGCAAGTACTCGCGTTGCACAGCAGACAAAAGTAGATGGGTTAATACATCAGTTAGATCAAGCCTTATCTCAAGAAATAAATATTCCAAAATTAAGTTCAGGCCAACCACAAAGTAAATATTTTTGGCAGCGCTGGGTGGTTATTGAACCTGCAAAACAACCTGCTATCGCTTTAATGCAACGTCCCTTAATCTTGAAGGAAGCGCAACTGAGATTATTATTGGCTCATCAGGCTCTACAACAAGGTCAATATTTAGAATATCAGGAATCTCTAACTGAAATCATCCAATTGTTAAATCAAATACCGGATGAGAAATCACGCCAACTGATTCAGAATATCCAAAAAATAAAAGGATTTACTGTTATTCCGACGCCAATTTTAAATACGCGTGCATTATTGGGGTGATGGATCAATGAAACAGGTTTTACTTGCCTATGCTTTTATAAGCTTATTTATAATCGCCGGTCTGAGTGTTTTAAGTTATGGTTATGGTGCAGGTTACGTTTATTTATATTGGCGTGAATGGCAAATTCAAACCAATATCTGGGTTATTTTTATTTTCCTGGCCTGCCTGAGCTTAATCATTCAACTGTTCTGGTTGGTAATCAAGCGCTACTTAAAAAGAGAAAAAAGAAAGCTGGAAACTGTTTTTGATTTTAAAAATTTACATCCTTATGAACAATTGGCTGTGGTTTGGTTGTTAGAAGCAGCGCAAGACCAACGTGAATTTATTCAAGGGGTATTTTCGCAATCGGGTTTATTAAAAGGCATTATTGGTTCGAGATTGTATTGGATGCAGCAGCAATACCCACAAGCGCTCGCAATATTAAATCAAAGCAATGCCATGGCATTTGAGTTGGCTGAAATACAACGCATTGAAATTTATTTGTCTCAAAATGATGGAGAGCAAGCCTTAACCCATCTTGAGTTCTTAAATCAGCATGAACTTTCGCCGTGGTTAAACGATGTAAAAAGTGCCTATAATTTACGCTTGACCGCCCTGTGGGGAGAGTTTGCCATTCAATTTCCATGGATGTATTTACGTTCGACTAAATATGGTCATTTAGGAGCCGAAAACAAACAGGAATGGTTGCAACAGTTATTGCTTGGCTTTGATCAAGCTAGTGTTGAGGATTTACAAAATTTACAACAACGTTATTTAGACTTGCAAGATCAAATTTATAGTCGCAATTATGAGATAAAAACTTTATGGTTGAAACTGTTATCTCGTATGCCAGAAATGAGTCAGTCACATGAAGACTTGGCCTTGCATTTGTTAGATGAGCAATTTAATCAAGATGTTTTTTATTTATGGTTTCAACAGCAATTATTGAAACAAAACCCCGATTATTTAAAGGTTGAGCAACGAATTGACTATTGGGAAAATAAATATCTTTCTTTGCCGGTTTTTAGCTTTGCAAAATGGCATATATATGATGCAACAGCCCGTTATGCTGAAGCCGAAAAATTGCTTGAATTATATCCAGATAATGTAATGATGAATTATTTAAGAATTAAATCTACCTTAAAAGGTCAGGATGATTTAATTAAACAGTTAAATTTAATATTTGAAAATAATGCAAATTTTGTTGAAATAAAAATATGAGGTCAATTCAATGTTAACCCTGTCAGATTATCCTGTTATTTATGAACAGCCAGTTGCCTGGGGAGACATGGATGCTTTCGGGCATGTAAATAACGTCATGTATTATCGTTATATCGAAAGTGCACGCATCCGTTATATGGATGAGCTCAATATTTTTCAACAAGATATTTATACGGTGGTGGCATCAAATCAGTGTAAATATATTCGTCCGGTATTTTATCCAGATCAGCTTAAAATAGGCGTACGTGTTGAGGAAATGCGTAATAGCGCACTTCGTATGAGTTATTTATTATGGAGTGAGGCGCAGCAAACTGTAGTTGCATTGGCAGAGGCAGTTATTGTTTGTGTAAATAAAGAAAATATGAATAAAACTGAAATACCCGCTGTGATTCGAGAAAAAGTGATTGAAATTGAATTAATCGTAAATCATCAAATTTAAAAATATTAAAAAAGTGGTCATAGATAAATATAGATATGTTAAATCTTTTTTAAATATTTTTATTTATTTGAATATTTGTATTGAATATTTGGGATAATAAAAATATTATGAGCGAGTTCAAATAAATAAAATATAAAGTCTGTTTTGGAGTTAATATGATGCCGGACATCAGTAATTTATCTGTTGAAGAGTTAAAACGTTTACAAGTTGAAGCAGAAGTATTAATTGCTTCTAAAAAAGATCAAGCCGTTGAAGATGCTTATCAGCAAATTTTAGATATTGCAGAGAATGTGGGTTTATCGATTGAACAAATTTTAGAATTTGGCGCAACGAAACGTAAAAAAAATACTCGTAAATCTGTAGAGCCTCGTTACCGTAGTAAACAGAATCCATCTGATACTTGGACGGGTCGCGGTAAACAACCACGCTGGTTAGTTGCTGAACTGGAAAGCGGTGCGAAACTGGAAGACTTCCTCATCTAATTTGAAAATTCATGAGATTGTCATCCAATTGGATTAGGCTAAAAAAACCAAGCATATAGGCTTGGTTTTTTTATATCTTTGAATTGGCGTTGTGGAAAAAGTGTGCATAATGTGTATAGAAAGATAATATCGTGGCTCAGGGAAGAAAAATAGATATGTTGGTCGTGGTGGGATGATAAAGAAACCCAAATACATAACGTGGTGGATCTTTGCCATCATCGTTTTTTTTATTTTCGTATTACTCCAAATTCCAGCGGCTTGGCTCATTTCAAAATTTTATAAAAACAACCAGGTTTTGCAAAATGTAAGCGGTAATATCTGGCAAGGGCAAGCAGATTGGCATAAGGGAAATTTAAGAGGGTCGTTAAGTTGGAAAACACGTCCCTTGGATCTGTTTTTGCTACGTTTAGGGGCACATGTCGAAGTTCATAGTGGACATACCGAGCTTGATGGTGTGGTGGGGTATGGTTTTGGCAAGAAAGTCACGATTCATGATTTGAATGGACAAATTGCACCTGAAACCCTAAAAAATATAGTGGACTGGCAATGGCCTGCAAATGCCATTCAATTGCAGGATATCAATTTTAACTATAAAAAAGAGCAGGGCTTTTCACAGACAGAAGGTCAATTACAGTGGGCGGGTGGTGAGCTAATTTATACCTATGCTCAGCGACAGGATCGAATGAATATGCCGTCATTGAAAGGAAAACTGTCAGATGAAAATAATAAGCTGATGTTTGATATTCGTGACCAGCGTGATCAAAAACTGATGGCTTTGACTTTGGATCAAAACTTGATGCTTGATGTGCAACTCACCCAGCGTTTATTGATCAATATTCCTTCCTACGATGGTAAAGCAGGTCTAGATACGTATGTGATTAGTTCGCGACAGCCTTTATTTAAAGGTGGTTTCTAATGAATGAATGGATTGAAAAAATTCAACAGTTAAATTGGAAACAAGCGGATCGGATTGCACCAGCGGTAATGGCACTGCTTATTTTATATCTATGCTGGAAGTTGGCGAGTATTTTCTGGTTATTGTTGGCGCCGCCTCAAGTCATGCAAGTCGAGCGTGTGGAATTGGGCTCACAACAGCCGCAAGTTCCAAACATTTCTTCGTTTGCATTGTTTCAAGAGACTGGAAAGACGGCGGCAGCGGACGAGAACATCAATTTAATATTACAAGGTGTCGTGGTTGGCTACCCAAGTCAATTTTCTTCTGCCGTAATTAAAGTCAATGACGTCGCAGATCGCTATCGGGTTGGAGAAAGTATTGATACCACGTCTTACCAGCTGGCTGAAGTGTACTGGGATCGCGTGGTATTGCGTCAAAATAATGGCACCACCCGAGAGTTACAGTTTAAAGGAATTGAAAATGGATTGGATCAATCTATTATTCCACCTGTAGTGAATGCGGCGAACTCTAATAATCAATCGAGTCAAACGACTCAAGCTGCGCCGAGTCAGGAAAATAATGCTTTGGGGCAAGCAGTACAGAAAATACAGGAAGACCGGGAACAATATTTAAAAGATATGGGGGTGAATGCGGCTAGTGGCGGATATGAAGTTACCGCAAGAACACCGGCAGCATTACGCAGCAAGCTGGGTTTGCAACCGGGTGACCGAATTATGTCTTTAAATGGACAGGCTGTGGGTCAGGGGCAAAGTGATGCTCAGTTGCTGGAACAGGCGAGACGCGAAGGTCAAGTTAAACTGGAAATAAAGCGTGGTGATCAGGTGATGACCATACAACAGAATTTTTAAGTGATGTATCGTCACATTATAGGGTTAGGAAGCACGGAATTTTATGGCTTTATTTAATCATCATCGTTCAGTTTGGACCTTATTTGCAGCTGCACCACTTATTGCTATGGTGAGTACTGCGAGTCACGCACAGACATGGAAAATCAACTTACGTGACGCGGATTTAACAGCGTTCATTAATGAAGTTGCAGACATTACTGGGAAAAATTTTGCTGTAGATCCGCGTGTGCGTGGCAATGTGACCGTAATTTCGAATAAACCCTTAAATAAAGCTGAAGTTTACGAGTTATTTCTGGGTGTATTAAATGTGAATGGCGTGGTGGCCATTCCTTCGGGCAACACCATCAAATTGGTGCCTGATAGTAATGTTAAAAGTTCCGGTATTCCTTATGATGGCAAACAACGTGCCACGGGTGATCAAATCGTGACTCGGGTGATTTGGCTTGAAAATACCAATCCAAATGACCTGATTCCTGCGATTCGTCCTTTAATGCCGCAGTTTGCACATTTATCCGCGGTCGCGGGGACCAATGCGCTGATTATTTCAGACCGTGCCAGTAATATTTATCAGCTTGAAACCATTATCCGTAACCTGGATGGTACCGGACAAAATGATATTGAAGCGGTGACGTTGCAATCCAGTCAAGCTGAAGAAATGATTGGTTTACTGGAGTCAATGAGTTCGACTGGCGCAGCCAGAGATTTAAAAGGCTCGCGTATTCGCATCATTGCCGATACACGTACCAATCGGATTGTACTGAAAGGCGATACTGCAACCCGTAAACGTATCCGTCAAATGATTGAAATGCTGGATGTACCTGCGGCAGATCGTTTGGGGGGCTTAAAAGTCTTTCGGTTAAAATATGCCAGTGCAAAAAATCTGGCGGAAATTTTACAAGGCTTGGTCACCGGTCAGGCGGTTTCAAGCTCATCCAATTCGAACAGTTCATCGTCGAACACCAGTAATGCGATGAATAATTTGAGTAATAGCAATTCGAATAATTCAAACAGCGGCTCATCGAATATTTCAACCCCAAGTATTAATTTGAGTGGTGGCTCGAACAGTAATAATCAAAATAGCATCACCAGTTTTAATGGTAATGGCGTCAGTATTATTGCCGATGACAGCCAAAATGCGCTGGTGGTGAAAGCTGATCCACAATTGATGCGTGAAATTGAATCCGCCATTCAACAACTGGATATCCGTCGTCAGCAAGTGTTAATCGAAGCTGCCATTATCGAAGTTGAAGGTACCGATGCCGATCAACTCGGTGTGCAGTGGGCACTGGGCGACTTAAGTAGTGGTATCGGATTGATTAGCTTTGATAATGCAGGGGCAAGTCTGGCGAGTTTAGCCGGTGGTTATTTAACAGGTGGTTCTGCCGGTTTGGGTGCCGCAGCAGCTGGGTTAAAAGGCACCTCATTGATTCTTGGAGATTACAAGGAAGGCAGTGATGGATCTCGTCGACTTTATGGTGCACTGATTCAGGCACTCAAAAGTAATACAAAATCCAATTTACTTTCCACGCCATCCATTGTGACCATGGACAATGAAGAAGCCTATATTGTGGTGGGACAGAACGTACCCTTTGTCACAGGCTCTGTCGCCACGACCACAGCCGGCATTAATCCATATACCACGGTTGAACGTAAAGATGTCGGTGTGACTTTAAAAGTGGTGCCGCATATTGGTGAAGGTGGCTCGGTTCGGTTAGAAGTCGAGCAGGAAGTTTCTGCAGTACAGGCAAAAGGTGAAGCGCAGGATTTGGTCACCAGTAAACGTGCCATCAAAACCTCAATTTTGGCTGAGCATGGTCAGACCATCGTGTTGGGGGGGTTGATTTCCGATAACTCGATTCATGGTCGTCAGTCTGTACCGGGGTTGGGGGCTATTCCGGGAATTGGGCGTTTGTTTAGATCTGATGTTAAATCCAATGAAAAGCGCAATTTATTGGTCTTTATCCATCCCACTATTGTCGGTGATGCTAAAGATGTGAAGCGTTTATCGCAGCAACGTTACAGTCAGTTGTATAGCTTGCAGTTGGCCATGGATCAGGATGGCACTTTCTCGAAGTTACCCGAAAATGTGGATGATATTTATCAGCAACGTATTCCAGTCACGCCTTCAGCTCCAAAAGTATCGGGCTATCAAACAGTACCCTCAGGTGGGCAGCAGAATCAGTCCGGTGCTGCTGTGGTCACTACCCCTGTAGCGATTGAGCCAGTGGTACAGAGACAGGTCATCCCGGCACCCAAGTCTGAGATTAAAAAAACTAAAAATACCGTAACCACGACTACGATTCGATCAGGTTCTTAACAGAGTAGGTAAAAAATTGAAGATTTGCCGTGATATGATGAGAAAAAATCGCAAAGAGAAGTGCATTTCATGACTTGGAAAATACAAGCAATTACCGGTGAATTGACGGGACAAGAAATTAGCATCGACCGTGATATGGTGGTCGGTCGTCATCAGAGCGCAGATATTGTATTGCAGGCCGGGGAAATCTCACGCAAGCATGCGGCTTTCTTGCTGAAAGAGCAGGCCTTGTGGGTGCAGGATTTGAATTCATCTAACGGCACATTTGTAAATGATTTACGGATTGAACATGAAACCTTGTTGAAACAAGGCGATATCCTCCAGTTTGCCAGTCTGAAGTTTTCCGTACTGGAACCTGCAAAAGACATTGCACGTGTCGTAATTGAATCAGCTGCAGTTGCGCTTGAGCCTGTAGTCACTGAAACAGAAGTGGTTCCTGCCACTGAGCAACCTTCGGAAGCCGTTGCTGTTTCTGAAACTGCAGCCGCAGAAGCTGAAGAAGGATCTAAAACAGTCGCTCAACAAATGAATGATCAAGGCATGCCGGAGCTGAAAGAACGTGATAGTAATGTTCAGGTCAGTCGTGATGGTATGCCGCAAGGTGTTGCAATCCCGAAACCTGCGCCTATTCCGGAAGGCATTGATATTAAAGCACAGCTTGAACCGCAGCCTGTTGCAATTGAAGAGCCGGTATCTCGTGTTGAGCTGGAAAAAACCGAGCAAAAAAATGCATCGGTTGGCTTAATGACCATTATTGCATTGATTATCCTTGCAATCATTGCATGGTTATTATTTAAATAAATGTGTGCTCGACATACAATTAAGGCATGCAATCGCATGCCTTAATTGTTTGACTGGATGTTGTTGTGTGAGATGAATCAAGAGAGGAACAAGATGTCTGTAGCAAACTTGGCAAGTCGTGAACTTATTTTATTTGACTTGGATGGCACATTGGTGGATTCCGCATCTGATTTATATCGCGCCATGAATATGAGCCTGAATGTTTTGCAATTACCGGAAGTAACTGAAGAACAGGTTCGGACGTGGGTGGGTAAGGGCACATCACTTTTTTGTCATAGCACTTTGCAGTATTTAACCGGACAGGTCGATCCGGCTCAACATCAACAATTATTAGACACATTTTTGGAAATTTATAATGCCGAGCCATGTGTAGACACTCAGCCTTTTAATGGCGTGGTAGATTTTCTCGAATGGGGTTTAAGTAATAACAAACACATGATCTGCGTGACCAACAAGCCTGAACAACCGGCGCGCATGATTGTGGAAGCCTTGGGCTTAAGCAAATATTTTGTCGATGTGATTGGTGGCGATCGCTTTGAAGAACGCAAGCCGCATCCGCGCCAATTGCTGTTTTGTGTCGATGAATATCAGCTGGCAAAAGACCAGGTATTAATGCTGGGCGATTCCAGTAATGATGTAGAAGCAGCACGACGTGCAGGAGTGGATTGTATTGTGGTTAGCTATGGCTATAATCATGGTGAAAATATTCAGGACTGCCAGCCACAACAAGTGGTCGATGATTTAACAGAATTACTCGCGAAATAATTTAAAAGTAAGGATATTGGAATGAGAAATTGCATGGTTTTTCGATGGCGACACTAAGTCAGATAATACCAAAACCAACTTAAATAAGCCCCTATCGAAAAATAGAGAATACTCATGACCACTCAAACTCAGTTCGACAGCTTGAAATCTGACGGTTACAACCTTATTCCTGTTTACCGTCAGCGTTTGGCTGATACTGAAACGCCACTTTCCGTGTTTGCGCGCCTTAAAGACCATCTACAAGCCTATTTATTTGAATCGGTGGAAGGTGGCGAAAACTGGGCGCGTTATTCTATTATTGGCTTGGGTGAATCGACTATTTTTTCATGTAATGAAAGTGTTTTAACCATCCAGCAAGCCGATGGTTCAATTAAAACCCAAACCTGTAGCGATCCATTTCAATATATTCGTGATTTTCAATCTCAATTTCATGTGCCAACGCAAAAGGACTTGCCAGCCTTGCCTAGTTTTACCGGGGGCTTGGTGGGTTACTTTGGCTATGATGCGGTGCGTTATATTGAACCGCGCTTGACCAATGTACCGGCAGCCGATCCGGTCGGATTACCTGATATCTGGATGATGCTGTCTAAAACTGTGATTGTATTTGATAACTTAAAAGATACCTTATTCTTGATCGTACATGCAGAGGCCAATGATCCTGATGCTTACGCCAAGGCCCAACAGCAATTAGATGATTTAGAAGCAGTACTGGCTCAACCGATCAGTCTGCAAGCAAAAAAACACACTGCGCCGCATTTTGAATCGCTCACAGGCAAAGAAAAGTATCTTGAGTCGATTGAAACCGTCAAAGAGTACATCCGTGCAGGTGATGTGATGCAAGTGGTGCCTGGGCATCGTATGGTGTCAGATTTCGATGGTGAGCCATTACAGGTTTATCGTGCGCTACGTCATCTCAATCCATCACCGTATTTGTTTTTGGTGCAAGGTCAAACCTTAGACAATAAAAAACCATTCCACATTGTGGGATCTTCTCCTGAAATTCTATCGCGTCTGGAAAATGGCATTGCCACAGTTCGTCCACTGGCAGGTACACGCCCACGTGGCAAGACCAAAGAGGAAGATTTAGCATTAGAAAAAGACCTGCTGTCTGATGAAAAAGAGATTGCTGAACATTTAATGCTGATTGACCTGGGGCGAAATGATGTCGGACGCGTGTCAAAAATTGGCAAAGTGCAAGTCACGGATCAAATGGTGATCGAGCGTTATTCACATGTCATGCATATTGTCTCGAATGTACAGGGCGAAGTGCGCGATGATGTCGATGCTTTGGATGTCTTTAAAGCCACTTTCCCCGCAGGGACCTTATCTGGTGCACCGAAAATCCGTGCCATGGAAATTATTGATCAGGTCGAGCCGGTAAAACGTGGTGTTTTTGGTGGTGCTGTCGGTTATTTAGGCTGGCATGGTGAAATGGACATGTCGATTGCCATTCGAACCTGTGTTATTCGTGAAAATAAGGTCTATGTACAGGCTGGAGCAGGGCTGGTGGTGGACTCAAATCCTGAATCTGAATGGAACGAAACCCAGATAAAAGCCCGTGCAGTGATCAAGGCGGTTGAATTATCGTCAAATGGATTGATTTTATGAGTTTTTGAGGGGTTTTTTAAAAAAAACACTTGCAAGGATTCAGAGTTTTGCTAAACTGCACACCGTTCCGATACGAAACGTACGAAACACTAAGAAACGCCGGCATAGCTCAGTTGGTAGAGCAACTGACTTGTAATCAGTAGGTCCACAGTTCGAATCCGTGTGCCGGCACCATCTTGGAGTGTTTGAATAGTTAAGTTGAAGGATGACACTGAAATAAGTGTATGTGGTGAGGTTCCCGAGCGGTCAAAGGGGGCGGACTGTAACTCCGCTACGAAAGTTTCGAAGGTTCGAATCCTTCCCTCACCACCAATTTAAGAAATTCGATACAGTGTAGTTGTACCAATATGCGGGAGTAGCTCAGTTGGTAGAGCGGCAGCCTTCCAAGCTGCATGTCGCGAGTTCGAACCTCGTCTCCCGCTCCATCGAAGATTTTATTGCTCTTATAGCTCAGTGGTAGAGCACTCCCTTGGTAAGGGAGAGGTCTCCAGTTCAAATCTGGATAAGAGCTCCAGATATACAGTTTAGTGACTTGTTCACAAAGTTTAAAAGAAAGCAGGCTTATTAGTCTGCTTTTCAAGTATTGGGTGTTTAGTTTTTTAGGCGACCTGTCGAAGCTGAGTTGTTTAAGACCGTGTTCGACGTAAAACGAGGAAGATCATCATGGCTAAGGCTAAGTTTGAACGTAATAAGCCACACGTAAACGTGGGTACAATTGGTCACGTCGACCATGGTAAAACAACTTTAACTGCTGCAATTGCAACAATCTGTGCAAAAACTTACGGCGGTGAAGCTAAAGATTACGCAGCAATTGACTCTGCACCAGAAGAAAAAGCGCGTGGTATTACCATTAATACTTCACACGTAGAATACGATTCTCCAACTCGTCACTACGCTCACGTAGACTGTCCAGGTCACGCCGATTATGTTAAAAACATGATCACTGGTGCTGCTCAAATGGACGGCGCGATCCTTGTATGTGCTGCGACTGATGGTCCTATGCCACAGACTCGTGAACACATCCTTCTTTCTCGTCAGGTTGGTGTACCTTACATTCTTGTATTCCTTAACAAGTGTGACCTTGTTGATGATGAAGAATTACTTGAATTGGTAGAAATGGAAGTTCGTGAACTTCTTTCTACTTATGACTTCCCAGGTGATGACACTCCAATCATCCGTGGTTCAGCGCTTCAAGCATTGAATGGTAATGAAGGTCCGTATGGCGAATCTGCTGTAATCGAATTGGTTGCTGCGCTTGATTCTTACATTCCTGAACCAGAACGCGCAATCGACAAAGCATTCTTAATGCCAATCGAAGACGTATTCTCAATTTCAGGTCGTGGTACTGTAGTAACAGGCCGTGTTGAATCTGGTATCGTTAAAGTTGGCGAATCAGTTGAAATCGTTGGTATTCGTGACACTGTAGTGACGACTGTAACTGGCGTAGAAATGTTCCGTAAATTGCTTGACGAAGGTCGTGCTGGCGAGAACTGTGGTGTTCTTCTGCGTGGTACTAAACGTGAAGACGTTCAACGTGGTCAAGTACTTGCTAAACCAGGTACAATCAAACCGCATACTAAATTCGACGCAGAAGTATACGTACTTTCTAAAGAAGAGGGTGGCCGTCATACTCCATTCCTTAACGGTTACCGTCCACAATTCTATTTCCGTACAACTGACGTAACTGGCGCAATCCAATTACAAGAAGGCGTGGAAATGGTAATGCCGGGTGACAACGTTGAAATGTCAGTAGAACTCATTCACCCAATCGCAATGGACCCAGGTCTACGTTTTGCGATCCGTGAAGGTGGTCGTACAGTGGGTGCTGGTGTAGTTGCTAAAGTAACTCTATAATACGACAAGTAAAACTACAAATCGGGAACTGTGGTTTCCGATTTGTGTTATAGGTCAGTAGTTCAATTGGTAGAGCGTCGGTCTCCAAAACCGAATGTTGGGGGTTCGAGTCCCTCCTGGCCTGCCATTTTTTTAAAAAAAAGCTTGATGCTGGTTAAATTGTCATATAATAAGTCGCGAAGCCTACGACGAGTACAAAAATGTCGAATGATAAATCGCGTGACGCATTAAGCGAAGCGCCAATTCCACAAAGAAATAATCCTGCTGAAGTTGTTAATTCTGGGTCTCCTTTAGATATAGTTCTATGGGTTATCGCATTGATTTTATTAGTCGGTGCAGCCATGGCGGGTCAGTATTTGCCAGCGTATTGGGCACCGGCGAATAATGTTGGTGTGCGCGTTGGTGTGATTTTGGCTTGTATCATCGTGGCTTTAGGTTTATTATACGCCACCCATCAAGGCAAAGGCTTTGTTCGTTTATTGAAAGATGCGCGAATCGAGTTACGTCGTGTGACTTGGCCGACCAAGCAAGAAACAGTGACCACATCTTGGCATGTTCTTGCAGTTGTTGTAATCGCTTCCATTGTTTTATGGTGTTTTGATTACATTTTAGGCTGGTTAATGAAGTTTATTATCGGGTAAGAGAGCTATGAAACGTTGGTACATTATTCATGCCTATTCAGGTTATGAAAAACAGGTGTTACGCTCGCTTAATGATCGAATCCAGCGTAGCGCTGTTGCCGATAGCTTTGGTGAAGTCCTTGTTCCGACTGAAGAAGTCGTAGAGATGAAGGATGGTAAGAAGCGTAAATCAGAGCGTAAATTCTTTCCTGGCTATGTATTAGTTGAAATGGAAATGAACGATGATACTTGGCACATTGTTAAAGAATGTCCAAAAGTATTAGGTTTTATCGGTGGGACTGCAGAAAAACCTGCACCCATTACGCAAAAAGAAGCTGATGCGATTCTTGCGCGTGTACGCAATACTGGCGAAGCACCTCGTCCTAAGACGATGTTTGAACCAGGCGAAGAATTACTTGTGACTGACGGTCCATTCACCGACTTTAAAGGCGTGGTGGAAGAGGTTCAGTACGAGAAGTCACGTTTAACGTTGACGATTAATGTATTCAACCGACCAACTCAAGTTGAACTCGAATTTCGCCAAGTCGAAAAAGCGAACTAATTTAAGTTGGTTGGAAAACGCCCGATTTTTTATGAGTCGGGCATTGTTGTTGTAACGGTTATCGTTACTTAGAATCATTGGGGAGCCTTCATCGGCGTTTGCACCCAGAGGTAATTTGAAATGGCTAAGAAGATTGACGGCTATATCAAGCTGCAAGTTCCAGCTGGTAAAGCGAATCCATCTCCACCGATTGGTCCTGCACTAGGTCAACGTGGTGTTAACATCATGGCATTCTGTAAAGAATTCAATGCTGCTACACAAAAAGTTGAAGCTGGTCTACCAATTCCAGTCGTGATCACTGTGTACAACGACAAGTCGTTCACATTTATCATGAAAACTCCGCCTGCTGCGATTCTTCTTAAGAAAGCTGCGGGTATTGCTAAGGGTTCAGCTGTACCTAACAAAACTAAAGTTGGTAAGTTGACTCGCGCTCAATTAGAAGAAATTGCGACTACTAAAGAACCAGATTTAACTGGTGCTGATTTAGACGCACGTGTACGTACCATTGCTGGTTCTGCGCGTTCTATGGGCTTGGAAGTGGAGCTATAAGACATGGCTAAATTAACTAAACGTCAAAAAGCCATTGCTGCTGCTGTTGAAGCACACAAAGTTTATACTTTGGAAGAAGCAGTACAAGTTCTTAACACTATTCCTGCTGTTAAATTCAAAGAATCTTTGGATGTTTCAGTAAACCTTGGTGTTGACCCTCGTAAATCTGACCAAGTTGTTCGTGGCGCGACTACACTTCCTGCAGGTACTGGTAAAACTGTACGTGTTGCTGTGTTTGCTCAAGGCGCTGCTGCTGAAGCTGCTAAAGCTGAAGGCGCGGACATCGTTGGTTTTGAAGATCTTGCTGAAAGCATTCAAGCTGGCAACTTAGACTTCGACGTAGTGATTGCTGCTCCAGATGCAATGCGCGTTGTTGGTAAGTTGGGTACGATTCTTGGTCCACGTGGCTTAATGCCAAACCCTAAAGTGGGTACTGTAACTCCTGACGTAGCTAACGCTGTTAAAAACGCGAAAGCTGGTCAAGCACGTTACCGTGTAGACAAAGCGGGTATTATCCACGCTGCGATTGGTCAAGTTGGCTTTGAGGCTGCTGCGATCCGTCAAAACCTTGAAGCTCTTGTAGCTGACCTTAAGAAAGCGAAACCTGCTACTTCTAAAGGTGTTTACATCCAAAAGATCACTTTGAGCTCAACTATGGGTCCTGGTCTTATTGTTGATGTGGCTAACGTTTCTAAATAAGTTTCGACTTATTACAGAATTTTAAAGCCCTGAGTAAAAATCAAAGCACTGCTTTGATTTTTACGCAAGAAACGCTCAGTCTCTTGCGACACTTAGGCAAACTTTGAATTGATAAATATTTGTTTATCAGCGTCAAAGACCTCGGGCGAGGGGAGTTCTTCGGAATTCACTTCTTAAAAATCCAGTCCGAGTAGACGCGGTGGTGTGATTTGTTCATCCTCCGCGTGTAAATTCAGCAATGAATTTACGAATTGGGAGTGTGCTTCGCGTAAGCACATAAATCACCGTTAGGAGGTTTTACAATGGCTCTTCTTATCGAAGGCAAAAAACAGATCGTAGCTGAAGTAACTGAAGTTGCTTCTACTGCATTTGCTGCTGTTGTTGCTGACTACCAAGGTTTAACTGTTGAGCAATTAACTGCTCTTCGTGTTGAAGCTCGTAAACTAGGTGTTGCTACACGTGTTGTACGTAATACTTTAGCTAAACGCGCTCTTCAAGATACTCCATTCAATATCTTGAACGACAACCTTGTTGGCCCAACAATCTTAGCTTTCTCTACTTCTGAAGATGACATGGGCGCTGCTGCTCGTTTGTTTGAAGAATTTGCGAAAACTAACAAAGCATTTGAACTTAAAGCTGCTGCATTTGATGGCAAGCTTTATCAAGGCGAAGAAATTGGCGTTATCGCGAATCTTCCGAACCAAGAAAAAGCGCTTACTATGCTTGCCTCTGTTCTTCAAGCTCCTATTTCAAAATTGGGTCGCTTACTTACAGCGCTTCAAGAGAAAAACGAAGCTCCAGAAGTTACAGAAGTTACAGAAGCTTAAATTCACTTTCACACCATTCAATACCCATTTGGAGTTACTCTCATGGCTTTAACAAACGAAGAAATCCTAAACGCAGTTGCTGAAAAAACTGTTCTTGAACTTGTAGAACTTATTTCTGCTTTCGAAGAAAAATTCAATGTATCTGCTGCTGCAGTTGCTGTAGCTGCAGGTCCTGCTGCTGCTGCTGCTGAAGAGCAATCAGAATTCAATGTTGAATTGACTTCTTTCGGCGCGAACAAAGTTGCTGTAATTAAAGCAGTTCGTGAAGTTACTGGTCTTGGCTTGAAAGAAGCTAAAGACATGGTTGAAAGCGCTCCAGCTATCCTTAAAGAAGGCGTTTCTAAAGAAGAAGCTGCTGAACTTAAAGCTAAGCTTGAAACTACTGGTGCTACAATTACTGTTAAGTAATGGTGCCAGGGGGCAATTTTTAAATTGACCCCGAAATTTGGCTGATGGCTCTTGGGTCATCAGCCTTTTTGCGTTACAATAATCGGCTCGATTTTTGTTTGATTGATGTAAAAACCGTCAATTATTATAATAAATCAATAAAATCAAACGTTTACCAATGTTTATCATATTTGAAAATATTGCTAAGCGTTTTAATACCACTAAAAATTGCAGCATTTGTAAAAAGTGGTGGCCATATCGGCCTGTATAATTCCTTCTAGGCTCGTTCTGCAGGCGGGCTTAGTTTACTTTCCGAGGACTCCAGATGGCATACTCATATACCGAAAAGAAACGGATCCGTAAGAATTTTGGTAAATTGCCTAGCGTCATGGATGCTCCGTACTTGCTTTCGATTCAAGTCGACTCGTACAGAACATTCCTACAAGATGGCAAAACTCCAAAAAACCGCGAAGATATCGGTCTGCAAGCCGCATTTCGTTCAGTTTTTCCTATTGAAAGTTATTCTGGCAATGCTGCTTTAGAATTTGTTGAGTATAGTCTTGGTAAGCCTGAGTTTGATGTGCGTGAATGTATTTTACGTGGTTCGACTTATGCAGCGCCAATGCGTGTAAAAATTCGTTTGATCATTAAAGATCGCGAAACCAAATCAATTAAAGACGTACGTGAACAAGAAGTGTACATGGGCGAAATGCCGCTCATGACCGAAAATGGTACCTTTGTCATCAATGGTACTGAGCGTGTAATTGTATCTCAATTGCATCGTTCACCAGGTGTATTTTTCGACCACGATAAAGGCAAAACTCACTCGAGCGGTAAAGTTCTTTATTCAGCACGGATTATTCCTTACCGTGGTTCATGGTTAGACTTTGAATTCGATGCGAAAGATCTAGTTTTTGTACGTATTGACCGTCGTCGTAAATTACTCGCGACTGTTGTACTTCGTGCATTAGGTTATAGCAACGAACAAGTCCTAGACATGTTCTATGAAAAAGTCCCTGTCTATCTTGACATGGGTAGCTACCAAATTGACCTTGTGCCTGAACGCCTGCGCGGTGAAATGGCTCAATTCGACATTCTTGATGCTGACGGCAAAGCGATTGTTGAACAAGGTAAACGTATTAATGCACGTCATGTACGTCAAATGGAGGCATCTGGCTTAACCAAGCTTTCTGTTCCTGATGAGTACTTGTACGAGCGTATTACTGCTCAAGACATCGCATTAAAAGATGGCGATGTGATTGCTGCAAATACCGTATTGAGCCATGAGATCATGGTGAAGATTGCAGAAGGCGGCGTTAAGCAGTTCAATATTCTATTTACCAACGATATCGATCGTGGTTCTTTCGTTGCGGACTCTTTGCGTGCAGATACAACTTCTGGTCGTGAAGAAGCACTTGTAGAAATCTACAAAGTAATGCGTCCAGGTGAGCCACCAACAAAAGAAGCTGCTGAAAACTTATTCAACAACTTGTTCTTCTCATCAGAACGTTATGACCTCTCTCCAGTGGGTCGTATGAAGTTCAACCGTCGTTTGGGTCGTCCTTACGAAGTGGGTACTGATCAGAAGTCTCGTGAAGTTGAAGGCATTCTCTCAAATTCAGATATTACAGATGTTCTAAAAACACTTGTTGAAATTCGTAACGGTAAAGGTGAAGTCGACGATATCGATCACTTGGGTAACCGTCGCGTACGTTCAGTCGGTGAAATGACAGAAAACCAATTCCGTGTTGGTCTGGTTCGTGTAGAACGTGCTGTTAAAGAGCGTTTAAGCCAAGCTGAAACAGACAACTTGTCTCCACAAGATTTGATTAATGCGAAACCAGTTGCTGCTGCAATCAAAGAATTCTTTGGTTCAAGCCAGTTGTCTCAATTCATGGACCAAAATAATCCACTGTCTGAAATCACGCATAAACGTCGTGTTTCGGCGCTTGGGCCCGGCGGTTTGACGCGTGAACGTGCGGGCTTTGAAGTACGTGACGTACATCAAACTCACTACGGTCGTGTGTGTCCAATTGAGACTCCTGAGGGACCAAACATTGGTTTGATCAACTCGCTTTCTGTTTATGCAAAATGTAATAATTTCGGTTTCTTGGAAACACCATACCGCAAAGTTGTTGATGGCCGTGTAACAGATGATGTTGAGTATTTATCTGCGATTGAAGAAGTAGGTACTGTGATTGCACAGGCCGATTCTGGCGTAGATAAAGATGGTAAATTAATGGAAGACTTCGTATCTGTACGTCACCAAGGTGACTTCGTACGTATGCCTCCTGAAAAAGTAACACATATGGACGTATCTGCTCAGCAGATCGTATCTGTTGCGGCATCACTTATTCCATTCCTTGAACATGATGACGCCAACCGTGCGTTAATGGGTTCAAACATGCAACGTCAGGCTGTACCTACGCTGATTGCTGACAAGCCACTTGTCGGTACCGGTATGGAAGCAAACGTAGCGCATGACTCCGGTGTGTGTGTGCTTGCGAAACGTGGCGGTCGTATCGAATTTGTTGATGCATCACGTGTCGTTATTCGTGTAAACGAAGAAGAAATGATCGCCGGTGAAGCGGGTGTAGATATCTACAACCTGATCAAATATACACGTTCGAACCAAAACACTTGTATTAACCAAAAAGTTCTTGTGAACATTGGTGATAAAGTGGGTCGTGGCGACGTATTGGCAGATGGTCCATCGACTGATGGTGGTGAATTGGCGCTTGGTCAAAACATGCGCGTAGCGTTCATGACGTGGAACGGTTACAACTACGAAGACTCGATCTTGTTATCTGAACGTGTTCTTCAAGAAGACCGTTTAACTTCGATTCATATTCAAGAATTGTCATGTGTGGCTCGTGATACCAAGTTAGGTGCAGAAGAAATTACTGCTGATATTCCTAACGTAGGTGAAGCTGCACTGTCTAAACTGGATGAGTCAGGTATCGTTTATATCGGTGCTGAAGTGACTGCGGGTGACATCCTTGTTGGTAAAGTTACACCAAAAGGCGAAACCCAGTTAACACCGGAAGAAAAGTTGCTTCGCGCAATCTTCGGTGAAAAAGCCGCTGACGTTAAAGATTCATCTTTACGCGTGTCTTCGGGCGTTAAAGGTACAGTCATTGACGTTCAAGTGTTTACACGTGACGGTCTTGAAAAAGACGAACGTGCTCAAGCAATTGAAAAAGCGCAATTGGATGCTTACCGTAAAGACTTGAAAGAAGAGTTCAAAATCTTCGAAGAAGCAGCACGCGAACGTATTATTCGCTTGTTGAAAGGTCAAGAATCGAACGGTGGCGGTACAACTAAACGCGGTGACAAACTGACTGAAGATTTGTTATCTGGTTTAGAGCTTGTTGATCTACTTGAAATTCAACCTGTTGATGAAGGCATTGCTGAACGCTTAACTCAAATTCAAGTGTTCTTGAAAGAGAAAGGCATTGAGATTGACGAGAAATTTGCAGAGAAAAAACGCAAACTTTCTACAGGTGATGAACTGACAACTGGCGTATTGAAAGTTGTTAAAGTTTACCTGGCTGTAAAACGTCGCATCCAACCGGGTGATAAAATGGCGGGTCGTCATGGTAACAAGGGTGTTGTATCTAACATCTTGCCAGTAGAAGACATGCCGCATGATGCCAACGGTGTACCTGTTGATATCGTGTTGAACCCACTGGGTGTACCTTCACGTATGAACGTGGGGCAGATTCTTGAAACTCACTTGGGTATGGCTGCAAAAGGTCTTGGCGAGAAAATCGACAAGATGTTGCAAGAACAGCGTACCATTGCCGAACTGCGTATCTTCTTAGACAAGATTTACAATAAAGTTGGCGGAGAGCAAGAAGATCTTGATAGCCTGACTGATGATGAAATCTTGGCGCTTTCTAAAAACTTGCGTAAAGGTATTCCTTTAGCAACTCCTGTATTTGATGGCGCTGATGAAAGCCAAATCAAAGAGTTGCTTGAACTTGCAGACATTCCACGTTCTGGTCAAACCGTATTGTTTGACGGACGTACAGGTGAACGTTTTGACCGTCCAGTAACTGTAGGTTACATGTACATGTTGAAACTGAATCACTTGGTTGATGACAAGATGCATGCGCGTTCAACAGGTTCTTACTCACTTGTGACTCAACAACCATTGGGCGGTAAAGCTCAGTTCGGTGGTCAGCGTTTCGGTGAGATGGAAGTCTGGGCGCTTGAAGCATATGGCGCAGCTTACACGCTTCAAGAAATGCTTACTGTTAAGTCGGATGACGTTGAAGGCCGTACTCGCATCTACAAGAACATTGTAGATGGTAACCATTATATGGATCCGGGCATGCCTGAATCGTTCAACGTATTGACCAAAGAGATCCGTTCTTTAGGTATCAACATTGAACTGAAAAATGGTGACTAAGTAACCATTCAATCCCCCCGGCCCCCTTTGTGAAAGGGGGGGATTTGCTCCTCTTTATGTAAGGGGAGTTTCTCCCTGAGAAGCGTCGCTTCCTAAGAGAGAAGCGAAGGGGATTACTCAGTTAAAAAACAATATTTGTGACCCAGTCGGGGAGGAGAAAAACTCCTCGACACACGGAGAAAAAAATTGAAAGACTTGCTCGATATCATGCGCAAAAAGACGGATTCAGACGGTCATGCTCCAGTAGAGTTTGATCGCATCCGCATTGGTCTTGCGTCACCAGAAATGATTAAGTCATGGTCTCATGGTGAAGTTAAAAAGCCTGAGACAATTAACTATCGTACGTTCAAACCAGAACGTGATGGTTTATTCTGTTCCAAAATCTTTGGTCCAGTAAAAGATTACGAATGCTTGTGTGGTAAATACAAGCGTATGAAATACAAAGGCGTCATTTGTGAAAAATGTGGCGTTGAAGTAACAACTGCTAAAGTACGTCGTGAGCGTATGGGTCATATTGACCTTGCGTCACCGGTTGCACACATCTGGTTCTTGAAATCATTACCATCCCGTATCGGTCTTCTTTTAGACATGACTTTACGTGATATCGAACGTGTATTGTATTTCGAATCTTATGTTGTAACAGATCCGGGTATGACTCCAATGGAGAAATACCAACTTCTTAACGATGAAGAATACTTCACAGCGTTAGAAGAACACGGTGATGAATTCAGCGCGAAAATGGGTGCGGAAGCGATTCAAGATTTGTTGAAAGACATCGATCTTGAAGCTGAAATTGCGCGTCTTCGTGAAGAAATTCCACAAACAACTTCAGAAACGAAGCTTAAGAAAGCGTCTAAGCGTTTGAAGTTGATGGAAGCATTCAACGATTCGAACAACAAGCCTGAATGGATGGTGTTGACTGTACTTCCAGTACTTCCACCAGATCTTCGTCCGTTAGTTCCTCTTGAAGGTGGTCGTTTCGCGACTTCTGACTTGAATGACCTTTACCGTCGTGTGATCAACCGTAACAACCGTTTGAAACGTCTTCTTGACCTTTCAGCTCCAGACATCATCGTACGTAACGAAAAACGTATGTTGCAAGAGTCTGTAGATGCATTGCTTGATAACGGTCGTCGTGGTCGCGCAATCACGGGTTCAAACAAACGTCCTCTTAAATCTTTGGCAGACATGATCAAAGGTAAACAAGGTCGTTTCCGTCAAAACTTATTGGGTAAACGTGTCGACTATTCAGGTCGTTCGGTTATTACTGTAGGTCCGACTTTACGTTTGCACCAATGTGGTCTTCCTAAGAAAATGGCACTTGAATTATTCAAACCATTTATCTTTGCGAAACTACAAGCATCTGGTCAAGCAACAACCATTAAAGCTGCGAAGAAAATGGTTGAACGCGAAACGCCAGAAGTTTGGGACGTTCTTGCTCATGTAATTCGTCAACACCCTGTGATGTTGAACCGTGCGCCAACACTTCACCGTTTGGGTCTTCAAGCATTTGAACCGACCCTGATTGAAGGTAAAGCGATCCGTCTACACCCCCTCGTATGTGCTGCGTTCAACGCCGACTTCGACGGTGACCAAATGGCGGTACACGTTCCATTAACAATCGAAGCTCAATTAGAAGCTCGTGCGTTAATGATGTCTACCAACAACATCTTGTCTCCAGCGAACGGTGAACCAATCATCGTACCGTCTCAGGACGTTGTCTTGGGCTTGTATTACATCACGCGTGATGCAATCAATGCCAAAGGTGAAGGCATGGTGTTTGCGGATACTGATGAAGTAAACCGCGCATTGGCTACCGGTCAAGTGAACTTGCACGCTCGCGTAAAAGCACGTGTACACCAGACTGTGATTGATGAAGATGGTAACCGCGAACAGCAAACCATTATTGTTGATACCACTCCTGGTCGTTGCTTGCTTTGGGAAGTTGTTCCTGAAGGTATGGACTTCCAGCAAATTAACGTTGAGATGACGAAAAAGAACATCTCTAAGTTAATTAACTCTTGCTACCGTAAATTGGGTCTTAAAGATACCGTTATCTTTGCTGACCAGTTGATGTACTTGGGCTTCCGTCAAGCGACTCGCTCTGGTGTATCTGTTGGTATGGAAGATATGCTTATTCCGCCAACCAAGTATACGATTATCGAAAAAGCAGAAACTGAAGTTCGTGAAATTGAACAACAGTTTGAACAAGGTTTCGTAACTGCCGGTGAACGTTATAACAAAGTGGTCGATATTTGGGCGCGTACCAATGACCAAGTCGCGAAAGCGATGATGGACAACTTGTCTTTCACTACTGTTAAAAACAAACAGGGTGAAGACGAGAAGCAAAAATCATTCAACAGTATCTACATGATGTCTGACTCTGGTGCCCGTGGTTCGGCAGCTCAGATTCGTCAGCTTGCAGGTATGCGTGGTTTGATGGCGAAACCGGATGGTTCGATCATTGAAACTCCGATTAAAGCAAACTTCCGTGAAGGTTTGACCGTACTTCAGTACTTCATCTCGACACACGGTGCGCGTAAAGGTTTGGCCGATACAGCACTTAAAACTGCGAACTCTGGTTACTTGACGCGTCGTTTAGTAGACGTAGCGCAGGATTTGGTTATTACTGAACCTGATTGCGGTACTTTAAGCGGTCTTGTGATGACTCCATTCATTCAGGGTGGCGATGTCATCGAGAACCTTGGTGCTCGAGTATTGGGTCGTGTTGTTGCTGAAGATGTGAAACGTGCTGGTTCTGACGACGTTATTCTTCCACGTAATACGCTTATTGACGAAAAACTTGCTACCTTTATTGAAGAAGCGGGTGTCGACGAAGTTAAAGTACGTTCAGTGGTTTCTTGTGAATCTACGTTCGGTGTATGTGCGAAATGTTATGGTCGTGATCTTGCACGTGGTCATCAGGTAAATCCTGGTGAGTCTGTAGGTGTTATGGCTGCACAATCAATTGGTGAACCGGGTACCCAGTTAACCATGCGTACATTCCACGTGGGTGGTGCTGCAAGCCGAACCTCTGCTGCAAACAGTGTTCAAGTACGTAATAAAGGTACTGTACGTTTCCATAATGTGAAAACGGTACAACATGCCAAAGGTCACTTGGTATCGACTTCCCGTTCAGGTGAAATCGGTATTGCGGATGACTTAGGTCGTGAACGCGAACGCTACAAAATTCCATACGGTGCTTCGATCATTCTGAAAGATGGCGAAGCAGTAGCAGCTGGCGGTATCGTTGCAACTTGGGATCCGCATACGCATCCACTTGTTACCGAAGTTGCTGGTAAAGTACGTTTCAGCCAAATTGCTGATGGCGTAACTGTGACATCGAAAACTGATGATGCAACAGGTATGACGACGATCGAAATCTTGCCAGTGACTTCACGTCCTGCATCAGGTAAAGATTTGCGTCCTGCAGTTGTACTGGATACAGTGGAAGGCGGTGAACAGTTCTACTTCTTGCCACAAAACACGATTCTTTCTGTCCGTGATGGCGAAACGATTGGTGTGGGTGACGTTATTGGTCGTGTACCACAAGAAACTTCACGTACTCGTGATATTACCGGTGGTCTTCCGCGTGTAGCTGACTTGTTCGAAGCACGTAAACCGAAAGAGCATGCAATCCTGGCTGAAATTTCAGGTGTTGTAAGCTTCGGTAAAGAGACTAAAGGTAAAAACCGTTTAGTGATTACTCCAGACGACGGCTCTGAAATTTACGAAGAGTTGATTCCGAAATGGCGTACCATTAACGTGTACGAAGGCGAACATGTAAACCGTGGTGAAACAGTTTCTGACGGTCCACAAAACCCGCATGACATCTTACGTCTAAAAGGTGAAGTGGCGTTGACTAACTACATCGTGAACGAAGTTCAGGACGTTTACCGTCTGCAAGGTGTAAAAATCAACGACAAGCACATCGAAGTTATTGTGCGTCAAATGTTGCGTAAAGTTGAAATCACTGATGGTGGTGATACGAGTTTCATTAAAGGCGAACAAGTGGATTACATCCGCATGGTTGCTGAAAACCAAGCTGTACTTGCTCAGAACAAGTTCCCTGCGAAGTATGAACGTCAATTGATGGGTATTACCAAAGCCTCGCTTTCTACTGACTCGTTCATCTCTGCTGCATCGTTCCAGGAAACAACTCGTGTGTTAACTGAAGCGGCTGTAACAGGTAAAGAAGATGATTTACGCGGTCTGAAAGAGAACGTCGTTGTGGGTCGTTTGATTCCTGCAGGTACTGGTTTGGCTTACCATTTAGAACGTCGTCGTCAAGAAGCTGAAGCTGCAGAGCATGAGCTTGTAAATGACTTCTCTGATGTAGACCAAGCATTAAGCCAAGCATTTAACCAAGAGTTTTAATTCTTAAGTTAAGTGAGTGAAAAAGGCGCCTTCGGGCGTCTTTTTTTTATGTCTTTTGTTACCCTGTAACTAAATGCCTTTAATAACAATCACATTTTTTTTATAGTAATAAAATAAAGTTTAAATTTATGACTCGTTGTAATTAAAAGTATTAATAAAATATTAAAGGATAATTTAAAATGAAATATCTATAAAAAGTCTTAAGTGTAGCCATTCTTACCACATGTGCGGGTAGCGGTTTTGCTGCGCCTATGCCACCTACCATTGTCATAGAAGATAAAGCGGTAGTGCCGGTATTAAAGACCGAAGTGATTCGTACCGTTAAAGGGCAACAGCCGGTTCGAAGCGTGGATGCAACGATTTTTGAAGTGACTAATCAGGGTAAAGATATTATTGCACGTGAAGTTTATTTAGAAGATAACCAAACCCAATTTTCGGAGAAAAAACTTGCCGTTCCAGTGCTTCAAAAAGGAGGCGTAATTGTTCCCACTTCTAAAATTGAAGTGTCTAGCCAAGTAAAGAAAGCTGGAGAAACCGTTGCTAAAACTAAAAAAATTGATGCTGAAGGAGTGGAGTTCAAATCAGGTCAAGATCCAGTGAAACGAACATTAAAGTTAGATCAGAAAAAGAATGTAAAAAATAACATTCAAACCTCACATGCAGTTTTAACCGAAAATGGAGAAATGACTAAAGATATTGTGATACTCAGTGAGGATGAATAAACCAGAATAAAGAACTCTAAAATGTTTCAGGATTTTTTACAAAATGATGCATTTTAGCTGTAATAGATAACATTTTAAGATCATTGCTTCCATAAAATAGGCATAAGCTGAAAGAATGAAAAAAGGAGAGAAATCCCATGAAAAAGTTAATGAGTGTAATGGCAATGGCAACCTTGTCAACTTTCATGCTGGTGGGTTGTGATTCGATGTCTCCAAGGGAACAACGCATTGGCGCAGCTGCACTGGGTGGTGCAGTGGGTGGCGGTGTAGGTAATAAAGTCGGCGGTGGCGTGGGTGCGGCAGTCGGTGGTGGTGCAGGTGCAGCAGTGGGTAGTAAAGCCCAAGGCGGTTCTAACCGTAATGCCACTTATAGTGGTGTAGGCGGTGCCATTGGTTCTGCAGTCGGTAAGGGCGTATTTGGTGGTAATACCGGTGCTGCGATTGGTGGTGCGATTGGTGGCGGTGCTGGAGCTGCCATTGAACAGAAAAAACGTTAATTCAACGTCTTAATTGAAATAAAGCGCTTGATCAACAAGCGCTTTTTTATTATCGAGTAGTAGGTTTAGGATTTTTTCTACGGATATAGACAGTTTTTTCAACTTCTGCAATGCGGATAGCCGCATCATCAAAAATATGGACGGTGTATTTGCGATGTACAGCAGCATAATTGTGGGTTAGCTCTTTAATGTGAGCTATTTCAGCCGCATCTAGGCAAATATCAGCATAGACGGTACTGCGTCCAGTAGATAGAAAATTAACATTAGCCCGATTTGTCCCAGACGATATATTTTGATCCGAGATGATGCATCAGTAAAAGCATAAAAAATGGATCGACCATGGAATACAAGCTTCTTCCAAAATGCACCCCCAACCACATTTTGATTTTTACGCGTTAAAGGCATTTTCACACGAATGTGATAATTTGCCAGATCCATTTTTTCAATCTCAATACCTGCCCCACGCTAAGGTGCATAGCGATTGATCATGAATTTAGAGATCGCAGGTATTGTCTGTAGTTTTTTTAAAAGGCGCATATGGGTCAATTGTTTTTATGGCTACCCAGACCATACTAGAGTAGAACTAAAATTGAGGCATTGATCAGATTGCCCCATCATCAAGATAAATAGTCAATAAAAATGAGAAAGGATTATGCAAGCGAAAACCCAATGGATAGCGACCCAAGATCAACAGCGTCTTTATGTGAAAACGTGGGGGAGCGATGAAAAACCGGCTTTAGTATTGGTTCATGGTTATCCTGATAATCAAGAAGTGTGGGAGCCGATTATTCAGGAACTGATTCAAGATTTTTATATTATTACTTATGATGTACGCGGAGCGGGGCAGTCCTCCATTCCAAGACGTATTCGTGACTATCGCTTAGAACAGTTATCTTTAGATTTAGAAAGTGTAGTCAATGCTGTATTAAAAGATCGGCCTTTTCATTTGGCAGCGCATGATTGGGGTTCTATCCAGTCTTGGGAGTCAGTCACTGAAGCTAAATTTAAATCTCGAATTTTATCTTATAGTACGATTTCAGGCCCGTGTTTAGACCATGCTGCATTTTGGATGCGCAATCAGTTTAAACAGCACAAGGGCAAGTTCTTTAAGCAACTCACCAAGTCTTGGTATATTGCAGTATTTCAACTGCCATTATTGGCACCTACGGTATGGAATTTCTTCACTCCTGAAAAATGGGGCAAAGTGTTGGAAAAGTTAGAGCACAAAAAAAACTTAGCTTTAAATCCTCATATTGCATCAGATGGAAAACATGGAATAGGACTATATCGTGCCAATTTTCTACCACGCTTAACTCGGCCACGTCAGCGTTTTGCAGTTTGTCCCGTCCAGGCGATTGTGCTGAAACGAGACAATTTTGTCAGTCCTGAACTGATTGATGAAATGCCAAAATGGGCTGAAAATTTTCAGCGTGTAGATATTGATGCCAATCATTGGGCAATATTAAGCCAACCCGAATTGGTCGCAGATTATATTCGCAGCTTTGCATTGGAACAGATTTAAAACCGTTTACTTGTATTTAATTATATGAATTTAAATGGAAATTTACATGACGGATAAAAGCAAGCAATTTACAGTTTCAATGTCTGGGATCTGCTAAAATACCGACTTTTCATCTTCCTCAAAATTTCCATGAATGCAGTAGTAATTGCGATTGCCGTGATGTTTATTCTCTCACTGGCACGAGTTTCTGTTGTTTTGACTTTGGTCATTTCAGCGATTATTGGTGGCTTGGTTGCAGGACTAAGTTTGTCAGATACCGTAGCTGCCTTTAATGCCGGTCTAGGTGATGGGGCAGAAGTCGCCCTCGCTTATGCGGTATTGGGTGCTTTTGCTTTAGCCTTGTCAAAATCGGGTTTACCTGATTTGTTAGCACATAAGTTAATTGGTTTATTGGGTGCAGAAGCAACCCATCAAAGAGCCAAAAAAGTGAAATATCTACTGTTAAGTATTTTGCTGATTGCCGCAATTTGCTCGCAAAATTTAATTCCTGTACATATTGCCTTTATCCCGGTCTTGGTTCCGCCTTTATTAAAAGTGATGAACCACATGAATTTAGACCGTCGTGCAGCAGCATGTGTGCTGACGATGGGTTTGGTCGGAACCTATATTTTCCTGCCAGTCGGCTTTGGTGCCATTTTCCTTGAACAAATTTTGATGGGCAATATCAATAAAATTGGTGCTGCTTACGATTTGCATGTCGATCGCTGGATGATGCCGATGGGTATGGCGATTCCTGTGGTTGGTATGTTGATCGGGACACTTTTTGCGGTATTCGTGAGTTATCGTAAACCGCGTCATTATGTCGATCGTGCGGTTGCTCGTGTCACCACAATTGATCTAGATAAGCCTATTCGTGCCAGTGAAGTGAATTTAGCAGCCGATGCGAAAGAGCTACAGCAAGAGGCAGAACAGGCTCCTGTGATTGCGAAAAAAACCATTTTTATGGCATTGCTCGCGATTGTTTTGACCTTAATTGCACAATTGTATTCAGGCTCGATGATCTTAGGTGGTTTGGTTGGTTTTGCAGTGCTGTCGGGTGCTGGAATTTTCAAATGGCAAGATGCTGATGATGTCTTTGTACAAGGCATGCGCATGATGGCATTGGTTGGCTTTATCATGATTTCAGCCGCCGGTTTTGCTGCTGTCATGACGCATACAGGCGACATTAATAGTCTGGTCAATGGAGTCGTCCATCTGATTGGTGACAATAAAGCTTTGGCTGCATTCTTAATGCTGTTTATTGGCTTATTTGTGACCATCGGGATTGGTTCTTCTTTCTCTAGTGTGCCGGTTTTAGCCGTGATTTATGTCCCGCTTTGCGTGCAATTTGGTTTTTCTCCATTAGCGACTGTGGCCTTAATTGGTACAGCAGCAGCCTTGGGAGATGCCGGTTCTCCAGCTTCGGATTCAACCTTGGGACCAACAGCAGGTTTGGGCGTAGATGGTCAACATGATCATATCTGGGATACGGTTGTTCCTACATTTATCCATTTTAATATTCCATTATTAGTATTTGGATGGATTGCGGCAATGGTTCTTTAATCCAAACTGATATTTTAATTTGGTTTTCTTTTATTTTATATCTAATATTAATAGATGTATTTAAAATGAATGTTTTAAATAAATTAATATAATAAATCCGAGTAATATAATCAGATTATAATAATAAACTTGATTAACCTGGTTGGTTTTAAATACCAACCAAGTTAGTCTGTTTAAAATAAATACATATAACTATCAATATCTTAAAAATAAATAAAAACATTATTAAATTACCTCTATTGCATATTATTAATACTCATGTTTATTATTAATTAATACTTATGTTTTTTAATTATTATTCTTCCAGAGGTTATTTAAAATGTTAAAGCAAACTGCTTTTATTGCATTATTGGGGATGTCTTCTTCAGCGATGGCTGGTGATTGGCAGGTGAAATTTGGTGCTTCTGCTTTGGCGCCACAAAATGATGATAATGGTATTATTGCAGGTGGTAAGGCGACTGTAAGTAATGAGCTAGGTTTTACCCCTTCCGTAGAGTATTTTTTTGCTAACTCTCCTATTTCTGTAGAATTATTATTGGCGACTCCTTTCAAACATGATGTAAGTATTGAAGGTGTGGGCGAGAACGTAGTGAGTTTTAAACATTTACCACCAACAGTGACTGCTAAATATAACTTTAAAAACTCAACTCGCTTTACGCCATATGTAGGTGTGGGTGCGACAGTTGTTATTCCTTGGGATGAAGAACTAAAAGGTAATTTGAAGGGAGCAGGTAAATTAGAAGCTGATGTAGCTTATGGCGTTGCCGGGCAAGTCGGTTTTAATTTCCAACCTGCAGATGCTAAAAACTGGGGTGTATATGCAGATGTACGCTATGCTCAGGTTGAAACAGATTTAGAGTTAAATGGTACAAATATTGGCGAATTGGAAGTAAACCCTTGGGTCTACACTCTTGGTTATAGCTACAAATTCTAAGATAAAAATAAAAAGCAGCGTAAACAAACCTCATCTTTATAGATGAGGTTTTTTAATGAAAAACTTACAATAAATCACATAGATTGATCACATTGATACTATTTAATGAGCAAAATTTTGTTTAAGTTGATGATAGAAAATAAGCTAAAAAGAGAAGAACAAATCATGAAATTATTCAACTTCTACAGTATGGTCTTTTTTAGCCTATTCAGTGGATCTGTTTATGCCGCGAGTTTCAATTGTGATCATGCCCGAACACAGACAGAGCAGGTCATTTGTGAGCATCTGGCTGTAAATGATGCCGATGTGAAAATGGCAACTACCTATACTATTATTAAGCGTCTGGTTCCTATGGGAACACGTGGCGTCATTCAGGATGAACAGGTGAAGTGGTTACAATTACGTGATCAATGTGGCAATTCTCGTAATTGTCTTATTGAAGTATATAAAATGCGTCAACAAAAACTGGATATGTATATGGATCGTGTTTATAGACAAGGTCCATTTTAAGAAAAATTTATTATTTACTATTGAAAATTTCTTAAGTCACTCCATTCATTAAGCATTCAATAAAAAGTGTTTGATGAATTTAAGGAGTGACTGATGAGCGAACAAAGTACACAAAAACATAGTTTTCAGGCAGAAGTAGCACAACTTCTCCATTTGGTGACACATTCACTTTATTCAAATCCTGATATTTTCTTGCGCGAACTGATTTCGAATGCGTCTGATGCCTGTGATAAGTTGCGTTTTGAAGGGATAAACCATCCTGAATATTATGAAAATGATCCGGAACTGCATGTTCGTGTCAGTCTAGATAAAGACAATAAAACTCTTACCATTTCAGACAACGGCATTGGTTTGACTGAACAAGAAGCCATTGATAACTTAGGGACCATTGCCAAATCTGGCACCAAAGACTTTATGTCTAAATTGTCGGGTGACCAAAAAGCCGATGCGCAATTGATTGGTCAGTTTGGTGTTGGTTTCTATTCCGGTTTTATTGTGGCTGAAAAAATTACTGTTGAGTCCCGTCATGCTGCTACAGATACTGCTGAAGGAGTACGTTGGATCAGTACCGGCACAGGTGATTTTGAAGTTGAACAAATCAATAAGACTTCACGTGGAACAGATATCATTTTACATTTGCGTGACAATGCGCTTGAGTATTTAGAATCTTATAAAGTTAAGCAAATTATCAATAAATATTCTGACCATATTAGCCTGCCAATTGAAATGCAAAAAGAAGTTTGGCAGCAAGAAGAAGCAGTTGAGGGTGAAGAACCTAAACCAGGTCAGATGGTCAAAACAGATGAATGGGAAGCGATTAACTCTGCCAGTGCCCTTTGGACTCGAAATAAGAATGAGATCACTGACGAGCAATACACAGAGTTTTACAAGAACTTAAGCCACGATTTTGAAGCACCCTTGGCGTGGGCGCACAATCGAGTTGAAGGCAGCACTGAATATACCCAGTTACTCTATATACCGAGTAAAGCAGCAAACAATATTTTCACCCGTGAAGCCAAAGCCGGTATCAAACTGTATGTAAAACGGGTTTTCATTATGGATGAAGCGGATAACCTGATTCCAAATTATTTGCGTTTTGTACAGGGCGTGGTAGATAGTGCTGATCTTCCGCTGAATGTTAGCCGTGAACTGCTACAAGAAAGTCGTGATGTGAAAACCATTCGCGAAGGCAATACCCGCCGTATTTTGACCATGCTGGATGGTTTGGCGAAGTCGGAAGAGGAAAAAGATCAGCAAAAATTCAAACAGTTCTATGCTGAATTTGGTTCAGTGATTAAAGAAGGTTTGGGTGAAGATTTTGGTAACCGTGAACGTATTTTAAAACTATTACGCTTCTCAACGTCAACCAATGATGAAATTTCAACTTCATTGGCAGGTTATAAAGCCCGCATGAAGGATGGCCAGAAAGCGATTTATTATGTCACTGCGGACAGCTTAACTGCTGCGAAAAATTCACCGCAATTGGAACTGTTCAAGAAAAAAGGCATCGAAGTGCTATTGATGGCGGATCGTGTTGATGAATGGGCGATGGAATTCGTCAATGAATTCGATGGTACGCCTATGCAAAATGTATCTAAAGGTGCAGTGGACTTGGGCGACTTGCAAGATGCTGAGGAGAAAAAGGCGTTAGAAGCTGCGGCTGAACAGTTTAAACCTGTTGTAGATAAACTTTCAGATTCACTCAAAACTAAAACTAAAGAAGTGCGTGTAACCACACGTTTGGTTGATTCCCCTGCATGTTTGGTGACGGGTGAAGGAGAGCTTTCTCCGCAATTGATTCGTATGTTGAAACAGGCAGGTCAGGCTATTCCGGAAAGCAAACCGATTCTGGAAATTAATCCAGAACATCCCTTGGTGAAAAAACTGGAGGAATCGAACCAGTTTGATGATTTGGCCAACGTGATCTTTGATCAGGCCGTAATTGCAGAAGGGGGCTTGCCTGATGATCCAGCGGCATATATTAAACGTATCAATAGTTTACTGTTGAAATAAGTCTATGATAGATAATAAAAAACCTCCTTCGGGAGGTTTTTTATTGTAAATTATCTGGAGGACAAGTAAATAGTCATGCTTAAGCCTAATTAAAACAATGCTTCTAAGCGCACCGATGTACCAATGAAATGACTGCGATCATCCCGATGATTATTAAGGTAATTTAAATTGCCTTGTACATAAAACCATTCACGCCATAAAGGTTGTCGCCAAGAAACGAAGGGACCCCAGCTATTTAAACGCAAGTCATTGTTATTTAAAAAACCGCCGGTATAGATACCATAACTAAAGGTATTTTCACGAAAAAACTGATGCTGTCTAAACAGGTTGTTATCCCAGGTAAGGTCATCATCTTGATCATCGGCATAGGTAAGATTGAGCTGATTGGAAAGAATGGCTTGATTTGGACGGGCATGGGTGAGCTCAAGGTTGGTTCTTGAGTAATTTTTACTATCAATGCCATAACGATAAATTTCTTCTACGTAAAAACTGAAATCATTTTCCAATTTCCAGTCTTTGGAGGCTTTAAAACGCAGATAAATATCATCTCCGGAACGAAGACCTAAATCTACATCAGTTTCAAAAGGTAAGTGCTTGGAAAAGTCTGACCAGCGAAATGCAAAAGAACTGTTATTTTCACGGGTACGTTGCCGATCCAAGGTTTTATCATCGCTATTGCCTGGATTTTCATCGGTAATGGCAACATTATTATCCAGTTCATTATCTAGGGAGTCATCACCAAACACTAAGCTCAGTTTCTGCTTTAAAGTTGGAAGTTTAATTTTGCCTCGAATACGCGGTTTAATTTCATAACCATCATGTTTATTCCAGCTGTTGTCCACGATCACGCGTAAGGTCGCAGACGCTGGTTTCTCTGGATCTGTTTTGCCAAACCAATTGTCAATTTTATGCGAGGTATGATCTGCCCAGTTTCGAACTCTAAGCTGGTTGCGGTCTAACCAAGTTCGATCTGCAGTTTGCAAGATGGGTGGAACAATAGGTTCATTTGACTGCTGTGGCAAAAATGTCGGCAGCGCATCAACCCAACTAGGAATTTGATACAGCAAACTATGATCTTCATCCTGAGTCGAAATTGAACTCGTGGCTGGGTCAGTACTTTGTTGTGAATTCTCAGATCCATTTGAGGCGTTCATGATCCCCGATAACAATATAAATAACACGAGTTTTGATAAACTTATTCTCTTTTTGGGCATATCCTTGCTCTTAAATTTTGATCATTTGATAGTCTTGTAAAAATTGCGATAAAAAAGCAAGCTTTGGCTACAAAAAAATAAAACTTAATCTGAAATATGCTTTTGAATTGCCTCATATAATTGATAACAGTCGATTGGAGATTCCACTCGGTTAATAATATTCTGAATCAATTGCCAGCTTACACCGTGGTGACGTTCTAATAAAAAATAAGGATAAGCAGATTCAATTCGTGACAGATTTAAACGTTTTTGCCCATGAATAACCCGAATTTTCTGCCTCTCTTTTAGTAAGAGTAGCGGTGTCTTAAAGTCAGCAGGACTTTCCTTAAATTGAATAAATTTTTGTGTTTGGAAAAGTCGTGCAGGAATAAAGGGAAGATAGTTTTCATTTTTCCAAATTAAAGCTGCTTTTTGTGTATAGCTATAAAATAGTGCCTCGAAACCGGTAAAGTTTTCTGCAAGGTCTTCCCAGGAAATTTCTTTAATCGCAGCGATACGATGTTGGTATGGTTCAGTAAATCTATGCATTACATGAACCGCTTGGATTTGATTTTCAGCGCCCAACAACACTAAATATTTCATAAAACAATTCTGCGAATCGATTTGTTCAGCCAGATAAATTGGACGTTCTTGCCAATTTTTTACATCTGAAGCATGGATGAGTAAATCAACATATTGAGAAATTTCTGGAAGACTTGAAATTTCTAAACCATATACCGCTTCTGCAGCAGCATTTTTTTCATGAAGAGGCTGAAGATGCGCAATATACGATGCTAGTTCTACTGTTTGTGGAAAATCCTTACTGATTGATTTTTGATTTGTTGTTGCAGCAATTGCCTGTTGATTATTCTCTGATATAGGGGGCAGTTCATTAATACCTTGCGTATTCGTTTGCTGCACTTCTGAAGCGATGCGGTTTACATGGTCGGAAGCAGGAATGATATCAACTTTGGGTTCAAGCAAACTTGAATTATAGACCTGATTTTGTTGCTGTATTGCAGGTGTATCCGGACTCAAATTTGTTTCGGGTTTGGCTGAAGTAAGGGTAATGGGTTGTTCTAACATGCCCAGTTTTTGTTTTAACTTATCGTCAGTTTTCAGGCAGCTATAGCGTTGTTGCTGTTCTAGCATCCACCGATAAATATCATCTAGACTCCCCCAAGCACTTGTCAATGCGCTGCGGTTTGAGGCTGGAATTAACCACATTTGCCAACCTTGTGCAGGGCGGTACAAAATGGCCCAACCTGATTCAGCATTTTGGTAAAGTGCTTGTTGTAAATCATGATCTTGTTGAAAAAAACCACGATAAGAAAGTTTAAATAGCGTTTGATTCGCAAAATTTGTTGCGGCTTGCTCAGGTTGAGTTCGAGACTTAAATTTTAAAATTTGTTTTTTAAAAATGGGTTCATCACATAAACGAAAAATTTCGATTAAACGTGATTTTGATTTTGCAATTTCAAAAAAAATAAAGAACCATGTTCCGAATTATTTAGCAAATGATGTAATTCTTTAATCAGCAGAGCTTTTTCTAGGGTATTCATAAACTGATCTCTAGAGATGTTTTTGTGCTTTTTCTAGATAACTTGCCAATACTATATTAATAGCAAGTTCAAGTAATTTATATTCTGCAGAGCTGGGTTTTGGATAGCATTCGGCGAGTGCAATCAAACGATCAATGTTGATGGTTTGCGGAGGAATTTTACCTTGAATCAATGCTTGAAGTTCGTGCATAAGAAAACGGTTTCATTCAATGAAGTTATTAAGTTAATACTTTGATTATATGGATTTAAAAAGAAAAAGCATGGAAAAATATTGTCATATTTTGAGCATTTGTAGACATAAACAGCGAAAAATGTAGATTTTAGATAAAAAATATTCAAATTTTTTACTGCTAAAGTTGGAAAATAGACCGTGATTTATTGTTTTATTTTTCATCACATTGAACATAAGTAGATTAATTTGTAGTCAATATTTTATATCGAGTATAAAGAGGATAAAAGAAAATAAAATTAATTTTTGACCAAAAAAAACAGACTGAGTTAGGTCAGTCTGTTTTTTTAATGGAATAAAGTAGCTTTTAAGCTGCTTTTTTAACGGTCATTTTAGTCTGCTCTACGGATTCCGAAGCAGGAGCTTTTTGTTCCGCATTTACAGTTTCAACGGCCTTTTTAGCAGGAAAATCTGGAACAAAAACAATTTGAGCAGATACATTTGCAGAAAAAGCCAACACAGCGATAGCAAAAAAAGATTTTACAGCGTTCATCATTATTTCCTTTAGGTGAAAGGATGCCTAAGAAAAATAGGCAAGGGAGAGAAATAAAATAGATTTCATATAAAGAGTATCAAAAAATGAGCAAGTTATGGAAGTGCTAAAAGCAGGAAAAAAATGAACGGTGAGTTTAAATTATTATATAAATCATATATTTAGAGTTTTTGCTCTAAGACAGATTGCCATTTCACAATCTGTCTTAAATGGTTTAAAAATATCAATTTTTATGACATTTGCTTTGGCATTTTTTCTCATAAACTTTGCCAGAAATGCCGCCAATAATAGCGCCACTCACGGTACCAAATACAGGTAATATACTACCCGCAACAGCACCAATCAAAGCACCGGTGACCGTAGGAGAAAAAGGTGATTTTATGCTTGAGCGCTGTCCAGGCGTAGAATCGACAGTTGAATCAACACTAGAATTTTGAGCTTCAGTATTCATATTTACCTCTTATAAAGTTAAATGATTGAGAACTTAAATGTTCCGCATATCAGCCTAGCGAATTGTGCCTCTGGTTGTGTCAAAGCCTTGTATATATAAGTTGTGTTTTGTAAGAACTAAATCGTTGATATTGGTATTGTGTCTTACGTGTAAGTTTTTGCGGTGTAATGTTAAAACCCAAAATTTTGTTTAGAAAATATCCTATGATCAGGACTCACAAAAATAAAACTCGAGGTTTAAACTATGGCTATCGCAAAGGTTGTTGAAGTTAATTCAAGCAGTAATAAAAGTTTTGAAGATGCAATTCAGACCGGTATTGAGAAAGTAACCGAAACAATAAAAAATGTGCAGGGTGCATGGATCAATGAGCAAAAAGTAGTGATTAAGGACAATAAAATTATTGAGTATCGCGTGAATTTAAAAATTAGTTTCTTGGTCGACTAAATTGATGAAGTGTAAAATTAAAAAATCCCCTACGTAGGGGATTTTTTAATGATTATTCGCCATAAATCTATAGCATCAATCATGAGATAAAATTATTTTTCTGGAACATCACAGAGATCATCTTTGCAGACTGCTGCATCATCAGTTTTAACCTCCGCTTGAGGTGCTTCCAAAGCTTTCTCGAAGACTTGTAAAAACACTTCACGCGGTTGTGCGCCAGCTAATGCAATGCGTTGATCAAAGACAAAAAACGGTACACCAGTTACTTTTAATTGATCACGTGCGACTTCTTCATCAAATTTAACGAAGTCAGCATATTCTTCGGAGTTTAAAACATCTTCCACTTCAACTGGATTTAAGCCAATACGTGCAGCAACATCTTCAATTGTTTCACGTTCACCAATGGGTAGACCTTGAGTCATATAACTATAGAAAAAGGCTTCTTTGGCTTCTGAACCCAAACCTTTACTTTGAGCCAGGTGAATAATGCGATGTGCATTGAAGGTATTTCCCGAGTTGGCATTTTCCCAATTGAATTGAATCCCTTCTTCAGCTGCCATAGCGGCAATATTGCGTTGCATCTCTTCAACGTCCGCAACGCTGCGCCCGTATTTTTGCGCGAGACGTTCAGAGTTTGAAACTTCCTGGCGGATGGGCGCTTCTGGATCTAATTCATAACTATGCCAATGAACTTCAAGTTCTAAACCTGCTTGTTCAGCAGCAGCTTCAAGACGTTTTTTACCAATATAACAAAATGGGCAAACCACATCTGACCAAATATCTACGCGCATGAGAAATCTCGAATCTTTTATTGCCTATATTGATGGGGGTTCGGATAAAAATTTAAAGCATGAAAATTGAATTAAAGCTGAATTGGGCTGGAAAAACTCGATCTGTTTTAGCAGAATAAATAAACGGTATGGTTCTGAATCGGGTTATGCTATGGAAAAGTCAGTAGAGGGGAGTTTCGCATGCCAAGGATTTTTCTCATCTTAGGATTGGCGACATGTACCGTATTTGGTTGGCTATTTTATCAGTATTCGGTACAACAAAATGACCTGAGCCAACTTAAGGACTACCAAAAGGTATTGTATGAAAAAGCAGAACTCATTTATGAGCAAGCCCAAGACTGGTCTGAACCGATTGATATCAATGTGTCAGATAGCCGTTTACAGGGTGACTATAAAGTAATGGCAGACTTTGTCCTCAGTCAGATGATTCAAAATGCTGAAGCCAGGAATGAATATTTACGAGCGCTTAAAGCGATTCATTGGGATGAGTTTTTAAATATCGATCGCTTAGATAAAGACCGTAAACAGAAATATGTAGAAACCGAGCAGATGCTGAAACAGGCACATCTACTTACTTCTCAGTATCAACAGCAAACCCAGCAACGTGAAGAAGATACTTTAACGCGAGCCAAGCATTTATCCATTAAAGCCAATCTGCGACATCAGTTAACGGATAGCCTGCGGGAAAGTCGAGACAGTGATAAAACCCATGCTTTATTTGCATTGGAGTTGCAAATGTTAACTAAAGCCGATGCTTTGTTTGAAATTCTGAAAAATAATAAATGGGAGAAAAAGAACAAAACGTTTATGTTTTATGAAGATCAACCTTTAAAGCAATTTAATGCCTTGTATCAGGAGGTATTGCAATTAAATGCAGAAATGGAAAAAATTAAAAAGCAAAATCGCAAAGCGGTGGAACAGCATTTATAGGGTTTGAACGTGCATCATCTTGAACAGATCAGGATTGAATTTAATTTTTTCTGTAAAAGAAATGATCTGCTTGGAATCATTTTCTTAAAATCAAAAAAGCGTACCGAAGTACGCTTTTTTAATGTCATTCAATCTTTGTGATTAAGCACTTTTAGCTTCTGGCTGAGCTGCAAGCATATGGCCAGTTTCTTCAAAGTTAGAGTGCCATGAAAGCGCTTCACGAAGCAGGTGAGGAGTATGGCCACCTTTTGCACATGAACGGTCAAAGTAATCATTCAATGCATCACGGTACATTGGATGCGCACAGTTGTCGATGATTGCACGAGCGCGTTCACGTGGTGCTAAACCACGTAAGTCGGCAAGACCTTGTTCAGTCACAAGAATATCAACATCATGCTCAGTATGGTCGATATGTGATGCCATTGGTACGATTGAAGAGATGTCACCACCTTTTGCAATCGACTTGGTCACAAAGATCGCCAAGTGAGCATTACGTGCGAAGTCACCTGAACCACCAATACCGTTCATCATTTTAGTACCGCAAACATGAGTTGAGTTTACGTTACCGTAAATATCAAACTCGAGCGCAGTGTTGATGCCGATAATCCCTAAACGACGAACCAATTCAGGGTGGTTAGAAATTTCTTGTGGACGAAGTACCAGTTTGTCTTTGTACGCTTCTAGATTGTTAAATACTTTTTCGCCATATTTAGCAGAAAGCGTAATTGATGAACCTGATGCAAATTTCATTTTACCGGCATCGATCAATTCGAAAGTACAGTCTTGCAGTACTTCAGAATACATCACTAAATCTTCAAAGTTTGAATCTTTAAGACCGGTCAATACTGCGTTGGCAATAGAACCAATCCCCGCTTGTAATGGGCCTAAATCTTTCGGTAAACGACCTTCAGCAACTTCTTGTTCAAAGAAATTGATCAAATGGTTGGCAATACCTTGAGTTTCATCATCTGGAAGGGTCACAGTAGATGGAGAGTCATGATATTCATTGTTAATTACAATACCGACAATTTTAGCAGGGTCGATATTGATCGCATGTGTACCAATACGTTCATCTACTTGAGTCAAAGGAATTGCTTGACGTGTTGGACGATAGGTCGGGATATAAATATCGTGTAAGCCTTCAAAAGCAGGGCTTAAGTTCGTGTTAATTTCTACAATTACTTTTTCAGCAAAAATGGCAAAGCTTGCAGAGTTACCTACAGATGTGGTTGGGATGATGCCGCCATCTTCAGTAATTGCAACTGCTTCAATAATTGCAATATCCGGTTTTTTAAGCTGAAGGTTACGCATTTGTTCAACGGTTTCAGACAAATGCTGATCGATGAACATCACTTCGCCTTGGTTAATGGCTTTACGTAAAGTATTATCCACTTGGAAAGGTAAACGGCGAGCAAGAACACCCGCTTCAGTTAATTGTTTGTCTAGGTCATTACCAAGACTCGCGCCAGTAATTAAAGTAATTTTCAAAGGATTACTGTGAGCTTGCTTTACAAGTGCTAAAGGAACAGCTTTTGCCTCACCTGCACGAGTAAATCCACTCATACCTACAGTCATACCATCTTGGATAAAAGTAGCAGCTTGTTCTGCATTCATGACTTTGTCATGAAGTGACGCTAAACGAATACGATCTAAAGACATGGTTTACGCTCAATTCTTGTTCAAAACTAGACGGATTGTACCGCCCTAAAAAGGAATTGTGCATGCCTGTTAGGCTAAGGTCTAATTTTTTGAAAAAATGTGGGTATAACAATTTTTTATGGTTTTTAGTGTATTGATTTTAAAAACATAAAAAACAACAGATTAATAGTTAAGCTAATCTGTTTGTTGGTTATTTATACAATTGTTAAAAGTGTTCAGTCAATGTTTGTTTAATTTTTCCCAAAGTAGTTGGGGGAACCTCATCTTCTGTTTGATTGTGAAGAATAGGTAAACAAATAAGCGCTTCCAACCCTCCTTGAGGGCGATTGTGAATTGTAAGTTGCCCCTGATGCATATCGACAATACGTTTTACAATGGCTAAACCCAAACCACTTCCTTGTATGGTGCGCGCTTCATTGCCTCGTACAAAAGGTTGCATCAAGTCTTCAACCTGATCTTCTGGAATACCCTCTCCATTGTCCGCAACACTAATAAAAATATGCTCATTTTCAACTTTGGCTGATAATTCAATCGGTTCAGCACCATAGCGTTTCGAGTTATTAATTAAATTGCCAATCATACGTTTTAAAGACTGGCTACGGGCCTGAATGAGGGGTATATCTTGGACTGTAAAACGGATATCTAAAGGTTTGAACTGAATGACTAATTCTTGCAACAGCATATTAATGTCAGTGTCTTGTAATTCCTCATCTGAGCCATCTCGCATGTATGAAATGAACTGATCAAGAATGGCATCCATATCTTCTACATCATAAATCAAACCTTCTTTAAGAAAGTCTTCATCAGGCATCATTTCTGCGCTTAAGCGAATTCGGGTCAAGGGCGTACGCAAGTCATGTGAAATTCCTGCCAGCATAATACGACGGTCACGCTCAGTCTGATCCAAGGTATAAATCATATGATTAAACGCTTGGTTTACCTCACGAATTTCTTGAGGACCATGATTGGTTTCCAGATAAGGTGCAGAACCGGTTTTACTATAGTTATTTGCCGCATTTTGCAAACGACGGAGGGGGCGATTTAATTGGCGAACCAAGGTCAAAATAATGGCGGCGGCAATCAGTGGCACACCGAGCAACCAGCCAAAAACCAGTTCCGGGCTATAGTTGGCATAGGTTTTTAACGGTTCACGTACCCAATGACCATTCATCTCCGGTGTTTGAATCCAAATCCGTGGGCTCGGTTTAAATTGAAAATAGACCGTCACATTCTCAACTTTTAGTTCTTTGGCCAGTTTCTTTTCAATTTGATTAGTAAAAAACTCGGCAATGACTTTGTCACGAACACTTGGATAGTCTTTAGGATTGGTAATGTATTCAATTCCAACCCGGTTTTTTAACCAGGTGTCGACATCCACTTCGGCATCGTTATGAAAAATCCGCAAGTCAGGATTATTGATAATTTCTAGTTCAACCCCTAAATAACGTGCATGCTGCTGAATTTCAGGTAAATAAAGTGTGCGCCAAAAGAACCACAACGACATAAATAAACTGAAGAATACAATGAATAACACAAGCACTGTGGTACGCATTGCAGCAGAACGTGGCTTGACCTTGTCAAAAAAGCGTTCCGAGCGGGTTCGCTTCTTTTCAGAATAAGTCTCAAAATCAGTAAATTTCTGTGGGTCGATGGGTTCGAGTTTCACACCTGATTCCTATGGTGAATTTGAGGCGAACAATTTAAGGCTAATAGCGGAGTCTTCCTGTTTGTACGTTTATTGGAAGGAGCTCAACACGTTACTTTTTCGAAAAAAGTAACCAAAAACTTTTGCCATTCACCAAACCTGTTCACTGTTATCTGTTTACTTAGAGCATCGCAGAAACAATATTTATCGAATGAAGGACAGGTTGTGAATGGCATGCATGCGTATCTAATCTCAGTTTGAATAACAAATAGCTTTGTATTCAAACATTGTAGTCATTATTCCGCGCCATCTGGAACAAAAACATAACCCACGCCCCAAACGGTTTGGATATAACGTGCACGGGCAGGGTTTTCTTCAACCAGACGACGTAAACGAGACACCTGAACATCAATCGAGCGTTCCATCGCGCCCCATTCACGACCACGGGCAAGGTTCATCAACTTGTCACGAGTCAATGGTTCACGCGGATGTTGTACCAGTGCTTTAAGTACAGCGAACTCACCTGTAGTCAGTGTAACCACTTGACCTTCACGGGTCAGCGTACGTGTCGATAAATCCAGTGACCATGGACCGAAGCTGACCACTTCCATGTGCTGGCTAGGCGCACCTGGAACTTCGCGTACTTGACGACGCAATACTGCACGAATACGCGCTAACAGCTCATTTGGGTTAAATGGTTTTGGCAAGTAGTCATCTGCACCGGCTTCAAGCCCGGCAATACGGTCAGAGTCACTACCGCGTGCAGTCAGCATGATAATTGGTGTATCAATATTGGACTGGCGTAAACGACGGCAAATGCTTAAGCCATCTTCGACAGGAAGCATGAAATCGAGCACGATCAGAGAGAAAAGTTCGCGCTGTAATAAACGATCCATTTGTGTTGCATCGTGTGCAGTTTTGACCACGAAGCCTTTATCTTCTAGAAAGCGCTGTAATAACGTACGTAAACGCACATCATCATCTACAACGAGAATGCGTTCGACGCGATCAGTTTCGTTTTGTACTGGATCTGTTTTTTCAGCAGGTACAACTAAACTCATGATGTGCTCCTTTATTCTTTATTGTCATCGTAAACAAAAGTTCGGATAGTCTTGAGTATACGATTCATTTGTATCTGTTTACTATGCTCTAAAGCAACAAATATAGCAGGTAAAATCAAGACATAGATACCAAATGTATACATCTAAATTGTAGGGAATCTCGCTCAATAAGTGGGTTAAAAATCTACTTATCACTTAATTTTGTAGGGAATTATGAAAATGACATGAATTGGCAATATTGACCACTTATAAATTTAATAAAAACAATTGTGGATTTTATAGTCTTGGTCTTTATAATCATGCCATTTAGTACTTATCCTTGTGGGATCAAACACGATGACTGACTTAGTTCAGCAGTTAGCAAAAGAAATTGCCGTACGTCCAAATCAAGTAGAAGCTGCCATCAAGCTGATTGATGAAGGTGCAAGCGTTCCATTTATTGCACGTTACCGTAAAGAGGTAACTCAGGGCTTAGACGATACGCAGTTACGCCAACTCGACACGCGTTTATCGTATTTACGCGATTTATTTGAGCGCCGTGAAAAGGTGATTGAATCTCTGAAAGAACAAAATAAATTGTCAGATGATTTACTGAACCGCGTCAACGCTGCTGAAACCAAGAATGCTTTAGAAGAACTTTACGCGCCGTACCGTCCAAAACGTACCAGCAAATCTTTTAAAGCCAAAGAAGCAGGCTTAGGTCCAATCGCGGAAAAAATCTTTACAGAGCAAGTTGATCCAACTGAAGCTTTAGCTGGCTTTAGTCATGAAGATTATCCAGATGTGGAAAGTCAGCTTGATGCGATCCAACATATTCTGATTGATGACTGGGCGCAAAACATTGCTTTGACTACAGAATTAAAAGCGAGCTTTGCGAAAACTGCGGTTTTAAAAAGCGCAGTGGCAAGTGAAGAGAAAAAAGAAGTTGGCAAGAAATTCCGTGATTACTTCGATTTCTCTGAAAACTTCAATAAAGTCCCTTCACACCGCTTGCTTGCAATGTTACGTGGCCGTCAAGAAAACGTATTGGGCTTAAAGGTGGATGGTGAAGATGATGCACTATTGGCGCGTATTGAAACTGAATACAATCTTGATTCGGTTCAACCACAAGCGCGTGCAGATTACTTGAAACAGACCGCTAAACTGTTCTGGTTAGGTAAGGTTCGCCCGCAAATCGAACATTCATTGTTGACTGAAAAACGTCTTGCCGCTGAAAGCGAGGCAATGGATGTATTTGCAGAAAACTTACGTCATTTATTGCTTTCTGCACCTGCAGGCGCGCGTACCACTTTAGGTGTCGATCCTGGCATCCGTACTGGCGTAAAATTAGCCGTGGTTAATGCTTCTGGTGATGTTGTTGCACACAGCACGATTTACCCATTTGCGCCAAAAGAAGACAAAGAAGGTTCAATTACTGAACTTGCACGTCTGTGTCGTGAATTCAATGTCGATCTAATTGCGATTGGTAACGGTACAGCAAGCCGTGAAACTGAAGCTGTAGTTGCGGAAATGATGGCTGCAAACACAGACTTGAACCTTACCCGTGTTTCAGTATCTGAAGCGGGTGCATCGGTTTATTCAGCGTCTGAATTGGCATCACAAGAATTGCCAGAATTAGACGTTTCTATTCGTGGTGCCGTATCGATTGCACGTCGTTTACAAGATCCGTTAGCGGAACTGGTAAAAATTGATCCGAAATCAATTGGTGTAGGTCAATATCAACATGACGTAAACCAAACAGGCTTGGCGAAAACCCTTGAAGCTGTGGTTGAAGACTGTGTGAACTCGGTTGGTGTAGATGTAAATACCGCATCTCCTGCAATTTTGTCGTATATCGCAGGTTTAAACAAATCAATTGCACAACAGATTTTTGAATACCGTAAAGAAAATGGTCGTTTTGACAACCGTCAAGCCTTGAAAAATGTACCTCGTTTAGGTGAGCGTACTTTTGAACAGGCGGCTGGTTTCTTGCGTATTCAAGATGGCTCTGAACCATTGGATGCATCTGCGGTTCACCCTGAAAGTTATGCTTTGGTGAGCAAAATTGTTGAAGCAAAAGCAACGACTGTAAAAGATATTATTGGTAATTCAGAAATCATTCGCCAAGTGAATGCTGAAGCTTTTGCGGATGAAAAATTTGGTCTGCCAACGATTCAAGACGTACTGAGCGAACTGGAAAAACCAGGTCGTGATCCACGTCCAGAATTCCGTACTGCGAAGTTCCGTGAAGACATTACCGAAGTATCGCAATTGACTGATGGCATGCAACTTGAAGGCGTGATTACCAATGTCACGAACTTCGGTGCATTCGTGGATGTCGGCGTACACCAAGACGGCTTGGTACATATTTCTGAACTGGCGAATGAGTTTGTGTCGGATCCACACAAAGTGGTGAAACCAGGTCAAATCGTTCAAGTACGTGTATTACAAGTAGATGCTGAGCGTAACCGTGTGAACTTGTCTATGCGTCCTGAAGGTTCTGAAGCACCCGCTAAAGCGCCACGTCAGCCACGCCGTGAGCAAAATGCTCAAACTGAACAACGTGGTGAACGCAAGCCACAAGCGAAGCGTCCGCAAAATGCACGTCCTCAAGGCGACCGTCCACAAGGTCATAAAAAACCTCAAACTGCTAAACCACAAGAGCAAAAAATTGGTGGTTTGGGTGCATTGTTATTACAAGCTGGGATTAAAGGTTCGAAATAATCTTTAATTGCTAAAAAAACCTCCCTAATGGGAGGTTTTTTATTTTATATTTCAATATATTAAATATATGATTTAAAGTGAAAATGCTTCGTAGTTATTACCACAATATAATTCAAAATTTCATTTCTACTTCGTCCGAAGAGATTTTTGGTGTTTTGACCCAAGCACATCAATTTGCATTGGAAGAACGACAAAAAAATGCGTGGCTTAAACAAATTCAAATTTTAAAAAATAGCTTTGCCGAATTTGAACAAGGACATTTATTTTTCGAGTTTTCAATTCCTCGTATGGGAAAACGAGTTGATAATATTTTGATTATTAAAAATTTAATTTTTGTCATTGAATTTAAGGTAGGTGAAAAAGAATATTCGTCTTATGCAAAGACACAAACCATCGATTACTGTTTGGGTTTAATTAATTTTCATGCAGAAAGCTACAACCGAAAGGTTATTCCTGTATTGGTTGCGACACAGGCGGATGAGAAAGAGATCGACTGGTCTGAGGTACTAAGCCTTGAGGAAGTTGTGTGTTGCAATGAGTTAAATTTAAAAGAAACAATAGAACAGATTATTCAGCAATATGCAGGTTTAGAGCGCATTGATGCAATGAGCTGGTTAAATTCAATTTATAAACCTACACCTACGATTATTGAAGCAGCCCAGGCACTTTATCAAGGGCATCAAGTTGAAGAGATTTCTCGCAGCGATGCGGGGGCTATTAATCTAGAGTTAACCTCAAAAAAGATTGAATCAATTATTGAAAAAAGTAAGCAAAACAATCAGAAAGCAATTTGTTTTTTAACTGGGGTTCCAGGTGCTGGAAAGACTTTAGCAGGGTTAAATATTGCTAATCAAAGATTAAAGGCAGATGAATCGGAGCATTCAGTATTTTTATCTGGAAATGGTCCTTTGGTCGATGTGTTAAGAGAAGCTTTGACCCAGTAATACTGTAGAAATTGGAAAAAGTGTAGCTAAAAATATTAAACGCTCAGAGGCTGAACGGGGGGCAAAAACATTTATTCAAAATATTCATCACTTTCGTGACCATTATTTAAAGTCGGCAGAAGTTCCGATTGAGAAAGTCGTTATTTTTGATGAAGCTCAAAGAGCATGGAAAAAAGAACAAGTTTCTAATTTTATGAAGCAAAAAAAGGGCATTGATGACTTTGATATGTCTGAGCCTGAGTTTCTGATTCAAGTTATGGATCGTCACCAGGATTGGTGTGTCATTGTATGTCTAATCGGGGGTGGGCAAGAAATTAACACCGGAGAGGCGGGTGTCACGGAGTGGATTTCGGCATTAAGACAGAATTATCCGAATTGGAATATTTATTACTCAGATAAAGTTTTGAACGAGCCTGTTTATTTAGCTGAAACTGAAAAGAAAAAATGGCTAAAAGAGCAAGGTGTTAGTGAAAAATCACTTCATTTGGCAGTATCAGTTCGGTCATTTCGTAGTGAACGTGTTTCTCAATTAGTCCAATATCTTTTAGAGGGTCAGTCCGAATTTTCAGCTGAACTTTATCAACAAATAAAAAATGACTATCCGATTTATCTAACGCGAGATTTAAGGCAAGCAAAAAAATGGCTTAAGACCAAAGCTAAAGGCTCCGAGCGTTATGGATTAATTGCGAGTTCTAGTGCGCGCCGATTGAAAGCAGATGGAATAGATGTAAAAAATAAAATATCTCCAGCAGATTGGTTTCTAAATTACAATACGGATGTTCGGTCTTCTTATTATTTAGAGGAAATAGCGACTGAGTTTGATATACAAGGTTTAGAAATAGACTTTACATGTTTGGCTTGGGATATCAATTTTTACTATGATAATGGATGGCGGTATCAGTCGTTTAAAGGGACCTGTTGGCAACAGATAAAACAGAATGAAAAACAGAAATATTTGTTAAATGCATATCGGGTGTTATTGACTCGAGCTCGGCAAGGAATGGTGATTTATATTCCGAATGTAGATGATAATGATTGGACACGTCCAAAGTCAAAATATGACAGCACATACACATATTTAAAGACATGTGGCTTTGAAGAAATAATTTAAAGCAAAACCTCCCAAGCGGGAGGTTTTTTTATACAAGCTTTGGCACAATCCAGCTACAGATAATCAGCATAATGCCCAAATGCCCCAATTTACGGCTCACTTTTTCTAATGTTGAAACTTCTACTGGTGACTGTTGAGATGCACCTTTCATTTTTATCGATGCCATCGACTTATTGAAATGCAGAAATATAGCCAGATCGATACAAATTAAAATACTACCGACATCACTGACTATATCCATCAATTGATAATCTTGTTGATAGATAGAAGTTACTATTTGGTAACAAAGGAACAGGGCAAAAGCACAACATGCATATTGAAAAATAACAGCAGCAATCCGCATAAAAAATCTAAAAGCAAAAAATGATGCGTGTTTATAACATAAAAAAGCCAGTCTCATGACTGGCCTTCATTTGAAAATATTTTATGAAAAGATCTTACCAATGTTCACCCGGGAACAAACGAGCATACGCTTTTTGCACCCAATTCAATTTCTGTGGTTGACCTACCGAAGCTGAAGAGCTTGGAAACAGGTTATAACCAATAGACATCAATTTGTTATTGATGTCTGGCGCAATAGAGTAGGTGATAGAAGCCAAACGACCTAAGTGAGTCGCCACTTTCTTCGGACGCTTCACAATGGCATAAGCAATTAGATCTGCCGCCTGTTCAGGAGAAAGAGTAGGTACATATTTATAAATTTTGGTTGGCGCAATCATCGGTGTGCGTACCAACGGCATGTAAACTGAAGTAATCGCAATTTTATGCGAATGAACTTCGGCAGACAGACAGCGGCTAAACGCATCCAGTGCAGCTTTAGATGCGACATAAGCTGAAAAACGTGTTGCATTGGCCAATACACCAATCGAGCTGATGTTAATGATATGACCATCACGGCGCATCATCATCTGCGGCAAGATATTCATTACTAAACGGATGGCACCGAAGTAATTCAGTTGCATTGTACGTTCAAAATCATGAAAACGATCGGATGATTCGTGTACTGCACGACGAATAGAACGTCCCGCATTATTAATTAAAATATCAATATGATCGACAGAATCTAAAATTTGTTTAGAGACTTCATCAATCGATTCCATGTTATTTAAATCACATGGAAACACTGAGGCCTGTCCACCTTTTGCTTCAATTTCTTGTTTAACTTGATCTAATGTGTCTTTGGTACGGGCCACCAATAAAACATGTGCGCCTGCATCGGCAAGTTTATGTGCAGCAGTTAAGCCAATACCACTGGATGCACCTGTAATTAAAACCACTTTGCCGTTGACGCGGTTGCGAAAAAGTTTCTCTAGTCTTGAATTCACGCTGTTTTTCCTAATTTAAATAGAACAAAATGCTAGCTTATGTTTTTTCTAGTTGATTATTTGACTCAAAATATTGGGGAATTGAGCTCTTCTCGTGTAGGTTATGATAACCAATGTTAAAAAAAAATCTATAAATAAGTTGTTGAATTTACAAATATAATTAGAGTAATTGCTCTATTTTTATTCTTCTTATAACTTAATTTTTACCATGAATTTAAAAAAAAGCAAAGAGAAATAAGCAAAAACCATTTAATAAATAAAAACCTTCTTCTCATCGAGGAAGAAGGTTCAGTCTAAAGTAGATTATAAAAAATTAAACTTGAGCAAGCGCCTGTTCTAAATCATCAATTAAATCATCAATATGTTCGATCCCAACCGACAAGCGAACCATGTCAGTGCTGACACCCGCTGATTTCAATTCTTCCTCATTGAGCTGGCGATGGGTGGTCGTGGCAGGGTGGCAAGCGAGACTTTTTGCATCCCCAATATTCACCAGACGGGTAAAGAGTTGCAATGCATCGATAAATCGAGTTCCACCTTCAAGCCCATCCTGTACCCCAAAAGACAGAATCGCAGATGGTTTACCTTTCACGTATTTTTGCGCCAAAGCATGCTGTGGATGATCTTTTAAGCCAGCATAATTGACCCATTTTACTTTTGGATGCTGCTGTAAATATTCCGCCACTTTTTGCGCATTTTCAGTATGTCGTTCCATACGTAAATTTAGCGTTTCTAAACCTTGCAAGATGAGAAAGACACTGAGAGGACTAATGGCAGCACCTGTATTGCGTAGTGGCACCACACGTGCACGCGCAATATAAGCCGCTTCACCTAAAGCTTCCACATAGTTCACACCGTGATAACTCGGATCAGGTGTATTCAGCACTTTGAAACGTTCAGGATATTTGCCCCAAGGGAATTTGCCACTATCCACAATGGCACCGCCAATTGAGTTACCGTGACCGCCAATATATTTGGTCAGTGAGTGCACCACAATATCGGCACCATGTTCAAAAGGTTTGAGTAGAGCAGGGGTGGCAACCGTGTTGTCGACAATGACGGGTACGCCATATTCATGCGCAATTTTCGAAATCGCTTCCAGGTCGATAATATTGCCCAGTGGATTGCCAATCGATTCCACAAACACCAGCTTGGTTTTGTCATCAATCAGACCACGCAGCGCTTCAGGATTTTGATAATCAAAAAAACGTACTTCAATGCCTTGTTTTGGCAAAGTGTGTGCAAATAAGTTGTAAGTGCCACCATATAAAGTGGAAACAGAGGCAATATTGTCACCGGCTTCAGCAATGGTCTGAATAGAATAGGTAATGGCTGACATGCCGGATGCCAATGCTAATGCACCAATACCACCTTCAAGCGCAGTTAGACGTTGCTCCAGTACAGCTGTGGTCGGGTTCATAATCCGGGTGTAGATATTGCCCTGAACCTTTAAATCAAATAAATCGGCCCCATGTTGCGTATTATCAAAGGCATAAGATGTGGTTTGATAAATCGGTACTGCCACTGCTTTTGTGGTTGGATCTGGACTATATCCCGCATGAATGGCCAGCGTTTCGTCTTTATAGGTCATGTTTACATCATCTTCGTGAGTTAAATATTGATCGAGTTTAGCATTTCTATATATGAATCAAAGTGCTATTTAAATGAAATTGTTATCTTAAATATTCATATCAATGATGATTTTTCAATTCAGCTTGAACCAGTTTAAGTTTGGGTAATATGTTTAAAAAATAAACGCGACCTGAGTTGTAACATTCTATTGAAGATGCGAGCTATGCCTTATTTTTTCGGCACTTTCATCGTATAATGCCCGCTATTATTTGTTCGCATAATATTATGGTTATGCGAATGTGGTTTTTTCTATAGAGGAGTCCTACGTGGCCCAATATATTTACACGATGAACCGTGTGTCAAAGATGGTTCCGCCTAAGCGCGAAATCCTGAAAGACATCTCTTTATCATTTTTCCCAGGCGCAAAAATTGGTGTGCTTGGTTTAAACGGTGCAGGTAAATCTACCTTGCTTCGTATTATGGCGGGCGTAGATAAAGATTTCTCAGGTGAAGCACGTGCTCAACCGGGTATTAAAATCGGTTATCTTGAGCAGGAACCACCATTAGATCCAAATAAAGACGTTCGTGGTAACGTTGAAGATGGTTTACGTGAACCCCTAGATGCCTTGGCGCGTCTGGATGAAGTATTTGCTGAATATGCAGCAGAAGATGCTGACTTCGATGCACTTGCAAAAGAACAAGAGAAGTTGGAAGCAATTATCCATTCTTGGGATGCGCATAACCTGACTAACCAAATGGATCAGGCTGCAGCAGCACTGAACCTTCCAGCTTGGGATGCAGACGTAAACTTGCTTTCAGGTGGTGAACGCCGCCGTGTTGCATTGTGTCGTTTATTACTTTCTAAGCCTGACATGTTGCTTCTTGATGAACCGACCAACCATTTGGATGCAGAATCTGTCTCTTGGTTAGAACGTTTCTTGAAAGACTTCGCCGGTACAATCGTTGCGATTACGCATGACCGTTATTTCTTGGATAACGTTGCCGAGTGGATTCTGGAGCTTGACCGTGGACATGGTATTCCTTACCAAGGCAACTATTCTTCTTGGTTGGAACAGAAAAATGCCCGCTTAGAACAAGAGAATAAACAGGAAGAATCTTTTGCTAAAGCATTGAAAAAAGAACTTGAATGGGTTCGTTCAAATGCTAAAGGTCAGCAAAAGAAAAACAAAGCGCGTATGGAACGTTTTGAAGAGCTTAACTCTAAAGAATTCCAGCAACGTAACGAAACTTCTGAAATCTATATTCCACCTGGTCCACGCCTAGGTAACAAGGTTGTAGATGTTGAAGGGATCAGTAAATCATTTGATGGTCGTTTGCTCTATGAGAACTTAACCTTCACTGTGCCACCGACTGCTATTGTGGGTATTGTGGGTCCTAACGGTGCAGGTAAAACCACACTGTTCCGTATGATGACCGGCGAGCAACAACCCGATACTGGTACAGTAACACTGGGTGAATCCGTTAAAGTGTCTTACGTGGGTCAGCTGCGTGATACTTTGGATGACAATAAAACCGTTTGGGAAGAAATTTCTGGTGGTCTCGATATCTTGAAAGTAGGCGATTACGAAATTGCATCACGTGCTTATATCGGTCGTTTCAACTTTAAAGGCCAAGATCAGCAAAAACGTGTTGGCAGCTTGTCTGGTGGTGAACGTAACCGTCTGCAACTTGCAAAAGTCTTGCAACAAGGCGCAAACGTGATTTTGCTGGATGAACCATCAAACGACTTGGATATCGAAACGTTACGTGCACTTGAGGATGCAATTCTTGTATTCCCAGGTACGGTAATGGTGGTGTCGCATGACCGTTGGTTCCTCGACCGTATTGCAACGCATATCTTGTCATTTGAAAATGAACAGCCTGAATTCTATGCAGGTAACTATGCAGAATATGAAGCATATCGCCAGTCACGTTTGGGTGATGCTGCTGTACAGAAGCGTTCTAAATACAAAAAAATCGGCGTTTAGTTGATTGTTTTTATATAATTAAAAAACCAGCCTCAGGGCTGGTTTTTTATGCAATAAACCGTTATGAAAATACTATTTGGCCATATGCTTTTTCTAAGGTGATTTGTGCTTCATGATGACCTTGCTTAGCGGCTTTTTTTAGCCATTCTTCTGCATGTGTATAGTTTTTATCTAAGCCTAATTGTCCATGAAGATAACATAAGCCTAATTGGAATTGTGCTTCACTCTGACCTTTCAGTGCTGAACTTAAAAAGTTCCAGATTGCATTACGTGCATCACGGTCATCTTCAAGTGAAGTTGAATGCGAAGGTTTTGAAGGATTTTTTTCGAAGTAATGGGTTGGGGTTAACTCATATACGTGATTAGGGTTCACCAATTTATGAGAATATGTATATGCAACTATTTGCTTTATAAAACTTTTGAGGATATATAAAAACATACAATACCTCCTTGCATTATTCATGCATAAAATAACATCTATTCATTTAAGGTATCTAATTTTATGTATTTTTCCAATGAATAATTTGTAATTATTGGCTTATAAAATATATAAATATTTTAGTCATTCTATAAAATTTAAGTTAATTTTAAGGTGATGTTAAAACAGAGGGAATGAATTAAATTATCTAAAAATAATAAGGAGCCTTAGCATGGGCAACCACCATAGGCATGATCATAGTCATGCGGTTGTGACTGAAAATAACGCCAAGAAATTAACCTTTGCCTTGCTGCTGACCACCACGTTTTTAATTGTAGAAGTGGTAGCAGGTTTTATTACACAAAGTTTGGCTTTACTCTCCGATGCGGCTCATATGTTTACTGATGCTGCTGCGCTTGCCATAGCACTTGTTGCCATAAAAATAGGCAAACTTCCTGCTGATGATAAACGTACTTTTGGCTATCAGCGCTTTGAAATTTTAGCCGCCTTATTCAATGCATCTATGCTATTTGTGGTTGCGATGTATATTTTGTATGAAGCTTACCAACGTTTTTCAAACCCGCCTGAAATTCAAAGTGTGGGAATGATGATTGTCGCGATTATTGGTCTGGTCATTAATTTGATTTCGATGAAAATTCTATTTTCAAGCAGCCAAGAAAGTCTGAATGTAAAAGGGGCGTACCTAGAAGTTTTGAGTGATGCTTTGGGTTCTGTAGGCGTGTTTATTGGGGCCGTTATTATTTATTTCACTCACTGGGTTTGGGTCGATACCTTGATTGCAGTACTGATCGGGTTTTGGGTGTTGCCTAGAACATGGCTCTTATTGAAGCAGAGTATTAATATTCTGCTTGAAGGCGTACCTGAAGAAATTGATATTGAAAAATTACGTAATGATCTTTTGAATTTAAAAGATGTCGAAAGTATTCATCAACTTAAGGTTTGGGCAATTACTTCGAAAAATGTGCATCTGACCGTACATTTATATGCGCCACAGGCAGATCGTAACGCGTTGTATCAGCAAGCGCTGGAAATGTTAAGCCATATTCATGGCATTACTGAAATGACGCTACAGATTGAAGAGGATGCATGCCTTGCGCATTCACATTCTCATCCGGACGATCATCAACAAAAACATTCGCATCATCATGATGAAGATTCACATCAGCACCGGGACTGAGCATGGGGCTGATGTGAAACGAATTTTATTTTAAATTTCCCACTCGTGGTTGCACTCACGACATTTCCATTTCTTTTGAGACTGCATAAAGCCTTGCATTGAAATTTTAAAGTCAGGTAGGTCACGGTAAAACATAAAGCCTGCAATCAGACACAGCACAAATACCACCACAGTTGCTGATTGGAGGGTTGTTCCTGCACCATCACCAAAAATCCACATTGCAATACTAATTAAAACCAACAGCAATAAGATGAAAACAGCAGGAATTAACAAGACTAAGCTTTTAGGTACCACTGGTCGTACCGCAGGTCCGCCGGATTGTGCGACCGGCATAATTTTAGGGCTTTGGCATTTTGGGCAACGGTATTGCATTACAACTCCAGAATTTTAATCTATGCGTTATTCTAATCTGAATGTCACGGAATGCAAAAATACCGCTGATAAAATATCGTGAATAAAAATTTAGACAATAAAAAAGCCACTGAATAGATCAGTGGCTTTTTTGAATTTGGCGTCCCTACGGGGATTCGAACCCCGGTTACCGCCGTGAAAGGGCGATGTCCTAGGCCTCTAGACGATAGGGACTTATCGAGGCAACACAGGTAAAACATGAGATGGTGGAGTCAAGGAGGATCGAACTCCTGACCTCTACAATGCCATTGTAGCGCTCTACCAACTGAGCTATGACCCCAGTCTGTGTGGACGCAATATTAGGGATATTGCATCTACACGTCAACTATAAAATCACTTATGCTTCATCAACTGGGTCATTTTTCGGCAATTTTAAGCTTTCATTGAGTTTTTCCCAAACTTTTGCTTCTTTTTTGCTCGGACCGCCCACAATTTCAAGTGCATAACGTAAACGGGCAAAAGTTAAATCGGGACCAATCGTCACCATGGACTGCATGACAGGAGTTGAACTGGTCGAACCGGCAATGGCAATAAAGAAGGTAGGCATGAAATCACGAAGTTTTACTTCCATCTGATTTGCTAAGTCCATTAGGGTTTGACTAACAGTGTCGTTATTCCAGGTAAATAAGCTTTCTAAACGCCAAATCGCGAATTGCAGGCTCTGACGCACTTGTTCTTCAGACAGTTTTTTGCTTTCAAACTGTTCTTTTGACAGTTGTGGGAACTGGTTGAAGTAGAAACCGGCCCAGTTCACCGCTTCTGACAATAAGTTGATTCGCGGTTGAATCGCAGCAGCAATATCTTCCAAAGTCTTACGATCTGATTTCCAAGCCAAAAGTGTATTTAACAATTCAGCAGGAGTCAGGGCTTTAATCCATTGACCGTTGAGCCAGTTGAGTTTTTCGACATCAAAAATTGGACCGCCGAGAGATACACGCTTAATGTCGAAATGTTCAATCATTTCAGTCAAAGTGAATTTTTCACTTTCATCTGGCATTGACCAGCCCATACGGCCTAAATAGTTCAACAACGCTTCTGGAAGTACACCGATATCTTTGTAGTAATTGATTGAAGTTGGGTTTTTACGCTTCGATAATTTTGATTTATCAGGATTACGTAACAATGGCATATGGCAAAGTACAGGCATATCCCAGCCAAAGTATTGGTACAATAATTGGTGTTTAGGCGCAGATGGAATCCACTCTTCCCCACGAATCACGTGGGTAATTTGCATTAAATGGTCATCGACTACATTGGCCAAATGGTAAGTTGGCAAGCCATCAGTTTTAAGCAAAATTTGCATATCGACTTGAGCCCATGGAATTTCCACTTCGCCACGAAGCATATCGTCAAATTTACAGCTACCTTCAGCTGGCACTTTCATGCGAATTACGTGGGCTTCGCCTGCAGCTAAACGACGTTGCACTTCATCTTCAGACAAAAGTAAACCACGACCGTCGTAACGCGGGCTTTCACCGCGAGCTTGCTGTTCAGCGCGCATTTGATCTAGTTCTTCGCTCGTTGCGAAGCAGTAAAATGCATGACCCTTTTCAACAAGTTCTAAAGCATATTTTTTATAGATGTCCATACGTTCAGATTGACGATATGGTGCATGAGGACCACCCACATCGGGACCTTCTGACCAATTCAAACCCAACCAACGCAATGAATCTAAAATCATTTTTTCAGATTCAGGGGTAGAACGAAGCTGATCGGTGTCTTCAATACGAAGAATAAATTCCCCCCCATGCTGTTTGGCAAAACATAAGTTGAACAAGGCAATGTATGCAGTGCCTACATGTGGAAAGCCTGTAGGAGAAGGGGCAATACGAGTACGAACAGTCATAATCAATATTTTTCAGAATGTGAATGAAAAGTATTATAACGAAAAAGCCTAATCACTTAATGTTAAATTCAACATTGAAATGATTAGGCTTAATTTAAACTTCTTAAAGGGGCAGGAAGTTCGGGATCGAATTAAGAGTTATTCTGTGGGAAAAACACTTGTACAAAACGAGTAAATTTTTGATTTTGAGAAGCAAAAAAGCTTTGTGTAGGTGCAACTTTAATTTCAGTAAGGACTTTTAAATCATTGTCGTTACGAAAAGTTTGCGAGCCTTGCTTTTGTTGCTGCAATGCTTTTTCAATCAGTGAAGATTTTTCAGGTGAAAGACTGATTTTGGTATCTGTAGCTTTAATCGCAGCCGCGTTTCCAATTTGAGCCATCAAACCTAAAGTCAGCGTTAAACTCAATGCTGTTATAACCGGTGTATATTTCATTTCCACATCCCCCTTTCTGGTGCTGGACTTCGCTAGTAGGTATTATTTTTCTATTCTAGTGATACCATTTAAACACATAAAAAAATACAAAAGTAGAACTAGGTCACACTTTATTACAAATTGATAAGAAACTCATTCAATGTAGCCACTTTGTATCAAATAACTATGGAGATAGCATGGAGATTGATACGAAAGATGAAGATTTATACCTGTTTGTGAGTATTTTAGTCATAAAAATGCATAGAAAAGCATTTTAGTCGATATCCATAAAACTGATTTTTAATCAATAAAACAATATAATTGTATGATTGTTAAAAGTATTTTAGCTTTATATAGTGCTTTTAATCATTCAGTACGAGTTTAAAGCCATGAAAAAAATAATAGCATCTACAATCCTTGCAGTGTTAGGAGGAATGACTTCACATAGCTTCGCTGCAAAAGATTTTCTCAATGTTTCTTATGATCCGACGCGCGAATTTTACCAAGAATATAATCAGGCCTTTGGTGAGTTCTGGAAACAGCGTACTGGACAAGAAGTGAATTTCAAACAATCTCATGGCGGCTCGGGTAAACAAGCACGTTCAGTGATTGATGGTTTACAAGCCGATGTGGTGACTTTGGCCTTAGCCAATGATATTGAAGAAATTGTTAATGCAGGTCTAATTAATAAAAACTGGCAAAAACAGTTCCCCAATAATTCGGCACCCTATACCTCAACCGTGGTGTTCTTGGTGCGTAAAGGTAATCCCAAGCATATTAAAGACTGGTCTGACTTAACCAAACCGGGCGTAGAAATTATCACGCCAAATCCGAAAACCGGTGGCGCACCACGTTGGATTTATCTTTCAGCTTGGGGCTATGCACTGAAACAACCGGGTGGTAACGATGCCAAAGCCAAAGAGCGGGTGAAAAACTTTATCAAAATGTGAAAGTACTGGATTCGGGGGCACGCGGTTCTTTAACCACTTTTGCAGAACGTGGGATTGGTGATGTGTTGTTGTCTTGGGAAAATGAAGCTTTATTAGCGACTCAAGGTTTGGGTAAAGATAAATACCAGATTATTTATCCATCCATTTCAATTTTGGCAGAGCCTTCGGTGGCAATTGTCGATAAAAACGTGGATAAAGATGGCAACCGCAATTTAGCCAAAGGTTATTTGAACTATTTATATTCACCCAAGGGACAGGATTTGGCAGCACAATATTTCTTCCGGCCACGTAATTCACAAGTTGCAGCAAAATATGCGGCACAATTTCCAAAAATTAAACTGTTTACCATCGGTGATGTGTTTGGTGGCTGGACAAAAGCACAGAAAACCCACTTTGTGAATGGTGCAATTTTCGACCAAATTTATGCTGAAAAAAAGTAATTGGGTAAGTTGTTATTTAGGTGAATGAAAAGAAACGAATATTAGAACATATTCGTTTCTTGCATAAGAAAAGCATAACAAGGCATTTAATTGTGATAAAGGCCTTTATTTAATTATTTGTAAATAAAACAATCAATTATAACAAATAGCAGCGTGTTTTTTTAAGTATAAAATTGTATGTATGAATTGCGATTTATGATTTTATTTCATATATTTAGCAGTAATGAAGATAACTTGTCTGTACTGTGATGAAAACTCAATTTAAAGCGTTATTCAGTGTGGCATTGCTGGCAACCGGCATTGCTTTTACTGCAACGACTGCTCAGGCAGCAGATCGTGAATTTTTAAACGTCTCCTATGATGCAACGCGTGAATTTTACGATGAATTCAATAAATCCTTTGGTGCTTACTGGAAAGAACGTACCGGTCGTACTGTAAATTTTAAACAGTCGCACGGTGGTTCAGGTAAACAAGCGCGTTCAGTCGTGGATGGTTTAAAAGCTGATGTGGTTACTCTGGCGTTAGCCAACGATATTGAAGAAATTGTAAAATCAGGACAAATCCAGCCAGGTTGGCAAAAAGAGTTCCCTCATAACTCTGCACCTTATACCTCTACCATCGTATTTATGGTGCGTAAAGGCAATCCCAAGCATATTAAGGACTGGTCTGATTTAACTAAACCGGGCGTACAAATTATTACCCCAAATCCTAAAACAGGCGGTTTACCACGTTGGGTTTATTTATCCGCTTGGGGGTATGCACTTAAACAACCGGGTGGTACTGATGCTACAGCCAAAGACTTTGTCGGTAAAATGTACCACAACGTAAAAGTGATGGATTCTGCTGCACGTGCGTCAATGACGACTTTTGCTGAACGTGGCATTGGTGATGTGTTACTGACTTGGGAAAATGAAGCCCTCGTGACTCAAAAGACCCTGGGTAAAAACAAGTTCGACATTATCTATCCGTCTATGTCAATTTTGACTGAACCTTCAGTGGCGATCGTGGATAAAAATGTCGAAAAAGATGGCAACAAGTGGTTAGCCAAAGGCTATATCAACTACTTGTATTCGCCATTGGGTCAAGACATGGCAGCAAAATATTTCTACCGGCCACGTAACCCGGAAGTATTAGCTAAATACTCTGCACAATTTCCTAAACTTAAAACCTTCACCATTGATGAAGTGTTTGGTGGCTGGGCTCAAGCACAAAAAACTCACTTTGTGAATGGGGCAACCTTCGATCAGATTTATAACACACGTAAATAAATGAATGATTTGTGATTTAAAAAGCCTCCTGCATTGGAGGCTTTTTTATTTCCGACAAGATATATTTTTAAAATGATCTCAATGCGGATCAAATATGAGCTAAACCTGAGTTGAATAAATCTAAAAACGGTTTTCTCTATGAAAAGTAATATTTCCCTACAAAAAGTCGTTTGGAGCTTTATCAAAACAAGGTAATAATGTGCAGTTACATTTTTCATAGTATTGATTGAACCCTTATGTCGCATATTTCTGTATTACTTCACGAAACTGTTGATGCCTTATTGGCAGATCGAAATACAGGAATTTATGTCGATGGTACCTTTGGTCGAGGTGGTCATACCCGTTTATTGCTTTCTAAGTTAGATGAAAATGCACGTGTATATGGGTTTGATAAAGATCCACAAGCTTTAGAAACTGCGGCATTATTAGAACAGGAAGATTCACGTTTTAAAATTATTCATGCCAGTTTTGCAGATTTAAAACATGAGCTTGAAGCGCGTGGCATTGGTTTGGTTGATGGCGTGATGGCAGATTTAGGGGTGTCATCTCCGCAACTCGATCAGGCTGAACGTGGTTTTAGTTTTATGAAAGATGGACCACTCGATATGCGTATGGATAATTCAAAAGGTCCGACTGCAGCTGAATGGCTGGTAAATATCGAAGAGGAAGCCTTGGCCAATATTATTTTTCAATATGGGGAAGAACGTTATAGTCGTCGTATTGCCAAAGCCATTAAAGCTGCTGGCTATATTGAAACAACTGCACAACTGGCTGAAATTGTAAAAGTTGCCCATCCGAAATGGGAAAAAAATAAACATGCGGCAACCCGAACTTTTCAGGGCATCCGTATTGCCATTAATAAAGAATTAGAAGATATTGAAGCTTTCTTGCCGCAAGCGGTGGATGTGCTAAAAACAGGGGGACGTTTAGCTGTGATTAGTTTCCACTCGCTAGAAGACCGTTTAATTAAACAATTTATTCAAAAAGAATCGACGTTAGCGGAAGATACCAGTTGGGGTATGCCACAAGAACGGGAAGACACCCGTCGGTTAAAGAAAATTTCCCGTGTACGTGCCAGTGAAGAAGAGATTAAAGCTAATTTTCGTTCACGTAGTGCATGGCTTAGAGTTGCAGAACGATTAGCTTCGAAAGGCGAATAATGAAAACTGAAGTTATTGAAAAGAAAACAGAAAAATTGGCGATGAAAAAAACCATCAGTTATGTCGTTTTACTGGTATTGGTCTTTTTTAGTGCAATTATGGTGGTTTTTCAAGTTTTTGAATACCGTCATGATTACCGTGAACTAAGTGCCTTTAATCGGGAAAGGGATGACCTGAATGCAGAGTGGGGGCGTTTGCTCATTGAGCAGCAAACCTTTGGTGCAACAGCGCAAATTGGCACACGTGCTGTGACTCAGTTGCGAATGTACTCCCCACCTGCAGCGCAGACGGTTGTAATTTCTTTACCAATGACTTCAGAAGATAAAAAATAAGGCTAGCTGTAATATGGTGGACAAGAGAAACAAGCAAGTGCGTAAAAAGCAGCAGTCTATTAGTGATAAAAATACCCTTAGCGTGGATATGTGGCGTTTTTATCTGATGTGGAGTGTAGTTTTACTCTGCTTTTTAGCTTTAGTGGGTCGTGCATTTTACGTGCAGGTCATCAACAAAGACTTTTTACAAAACAAAGCCAATGCCAATATTTTAAGAACTGAAAAAGTCAAGGCGATGCGTGGCGTGATTTATGATCGTCATGGTGTGCCCTTGGCCATTAGTACACCGGTCATGAAAGTGGTCATTGATCCGCGTGACTATTTCGAAACTAAAAAACAGTTTGATGAGATTACTGCTGAACTGGCTAAAGATCCAAATAACCGCAAGTTAAAACGTCAATTACCGGATAAAAACTTAAACCTGGACGAACTTGCGGATGCGGTTGGCATTGATCGTGCCGAGTTAAAAAAGAAAATGAACGAGAAACCACGTTCACGCTATTTGGTTCTGCAAAAAGAAATTCCACCGCAGCAAGCTGAACTGATCGCCAAACGCGAGTTCCAAGCGGTTTATACCGAGAAAAACTATAAGCGTTACTATCCTCAACCGCAGCCGAATGCACAAATTATTGGCCTAACCAATAGCGAAGGCACTGGGATTGAAGGTCTGGAAATGCAGCTAAATACTGTTTTATCCGGTCATGATGGTGAACAGCAGATCGTACGTGATAAAAAAGGCAACCGTTTTAAAGATCCGGAAGTGATTAAAGAAGTTGAAGCTGGGGAAAATATCACCTTAAGTATTGATTCACGTCTGCAATATATTATGTACCGTGAATTGACCGCGGCTGGTGTAGCCAATAACGCCCGTTCAGCCACTGCCATAGCAGTGGATATCAAAACAGGTGAAATTCTGGCAATGACCAGTTGGCCCTCTTACAACCCGAATGATAAAAAAAGTTTAGGCAATAAAGATGCCATGCGTAACCGTGGGGCAGTGGATTCATTTGAACCGGGTTCAACCATGAAACCCTTGACGGTCGCTATGGCTCTGGAAAGTGGTAAATACACTGCAAATTCAGTAGTGAATACTTCACCGGGCAGTATGCGCATTGGTAACCATACCATTCGTGATACGCATAACTATGGTGCACTGACTTTGGGTGGCATCATCCAGAAATCATCTAACGTCGGTGTTGCGAAACTTGCATTGTCCTTGCCTTATGCCACCTTGCCGACCTTTTATAAGCGTGTAGGAATGGGGCAGCGTTCAGCAGTGAAATTCCCGGGTGAAAGTGGAGGTTTAATCTTGCCACCAAGCAAATGGAATGTCTCTGAAGTGGGCACCATGGCTTATGGTTATGGCTTAAATGCGACAGTGCTGCAAATTGCGGATGCCTATGCCATGCTTGCCAATAAAGGCGTCAAGGTTCCTTTAAGTTTATATAAATTGGAACAGCCACCGAAGGGTGAGCAAATCGTTGATGCAAAAATTGCCGATCAAGTGCTGTTGATGATGGAAACAGCGACATTGCCAGGCGGAACTGCTACACGCGCCACTATTCCGGGTTATCGTGTGGCCGGTAAAACAGGTACTGCCCATAAGCTCCGTGCTGACCGCAAAGGCTATTCAACCAGTGAATATCGTGCTTTATTTGCCGGTGTCGCACCAGTGAGTGATCCGCGTTTAGCCATGATTGTCGTGGTGGAAAATCCTCAAGGCTCTTACTATGGTGGTACGGTATCTGCCCCTGTATTTGCACGCGTAATGCAAGAATCGCTACGTTTAATGAACGTACCTTTAGATAAACCTTTAGATACTCCCAAAATCCAGTAACAGGTGATGAATGTCCCTTACATTTCAAGATCTTTACACTGCCGCAGAAATCACTGGATGGATGACTAAGCCATTCAGTGGCTTTGGTTTAGATAGTCGTAAAGTTGAGCCAGGGCAAATTTTTATTGCCCTGAATAGTTTTTCCCAACCTGAAAAAACCTTGCAGTTTGCCCAGTCGGCTTTGGCAAATGGTGCCTTGGCTGTGATCAGTGAAGCGGATTTAGGGTTGGAAAATAGTCTCATGGTGCCGAATGTCCGTCATCTGATGGGACAGTGGCAAAAACAATATCTGCAAGCGACTCAGTCAGTACCCGCAGCACGAATTCTTGCAGTGACAGGAACCAATGGTAAAACTACCATTTCAAGACTTGTTGCTGAATTATTGATGTTGCAAGGTAAAAAATGTGCAGTGATGGGGACTACGGGTAACGGAATTCTGCCGAATCTGGAAGCGTCTTCGCATACCACATTAGATGCCTTACATCTACAAAATGCCTTGCATGGCTATGCTCAAACTGGCGCTGAATTCGCCGCGATTGAAGCCAGTTCACATGGTCTGGAACAAGGTCGTTTGAATGGATGCGATATTGAAATTGCAGCCTACAGTAATTTAAGCCGTGATCATCTGGATTATCACGGTACGCTTGAAGCGTATGCTGAAGCCAAGTCATGCTTATTCAAATTTCCGACTTTAAAAGTCGCGATTATCAATATTGATGATGAATATGCCAAAATCATGATTGATGCGGCAAAAGCTAATCCTGCACAACCGAAAATTCTGACGTATTCAACCACGCAAACTGCGGATTATCAGGTTGAAGATATTCAATACAGTTTAAATGGTGCAGACTTTAAACTGATTACCCAGCAAGGTAAGTTTGATGTGCAGAGTCCGTTACTGGGTCATTTTAATGTAGAAAACCTGGTGGCAAGTTTAGTGACTGCAGAGCAAGCCGGCTTTGATCTTGCCACACTAATTTCAACAGTTGGACAATTGAAAGGTGCACCGGGTCGTATGCAGGTGATCCGTGATGCAGACCGGTTATTTGTGGTGGATTATGCACATACACCGGATGCCTTAATTCAGGTGCTCAAAACTTTAAAACGTCATGTATCGAATCAATTGTGGGCTGTGTTTGGTTGTGGCGGTGATCGCGATCGTGGCAAGCGTCCACTGATGACGCAAGCGGCACTCAATGGTGCAGATATTGCGTTGATTACCTCAGATAATCCACGTACTGAAGATCCAAAACAAATCTTTGCTGACATGAAAGCGGGGATCAATTTTTCAGTTCATACTGTGTATGAAATTCATGACCGCCGTGAAGCAATTAAATTTGCCGTGCAAAAAGCACAAGCAGGCGATATTGTGGTTATTGCCGGTAAAGGTCATGAAAACTATCAAGAAATTGATGGGGTACGTCATTGGTTTGATGATGTGATTGAAGTGCAATCGGCAATTGCTAGCCAACATCACACTACAGCTTCAGCTTATCCGGCTCAATAGGAAACAAAAATGCATACATCGACTACCAGTACAGTGCCTTTGGAGCCGTGGACAGCTGCACAGCTTACTGAGGCCACTCAAGGTTACTGGTTGAATGAGAAAGTGCCTCAAGGCAACATTAAACGGATTTTGACGGATTCCCGTGATGCTGAAAAAGCCGATGCTTTTTTAGCGCTGCAAGGCGAACGTTTTGATGCACATGATTTTATTGCTCAAGTCGCCGCCAAGGGTTGTGAAATTGCCATTGTCAGTCATCCGGTCGATGCGGACATTTGTCAACTCGTGGTTGAAGATACGCGTTTGGCCCTCGGTCATTTAGGCGCTTATCGCCGCGCGCAAAATTCACAATTGAAAGTAATTGCGCTGACTGGCAGTAGCGGTAAAACTACCACCAAAGAAATGCTTGGTAGTATTTTATCGCGCTTGGCACCCACCTTGATTACTCGCGGTAACTTAAATAATGATTTGGGTGTGCCGGTGATGCTGTTAGAGCTGCGTGCTGAACATCAGTATGCCGTGATGGAGCTGGGTGCGAGTCATCAAGGTGAAATTGATTACACCTCAAATCTGGTGCAACCGCATGTTGCCGGAATCCTTAACATTGGTACGGCGCATTTGGGTGAATTTGGTGGACGCGATGGTATCTGTCGGGCTAAATCTGAAATTTATGCCCATATCGCCAAAACCGGTACCTCGATTGTACCGGCTGCAGATGATTTTACCGATACGATCCGTCAAGCCGTACAAACCGAACAAGTATTAAGTTTTGGCGAAAATGGTGATGTTTTTGCAACGGAAATTGAATTGCATCCGCAATCATCCAGTTTTAGTTTAAATACACCGAATGGTGTACGTCAGGTAAACCTGCCGTTTGCCGGTGAGCATAATGTCCAAAACGCCACTGCTGCGACCGCTTTCGCACTCGCAATTGGTGTGCCTCTAGATGATATTGTGATGGGTTTGGAACAGGCGATTGGTGCCAAAGGTCGCTTGAATTTTATTGCAGCTAAAAACCATTTGTTCATTGATGATACCTACAATGCCAATCCGACCTCGATGCGTGCAGCAGCTGAAGTGCTTGCTCAGCAAGAGGGGGTAAAAGTGATGGTGATTGGCGATATTGGCGAATTAGGTGCAAGTGCGGCACAACAACATTATATGTTGGGCCGAGATCTGGTTGCGACAGGCGTCAATTTTGTGGTGGCAGTGGGTGAGTTTGCACCGGCTACACAAGAAGGGGCACGTAGTACCCAATATGGTAAAAAAATGCAGGCTTTCCTGACCCAGGAACAAGCTTTGCCTTTCTTACTCAGTTTAATTGAAACACATCAACCTCAATCCATGAGTTTCCTGTTCAAAGGTTCTCGTTATACCCACATGGAAACATTGATGGCTGATTTGATGGAGAAAATTTAATGCTGTTATGGTTATTTGAACAACTTGCGGGTTATAACAGCTCGTTTCAGGTGGTTCGTTATTTAACATTACGTGCGTTGCTCAGTGTCTTAACCGCATTGACTATTGGACTGGTCTTAGGTCCAGTGATGATCCGCAAGCTACAAGCACTCAAATATGGCCAAGCAGTCAGTTCGTTTGCTCCTGAAGGTCATGCCAAGAAAATGGGCACACCCACTATGGGCGGGATTTTGATCCTGCTCTCGATTGGGATATCCACATTGCTTTGGGCTGATTTATCCAATCCTTATGTCTGGATTGTGCTTGGCGTGATGGTAATCTTTGGTGCCGTTGGCTGGGCAGATGACTGGATTAAAGTCCGTTATAAAGACAATGCTGGCTTGCCTGCAAAGAAAAAATTCTTCTGGACCTCAGTGGGATCGTTAGGTGCAGGTATTGCGTTGTATGTGATTGCGACGCAACAGGCGAATCCTGTGCATACTGCGAATATGCTGGATCTGCTGATCCCATTCTTTAAAAACATCAGTATTCCTTTTTCAGCCATTCCACTGGGTATTGGTTTTATTATCTTTACTTATTTGGTGATTAATGGTGCATCCAATGCAGTTAACCTAACTGACGGTCTGGATGGTTTGGCAATTATGCCTATCGTCTTGGTTGCCGCGGGTTTAGGAGTATTTGCCTACCTTGCGGGTGATGTTCGTTTTGCCAATTACCTGCATATGCCATATGTGAAATATTCATCTGAATTGGTGGTAATCTGCGCTGCAATGATTGGTGCGGGCTTGGCCTTTCTTTGGTATAACGCGCATCCTGCACAAGTATTTATGGGTGATGTCGGTGCATTATCTTTGGGTGCAATGCTGGGTACAATTGCTGTGATGGTTCGCCAGGAAATCGTCTTTGCAATTATGGGCGGTGTGTTTGTGGTCGAAGCCATTTCGGTATTCCTGCAAATTGGATCACTGCGTATGCGTAACAAACGTGTATTCCTGATGGCGCCGCTGCATCATCATTATGAGAAAAAAGGCTGGCGTGAAACTCAGGTGGTGATTCGTTTCTGGATTATCACAATTATGCTGGTGGTTTTAGGCTTAATGACTTTAAAATTGCGTTAAGCAAATATTCGAAAAGCCGGCATTTGCTCCCACATCTGCCGGCTTTTTTATCGCCTGATTTTAGGCACTGGAGAAAAATATGAATCTGCTGATATGTCCTGTCTGCCGTGAAGCCCTCAAGCTGACCGAGAAAACATGGCGCTGTATCAATAACCACAGTTATGACGTGTCAAAACAGGGTTATGTCAACTTGCATGTGGTACAGCATAAACACAGTAAAAACCCAGGTGATACTGTGGAGTCAGTACAAGCGCGCCGTGCATTTCTAAGTGCCGGTTTCTATGCGCCATTGCAACAGGCTGTAGTCGAAAAAATTCGTGACTTACGCATTGAGAACCTGCTTGATATTGGCTGTGGCGAAGGCTATTACACCAATGCCATGCAAGCTGAAGTGTTGCAGTGTATAGGAGTAGATATTGCTAAAAATGCAGTTCAGGTTGCAGCCAAGCTAAATAAAAATGTGACCTGGGTAGTGGGAACGGGTGCAACCTTACCTGTTTTGGATGCTTCAATTGACTTATGTAGCAGTTTGTTTAGTCCTATTCCAAAACAAGAAATATTGCGAGTGCTTAAGCCGAATGCATATTTAATGGTCGTGACCCCGGCGACTGAACACTTATATGCGATGCGTGAGGCATTGTTTGAAGAAGTCAATCCACATGAACCGCATAAGTTCGTTGATCAATTGGCAGATGTCTTTGAATTGGTAGATCAAAGTGTGATTGATGCGCCTTTTACCGTACAGCAAACGGACTTGAAAAACCTGATTGCCATGACCCCTTATGCTTATAAATCGAAACCTGAGCGTCGTCAGGCCTTAGAGCAGAACGAACACTTTGAGTTAAAAGGACAGTTCCAGATTTATTTATTTAAAAAGAAATAAGCCAAATAATAAAGCCCTCATCTGAGGGCTTTATTATTGCTTTATTCGAATACATCAAGAAGCTGTTCAATTGCATCCGGTCTATTATTGTTGGTTGGTTTTTGTGGGGTATTTTCTGGAGCTTGTATTTCTTCTCCAGGTAAATCATCAAAGTCACGTTCAGGTGCGCTTGTTGGGGCAACAGGCGCTGGACGGTACAATGGGCGAGCCAATGGTGGGGAAGAGCGATCCTCTCTAACCGGTTCACCAATAGTTACAGTCTGGGTACGGTTGGTTGGTGCTTTGGCATTTTTATCGAAATGAACCCATGCTGCTGGGGTGCCTTGCAAAGCATCACCCATAAAATTGGTCCAAATAGGTAAAGCGGCTACACCACCATATTCACGACGACCGAGGGTAGTGGGTTGGTCAAAACCCACCCATGTTACAGTAACAAGCTTGCCATTGAATCCAGCAAACCAGGCATCTTTAGCATCATTGGTGGTTCCTGTTTTACCACCAATATCGCCACGACCAATTTTAAGCGCCGCACGACCGGTACCCTGTTGAATCACATCACGCAGAATGTTGGCCATGTCATACGCAGAGCTGGATTTTAGAATGCGCTGTGCTTGGCGATATTTACTTTTTGATGCATCTAGTTGCAGTTGCGCCAGTTCTTTTTCTGCTTGCAGGGTTTGATTGGTGACTTCAATCACTTCGTCATCTGGGGTCACTGGTTCAGCTGATTCAGTCTCTTCTTTTTGATTGATACATGCAATACATGCATATTCTGGATTGCTTTGATAAATCACTTTGCCATAAGCATCTTCAATGCGGTCAATAAAATGTGGTTGAATACGGTAACCCCCATTGGCAAAGGTGGCATAACCCGTTGCCATTTGAATTGGGAGCACTTGAGGTGTGCCTAAAGCAATGGTGTAGTTGCGCGGAATTTGATTTTCCTGCAGGCCAAAATCCATGAATAACTGGCGTGTACGTTCAATTCCCACAGTTTGTAACAGTCGAACAGAAACAGTATTTCGAGATAAATATAAAGCACGACGTAAAGGAATCATCCCTAGATAACGCCCATCCGAGTTCCTCGGTGACCATTTGCCAATCGTAATCGGGCTGTCATTGACCATGCTATAAGGCGTCATACCACGTTCGAATGCCAAAGCATAAACAAACGGCTTAATGATTGAACCAGGCTGGCGCCAGCCTTGTAGCGCACGATTGAATTTAGATTGATAAAAATTATATCCACCAACAATCGCTTCAATTGCACCGTTATTTGGATTGATTGCAATCAGTTGACCCTGAACTTTAGGAATTTGAACCAGCGCCCATGAGGTCTTATTATCGTTAGGACGTAATCGAATAATATCTTTAACTTTAACAATTTGAGAAGCTTGACGTGGAGCAGGACCGACACTGTTGGCATTTCTATAAGGAGAAGTCCATGACATGCCTGACCAAGGCACGGTCACGGTAGAGCCATCTTGCATCATTGCATCAAAAGAATTGCTATTTACTTTAATAACTTTCGCTGGATAAGTATTTGCATAAGCGCTGAATTCAGTAAGTGGTTTGTCGTTTGCTTCAGCACCGCGCCAACCATGTCGACGATCGTAAGCTTCTAAACCTTCTTGCACCGCCTGCTCTGCATAAGCTTGGCGCTTACTGTCGACAGTTGTATAAACTTTATAACCAGAATCAATGGCTTGTTCGCCAAATTTTTCAACCAGTTCAGAACGAACCATTTCCCCGACATACGGATATTTGTTGTTAATGCCACGATCAGGCATATCTAGATTAACGGGTTCAGCAATTGCTCTTTGATATTGTGACTGATTGATATAACCCAATTGCAGCATACGTCCAAGAATCCAGTTACGACGTTCCAAGGCACGTGTTGGGTTAACCACAGGATTATATTTAGATGGTGCTTTGGGTAGACCAGAAATCATCGCCATTTGGGCAATACTCAGCTGGTCCAAGCTCTTGTTGTAATAGATTTTCGCTGCAGCAGCAATACCGTAGGCATTTTTTCCTAAGAAAATTTTATTTACATAGAGGGTTAGAATTTCTTCTTTAGTTAAGTTTTGTTCTATTTTGCGAGCCAGAAAAATTTCAGTCAGTTTGCGTTTCAGTGTCCGTTCAGGACTTAAATAATAATTTTTTGCCACTTGCATGGTGATGGTTGAACCACCCGTTTGGACATTTGATCCTGTGATGGTTTCACTTACCGCTCGTCCTAAGCTTTTAAAACTAATACCGCTATGTTCAAAAAAAGAGGAATCTTCTGCTGCCAGAAAGGCAGAGATAAATGGTTTAGGAATTTGTTTGTATTCTACAGGGACAGATAACTTGCCGCCATACTCTGCAATAAGCTCATTATCAGCACTATATACCTGCAAGGGCTTTAATAACGGCGCCTTTTTTAAAGTGGTCATTTTAGGTAAAGATGGGGCAATATAGAGATACATGCCATAGAATCCCATCGGAATTGCGACCAAGGTTATAATTATGATCAAAAAAAATGGATGAACATGTCCCGAACGAGATAGCTTTTTCATAACAAGTAAGTTTTAATAAGAGCTAATGGCAAACTAATTGGCGGTCAGTATAGCCTTTACACATACAGATTGTTAGATGCGTTATTGTATCTGTATAAAATTATAGACCAACCCCAATTAGTAGGTTACTTTTATTGGGGATAAAAAAATAATAGGAATTATATTGTGCTCAGGTTATATCGTAAGCCAAATAAGGGGTTAATTGGAGTAGATATTAGTTCTACTTCTGTTAAATTGTTAGAACTTTCTGTTAAAAGCGGTAATAGGTATTGGGTTGAAAGCTATGCGTTGGTGCCTTTGCCTGAAGGTAGTGTTGTCGAAAAAAATATATTGAATCCAGAGGCCGTGGGGGATGCGTTAGAGCGAGCACTTAATCTAGCAAATACCCAATCTACAGTTGCAGCCCTGGCAATTCCAACTTCAATGGTCATTACCAAAACGATTGAGATGGATGCGGATATGACGGATGACGAACGAGAAGTTCAGATTCGTATGGATGCAGAGCAATATATTCCTTTCCCCTTAGATGAAGCGAGTCTTGATTTTGAGGTGTTGTCGGAACGTTTGGCAAACCCGAATCGGGTGAATGTACTTTTGGTGGCTACTCGTATTGAAAATGTTGAAGCACGTTCAGAAGTATTGGAACTTGCCAACTTGACACCAAAAATTGCTGATGTTGAAAGCTTTGCTATCGAAAATGCATATCAAGTGTTTTCCGATACTTTACCTATGGGTGTCAATACAGTCGGTATTTTAGATATTGGCCATACCATGACCACCTTATCGGTCATGCAAAATAATAAAGTGATTTATACGCGTGAGCAGGTATTTGGTGGGAAACAACTCACTCAAGAAATTCAAAATCGCTATGGTTTGTCTTTTGAAGAAGCCGGCCGTGCCAAGAAAAGTCGTTCATTGCCTGATGATTATGATATCGAGGTTTTAGAACCTTATTTAGAAGCAGTGGTTCAACAGGCAGCCAGATCATTACAGTTCTTTTTCTCATCTTCACAATTTAACGAGATCGATCATATTTTATTGGCAGGCGGTAATGCCAATATTCCTGGACTCGCGAAGCTACTTCAACAAAAGCTGGGTTATCGTGTGACTATTGCCAACCCATTTTTACAAATGGGCTTTTCTCCACAAATTGATATTAAAAAGATAGAGAATGATGCTCCCTCACTCATGGTGGCATGTGGTCTGGCATTGAGGAGTTTTGTTAATGGCGAGAATTAACCTGCTCCCTTGGCGTGATGAGCTAAGAGAGAAAAGAAAAAAAGAATTTATTACCATTTGTATTGGGATGGCATTAATCGGGGCTTTAGCGGTCGCATTGGCATGGTTTTACTACGATCATAAACTTGAGGATCAAGAGCAAGCCAATCAGCTGATTACAAGTACCAATCAAAATCTTGATGTGCAACTGAAATCCTTGGAAGGCTTAGAAGCTCAACGAGATGCCATTATTGAGCGCATGAAGTTGATTCAAGGTTTGCAAGGGCAACGCCCGATTGCGGTTCGCCTCATTGATGAAATGGCACGCGTTACGCCAAGTAATCTGTACATTACGAAATTTGTTCGTACAGGGGATAAGTTTACCATTGAAGGTAAAGCTGAAAGTCCGAACACGGTTGCAGAGTTCTTGCGTAATTTAGAAGCATCAGCTTGGTATAGAAATGCATTTATGAATTCTTTTTTAGCTGTTGAAGAGCAAAAAGATAAGGCACCTAGTTCAGTGGTTCCACGTGTTGAAGAAGGTTATGGTGCATTCGTCATTACTGCTGACCTGGATGAAATTGCACAACCTACTACGCCCGAAGCATCACAAAATACAGCTAATTCAACAGTGGGGGCAGCACAATGAGTCTCGATGAATTTGATGAATTAAACCCAAACGAAGGTGTTGTTACTCCTAAAAAGAAGATGACGTTGGATAAGTTTCTTCAGCAGTTCAATACTTTGGATATGAATAATTATGGGAGCTGGCCATTATCCGTTAAAATCACTTGCTGGATTTTAATTGTGATGATGATTGGTCTTATGGGTTATTTTGCGATGATTAAAGGTCAAATAGAAGCAATTTCCAATGCCAGTGCTCAAGAGCAAAATTTACTGAATGAATTTCGTGAAAAAGATTCAAAGCTCCGTAATTTGCAACAGTTGCAAGCGCAGTTACAAGAAATGGAAGCGAATTTTAATCAGCAGCTTGAACAATTACCTAAAGAAACTGAAATTCCAGGATTGGTTGAAGATATCAACGTCAGTGGCGTGAATTCTGGTCTGAAATTTAAAAATATTCGTTTAGAAAATGAAATTAAGCAAGAGTTCTTTATTGAACAGCCTATTTCTATTGAAGCAACCGGTGACTATCATGCCTTTGGTTCTTTCGTTAGTGGTATTGCAGCACTTCCGCGTATTGTGACTTTGCATGATTTTGATATTACAGGTACGGAAAATAAAGAGAAGAAAACCGATATTCCTCAAATTACCTATAACGTTAAAGCCAAAACCTATCGTTATATCGGTGCTACGGATACTCAAGCAGCAGATGCTAATGCAACTGCTACAGCTGGGGGGGCACAGTAATGAAAATAGAAAAAATGACTTTAAGCCTACTAGTGGGTTTGTTATTGGTGGGGTGTGATTCTCGTATTGATGCGGTCAATGAGCAGATGGCGAGTATTCGTAATCAACCGCCATTACCTATTGAGCCGGCACCGGTTTTTCCACCTGTACCCACATTTGACTATGCAGCGCATCAACTGAAAAGTCCATTTTTACCGAGCTCACTTGCTGCTGAACTGAGGGTGATGGCAGGCAAGCGTGTCTATCCTAATTTGTCACGCCAGTTGAAACCTTTAGAAAGCTATGCCATTGAATCCTTGAATATGAAGGGAAGTATGCGTAGCCAGGCTGGGCAGATCTTGGCATTAATTCAAACACCAGATGGCGAAATAGAGCGCGTACAACGTGGTAGTTACATGGGTGTGAATCATGGTCGTGTGGTGAATATCACGCCAACACAAATTGATCTCATGGAAATTATTCCAGATGGACGGGAAGGATATGTAGAGCGTCCAAGAAGTCTGATATTAATTGGACCAGCGCCTTAAGTTTAAAGGAATAAAAATGAATAACAGTTTCAAAGATTTTATATTTGGGGATGGCAATACAATGAACCATTTGTTCCGTCAATTTTCTATGGGTGCTGTTGCAATCGCAGTAATGCAAGTTGCCAGTGCACAAGTCAGTATGACCAATATTGTACCTATGCAAGTTGCAGGTCAGGGTACCGAAATTCGTGTCATGTTTAACGGCTTGCCTCCACAGCCCCAAGCTTATCAATTAGAACAACCCTCACGTCTGATTCTGGATTTTGATAAAGCACAGCAAAATTTAAAGCAAAACACTATTGCTGTTGCAACCAAAGAAGCAAGTTCCGTGGATGTAAGTTCTGATGCACAACGTTCACGTTTAACGGTCAATTTAGCGGATGCCGGTGCCTTTACCACACGTATAGAAGGTAATACGTTCATTTTAAAAATTAATTCTGCTGCGGTTAATGCATTTGCACCTCAGCAGGTAGCAGCTCAAAGTCAAAGATCTACGCAAGGAATTTCCAATATTGGTTTCCAGCGCGGTGGTCAAGGTGAAGGGCAGGTTGTTATTGATTTGCTCGGCACCAACACACAGGTGGATGTACAACAGCAAGGCAGTAAAGTTGTCGTACGTACTTTAGGTAATAAAGTGCCTGCACACTTGGCTCGTCGTTTAAATGTAAATGATTTTGCAACACCAGTTTCTACGATTGATGCAAATAATAATGGTGGCAATGGTGTAATTACCATTCAGACTTCTGGTAGCTATGAATATATGGCATATCAGGCGGACAATAAACTTACAATTAGCTTAAAACGACCTGAAGATAAAAATCCGCTTAAACCGAAAGCAGCGAATAGTTATACCGGTAAAAAGATTTCTCTAGATTTTCAGGACATTGAAGTACGTCGTGTGCTGCAATTATTGGCAGACTTCACTGAAATCAATATGGTGACCGCTGATAGCGTACAAGGGAATATTACTTTACGTCTGAAAGATGTACCTTGGGATCAGGCATTAGACATTATTCTAAAAACGAAAAACTTAGACAAACGTCGTAACGGAAATGTAATCTGGATTGCGCCAGTTTCTGAATTAATTAAAGCAGAAGAAGAGCAGGCGAAGGCGATAGAGCAAAGCGTAAAATTGGCACCAATTCAGACAGAGTATATGCAACTAAGCTATGCAAAGGTTGCGGATATTGAAAAACTGATTACCCAAACAAAATCTTCAAATAATGCTAATTCCGGGAATGGTAGTAACAATAATAATTCTAGTGAAAGTTTATTAAGTTCACGTGGGACAATATCGGTTGATGCCCGTACTAATACACTGATTATGAATGATACTGCACAGAATATTGATAAAGTGCGCAAAATGGTCGACTTGCTAGATATTCCAGTCAAACAAGTGATGGTTGAAGCTCGTATTGTCCGTGCTTCAACAGAGTTTAGTAAAGAAATGGGTGTAAAGTGGGGGATATTGTCGCAAGGTATTAATCAAAATAATGATTTATTGGTCGGCGGTAGTGATCAAACTTTGTGGGATTTAAAAACGCCGGATGATGATGGAAAATATACCATTGAACGTCCACAAAATTTAAATGTGGATTTAGGCGTAACTAATGCAGCAGGTAAAATTGCCTTTGGTTTGATTAGCTTGTCTGACTTTATGCTAGATCTAGAGCTTTCTGCATTGCAAGCAGATGGTTATGGTGAAGTGATTTCAACACCTAAAGTCCTAACTGCAGACAAACAAACGGCCAAGGTTTCATCGGGTACACAGATTCCCTACCAATCTTCAGAAGGCGGCGGTGCAAATGCAGTGTCAACCACTGAATTTATTGATGCGACGTTAAGCTTGGATGTAACACCAAGTATTACACCTGATGGCAAAGTTCAGATGTTACTGAATATCACCAGTGATACTCCTGGGAATCCAACACCAACAGGTCAATTGACGATTAATAAAAATCAAATTAATACCAATGTCCTGGTTGATAATGGTGAGACTGTGGTATTGGGTGGTATTTTTGAACAAGAAACACGTAATGCTCAAACTAAGGTCCCATTCTTAGGGGATATTCCTTACGTAGGTCGTTTATTCCGCAAAGATGTGAAGTCAGATAATAAGCGAGAGCTATTGATTTTTGTTACACCACGAATTGTTAATGACAGTGTTTCAAGAAATCATTAATATATTTTGAATTTAGCAGAATAAATAGGTGACTCCTTGCCAAGCAATGAGTTTGAAACCCTACCAAATGTTTATTTGGTAGGGCCAATGGGGGCGGGGAAAACTACTGTTGGTCGACATTTGGCGGAACTGTTAGGACGCGAGTTTCTTGATAGTGATCATGAAATTGAACGGAAAACAGGTGCAACAATTCCTTGGATTTTTGAAAAAGAAGGTGAAAAGGGATTTCGTAACCGTGAGACAATGGTGATTGATGAACTCACTGCTCGTTCGCAACTGGTTCTCGCAACTGGTGGTGGCGCAGTGACCCAAGCTCCTAATCGTGAATTTTTAAAACAACGCGGAATTGTTGTTTATCTTTATACTCCTGTCGAGATTCAATTACAGCGAACTTACCGAGATAAAAACCGCCCTTTGTTGCAAGTTGAAAATCCTGAACAAAAGTTACGTGATTTACTGGCCCTTCGCGACCCTTTATATCGAGAAGTTGCTCATTATATTATTGAAACTAATCAGGGGGCTGCACGTGATCTGGCTCAAAAAATCTTACATATGATTGTTTCTCAAGAAGCAGATTTAGTCTAATTAACGGTCTTAATTTCATGCAAACTCTACATGTTGAACTTGGCGATCGCCGCTATCCTATTTTTATTGGCAGTGATTTAAATCCAGAATCATTACTTGAGCCTTATATCAAAGGTAAACAAGTGATGATTGTGACCAATACTACGGTTGCGCCGTTGTATTTAGAGCATTATTTGACTGCGATTGAAGCTTTAGGTAAAAAAGTTGCAACATGTATTTTGCCTGATGGTGAAAAATACAAAAACATTGAACATTTAAATTTGATTTTTGATGCCTTATTAGAAGCAGGATTCAATCGTGATGCGACTGTTCTAGCTCTCGGTGGTGGGGTGATCGGGGATATGGCTGGCCTTGCATCCGCATGTTTCCAACGCGGTGTGTACTTTATTCAGGTACCTACTACGCTTCTGTCTCAAGTCGATTCAAGTGTGGGCGGGAAAACAGGTATTAATCATCCCTTGGGTAAAAACATGATTGGTGCTTTCCAGCAGCCACAAGTGGTGCTTGCCGATATGTCGCAGCTTTCGACTTTACCTGATCGTGAATTGTCAGCAGGTTTGGCAGAAGTGATTAAATATGCCTTATTGGGTGATCTGGATTTCTTGGGGTGGCTCGAAGAAAATATGGATGGCTTGGTTGAGAGGGATTCAGCATTACTGGCTGAAGCGGTTTACCGTTCTTGCGCACATAAAGCACGTATTGTGGCTAATGATGAAAAAGAGCAGGGTGAACGGGCTTTACTTAATTTAGGTCATACTTTTGGTCATGCGATTGAATCATACTTGGGTTATGGTATTTGGCTTCATGGCGAAGCTGTTGCCACGGGTATGGTGATGGCCGCAGATTTATCGCAACGTCTGGGCTGGATTTCAGTGGAAGATTTGGAGCGTACAAAAAAAATCATTCAACGTGCCCATTTACCCGTAAAATGCCCAGCTATTCCACTTGATGAATTTCTCGCATATATGGCACATGATAAAAAAGTGCTGAATGGACAGTTACGCCTGGTGCTGATGAAATCTTTAGGACAGGCAGTAATTACCAAAGAATTTGATGTGGAATTGATGAAACAGGCGATTTTGGCGAATCAAGAGAAGGCATAAGTCATGGCAACCATCCGTACACAATGGCAACGTATTCAAAACTATATCTGGCTAGTGTGTGGATTGGTATGTCTGTTTGCAGCACTTATTTTTTGGGCAATCACCGATACTGATGCTTTGGTCGAAGTGGAAAAATCCGCTGAAACTGAATCTGAATTGCAAATTCAACCGGAAAAAGTCGCTGCAACCAACCTTCTTGGTGCACTTCAAGAAGAGGTGCGTCCTTTAGAAATGACTACACGTGTCGTAAATACTGGCAGCTATGAACCGGAATTTCGTGGCACTAAATTTGTGACTGATAATAAAAATGCTTCTACCATTGAATTATTTCGCGTAACTAAAGAAGATGTGATTCGAAGTTTTTTAAAAAAACAGTCTGACCGTAAAAACTTTTTCTACATTCGCGTGAGTGGCGAAAATCAAATTGAACAATATGTTCTGCTTTATGGAATCTATCGAAATAGCGATCAAGCAAAACAAGCCCTTCAACAATTGCCATTCCAGTTTCCCAAGTCTATTCAACCTCAAGTTCAGGATATTAAAAATTATGCTGCCTTGGTCAATGACACGGGGGCAGATGAAATGGGTTCTAATAACAAATTATATGCAGTCAATTTAAAATCTGCACCATTGCCTCGTATTGATGAGAGTCTTTTGGCTCAGCCTAAACCCAAGCCGACTGAACCTGCGGTTGCTCCGAAGGCATCAACTACCACTACAACGGTTACACGTCGCGATGAAGAAGGGAACGTTGTTGATGTACAGCAGTCACATTCTTCAGTTGAACTTGCACCAAAAGCAAAACCACAAAATAATTCAGCGAATAAAACACCAGAAAAAGAAATTAGTGATCCATTTAATTAAGTATCTGTAATTCTATAACTATAATCTGTTTGCAAAGCAGATCTTTTTAGCTGGAGATGGATAGTACAGTTAGCGAATAGCTCTTTTATTTATACGACACAATATGTCGCACTAGTGTATTGGTTGTATGTATTTATCTCTTTAATATTATTAAAATTATTGTATGAATAACCCAGTTTTGAAAGCGTATAAATATCGCATTTATCCAAATCGAGAACAGCAAGTGTTGATTGAAAAACACTTTGGATGCGCTCGTTTTACTTTTAATTGGGCATTGGCTTTACAACAGAACTATTACGAAAAACATAAAAAATCTTTATCTCGAAAAGAAATTCAAGATCAGCTTGTATCTCTAAAAAAAACTCATGAATTTGAATGGTTAAATGTAGTCAACAGCCAATCGTTGTTGAGTAGTTTATTGAATGTCTATACAGCATTCTGCAATTTTTTCAAAGGTCGGGCAAAGTTTCCTAAATTCAAATCTAAAAAAATACCGCAATGCTCTTATCAATGCCCTCAACACTGTACAGTGAGTTTTGCTAGTGGGGTGTTGAATTTACCTAAAATTAAAGGAATTAAAACCGTATTTAATCGTCAATTTGCTGGCAAAATCAAAACAGTGACCATCAGTAAAATAGCGACAGGTAAATACTATGCTTCAATCCTTGTTGAAACAGAGGTTAATCTACCTGTACCCAGCATGATTGAAGCAGACAAGACCGTGGGGATTGATCTAGGCCTGACTCATATGCTGATTCAGTCAGATGGCAACAAAGTTGAAAATCCACGATATTTGAAAAAAGCTCAAAAACGATTGGTGATACAGCAAAAGATATTTTCCCGAAAAAATAAAGAAGCCAAGAATTATCGACGACAAAAATTAAGTGTTGCGCGTGTCCATGAAAAGGTACGAAATCAACGCTTAGACCTACATCATAAACTCACGCATAAATTGATCTGTGAAAACCAAGCGACCACGTATGCAGTAGAGGATTTAGGGATTAAAAGCATGGTGAAGAACCGTAAACTTGCAAAATCTATTAGTGATATTGCATGGGGTCAGTTCCTCACACTCTTGCAATATAAGGCTGAATGGTACGGTAAGAACATCCTTAGGATTGGTCGTTTTGTACCAAGTTCAAAAGTATGTTCTCAATGTGGCTACACAATGGAAAAGCTACCCTTGCATATTCGTTCATGGAGCTGTCCTGACTGTTTATCTGTCCTAGACCGTGACTTGAATGCGAGTCTGAATATACGTAATTTCGCTTTAGCTGATGTGCTAGGACAATTTAGCGCTGTGTAAAGAGTTCCTGTACCACTATATCTGTCAGCGCAGGTGTGGTATCGAAAGGTGTAAGTATTACTACTTACATGGGTCGCAAAAATTCCCTATTATGGCTTTCAGCTTAGTGATGGGAGTATGTCAATTAAAAATAGAGTTCTAAAATAGAGCAAATTGAGTTATAAAAATATTTAAATGCACAAATATAGTGCGAAAAATTGTTCCAATAAAATAAATGTGAGTATTTGAAACTTTAATATTTCTATATTTAAAACATTTAGCCTTCTCTTTTTTGAATTGGCATCATTTTTGCTTTATTGGTGCATGAATTGAGTAATTGTCCCTATTTTGGCGCGAAAAGATTCAATGATTGTGCGAAGTTACTGAATTTACCCGCTTTAAAAGAGTGCGTAAAATCAGCAAAATTTTTTTGTAATTGATCCATGCACAGAAGATGAAATGCGATTATCTTAGGTATGTGAAGAAAATGATTTTGCCCAGTCTTGATCTGAGTGTGAGGAAATTGGACTAAATCGCAAAGAAGATATTTGATTGTTAGATGCCCGCTTTATGGGCCATGTTGAAAGAAGGGTACGCTATGCACATGCCATCGCCTAATACTGTAGCTCCCGCTCAAGGTTTATACCAACCGGATGAGTTTAAAGATAACTGTGGTTTCGGTTTAATCGCCCATATGCAGGGTGATGCAAGCCATGATTTGGTCAAGACCGCGATTCATAGTTTAAGTTGTATGACCCACCGTGGTGGTATTGCCGCAGATGGCAAGACAGGGGATGGTTGTGGTTTATTGCTGGCTATGCCGAAAGCATTTTTCCGTGAAGAAGCAAAAAAACTCAGTGACATCACGTTAAGCGAAATCTTTGCAGTCGGTACTGTATTTTTAAATCTCGATCCGGCAATTGCAGCCCATTCAAAACAAGTTTTAGCCAAAGAAATCGAATCTGAAGGTTTAAAAGTCCTTGCTTGGCGTGTGATTCCAACCAATGTCGAGGCTTTGGGTGAAATTGCACTTCAATCGATGCCGGCATTTGAACAGATTATTGTCAATTGCCCAATGGGTGTCACTGAAGTTGAATTTAACCGCAAGTTATTCCTCGCGCGTCGTCGTGCGGAACAATTGCTGAGCAATGATTCTTCATTCTATGTCACTACATTGTGTTCAACTGTCATCACCTATAAAGGTTTGATGATGCCTGAAGCAATTGCAGACTTTTATACCGATTTAGCAGATCCGCGTCTGGAATCACACATTGTGGTCTTCCATCAGCGTTTCTCGACCAATACCTTGCCGCGTTGGCCTTTAGCACAGCCGTTCCGTTATCTTGCACACAATGGTGAAATTAACACCATTACTGCAAATCGTAACTGGGCAATGGCACGCGTTCCGAAATTTGAAAACCCATTACTTCCTGGTTTAACCGAGCTTAATCCAATTGTGAACCGTACCGGTTCGGATTCTTCAAGCTTAGATAATATGCTGGAGATTCTGGTCGGCGGTGGTATGGACTTGTTCCGTGCACTACGCATGCTGGTTCCACCTGCTTGGCAAAACGTTGAAACTTTAGATGCAGATCTACGTGCATTCTACGAGTTTAACTCCAAGCACATGGAGGCTTGGGATGGTCCTGCGGGTCTGGTGATTCAAGATGGTCGTCATGCCATTTGTATGCTGGATCGTAACGGTTTACGTCCTGCACGTTGGGTCATTACCAAAAATGGTTACATCACCCTTGCATCAGAAATTGGGGTGTGGGGCTATCAACCTGAAGACGTGATTTCTAAAGGTCGTGTTGGTCCAGGTCAAATTCTGGTGATTGATACCCTCACGGGTAAACTGCTTGATACTCAAGATGTCAGCAACCACTTGAAAAAAATGCGCCCTTATCGTGAATGGTTACGTGAAAACTCAATTCGTTTACAAGGTAGCCCAGAACTTGAAGAATATTTATGTGATCAAGGCTTAAAAGGCGATGCCTTAAAAGCCTCACAAAAAATGTTTATGGTGACCTTTGAAGAACGTGATCAATTGCTTCGTCCAATCGCAGAAAGCGGTCAGGAAGCAGTCGGTTCAATGGGTGATGATACGCCAATGGCAGTATTGTCCCGTCAGGTGCGCCATGTATCGGATTATTTCCGTCAACAGTTTGCCCAAGTAACGAATCCACCGATCGATCCATTGCGTGAATCAATCGTGATGTCATTGGAAACTTGTTTGGGCCGTGAGCAGAATGTATTTGAACAAAGTCCTGAACATGCAGATCGCCTGATCATTTCTAGCCCGGTATTGTCAAACTCAAAAATGCATCAGATGCGTACTTTGGGTCGTAAAGGCTATGAAATTGCCGACATCGATTTGAACTATGTGGCAAGTGAAGGTTTGCAGGCAGCGATTGCACGTATCTGTGAGGAAGCAGCTCAAGCGATTCGTGATGGCAAAACTTTACTGGTGCTTTCAGACAAGAAAATTCGTGAAGGTTATTTACCCGCCAATGCATTGATGGCAACAGGCGCAGTACATCACCACTTGATTCAAGTGGGTTTACGTACCGATGCCAACATCATTGTAGAAACCGGTCTGGCACGTGATGCGCACCAATTTGCGGTGATCCTAGGTTTCGGTGCCACTGCAATTTATCCATATTTAGCTTATGACGTGATCAATGACTTGATTGCCAAAGGTGAATTGTTGGGTGATCCAATTCATGCCCAAGCGAACTTCCGTAAAGGGATTGAGAAAGGCTTGCTCAAAGTTCTTTCTAAAATGGGTATCTCAACGGTTGCGTCTTATCGTGGTGGTCAGTTATTCGAAGCCGTTGGTTTATCCAATGAAGTCGTGAACAAATGCTTCACTGGCGTGCCAAGCCGTATTCAGGGTGCAACATTTGCTGATCTTGAAAATGATCTTAAAAAATTGGCTGAAAATGCGTGGAAAGCACGTAAGCCAATCGATCAAGGCGGTTTGCTGAAATTTGTATTCGACAAGGAATACCATGCATTTAATCCGGATGTAATTAATGCATTACATAGAGCAGTGCGTTCGGGTGATTATGCTGATTTTAAAGAATATGCAGAATTAGTGAATACTCGTCCAATTGCAACGATTCGTGATTTATTCAAACTAAAAACTGATAATTCAATTGCTTTAGAGCAAGTAGAGGCTGTTGAAGAAATCTTGCCGCGTTTCGATTCTGCGGGAATGTCTTTAGGTGCATTGTCACCGGAAGCGCATGAAGCGATTGCGATTGCCATGAACACCATTGGTGGTCGTTCAAACTCGGGTGAGGGCGGTGAAGATCCTGCACGTTATGGCACCATCCGTAACTCGAAAATCAAACAGATTGCATCGGGTCGTTTTGGTGTGACACCAGCATATTTAACGTCCGCCGAAGTTTTGCAGATTAAAGTCGCGCAAGGTGCGAAACCGGGTGAAGGCGGTCAGTTACCGGGTGGTAAAGTGAATGGCTTAATTGCCCGTTTACGTTACTCAGTTCCGGGTGTAACCCTGATTTCACCTCCACCGCACCATGATATTTACTCGATTGAAGATTTGTCACAATTGATCTTTGACTTAAAACAAGTCAATCCTCAAGCGATGGTGTCGGTGAAATTGGTGTCTGAACCGGGTGTAGGAACCATTGCGGCAGGTGTGGCGAAAGCCTATGCAGACTTCATTACCATTTCTGGTTATGACGGTGGGACTGCGGCTTCTCCATTGTCTTCAATTCATCATGCAGGTTCGCCATGGGAGTTAGGTCTAAGTGAAGCGCATCAAGCCCTTCGTGTAAACGACCTGCGTGGCAAAGTACGTGTACAAACCGATGGTGGTTTGAAAACAGGTTTAGACGTGGTTAAAGCGGCTATTTTAGGTGCTGAAAGCTTCGGTTTCGGTTCAACGCCAATGATTGCGTTGGGTTGTAAATATCTGCGTATTTGCCACTTAAATAACTGTGCAACTGGTGTAGCAACTCAGCAAGACCATTTACGTCAAGAGCATTACATTGGCGAGCCAGAAATGCTGATCAACTTCTTCCACTTCATTGCAGAAGAAACGCGTGAATGGTTGGCGGCTTTAGGTGTGTCAAGTTTGAAAGACTTGATTGGTCGTACAGATTTACTTGAAGTCTTACCGGGCGATACAGATAAACATGCTCACTTGGATTTAAGTGCCTTGTTAACCTCGCATCCTTCTGCGGAAGGTAAAGCGCAATATTGCCAAGTTCAAGGCAATGCGCCATTTGATAAAGGCTTGCTTGCAGAGAAAATGGTTCTCGAGATGCTTCCGACCATTGAAGCGGGTAAGAGTGGTGAGTTTAACTACAATGTTGTCAATTGTGACCGTTCAATTGGTGCACGTATTTCAGGTGAAATTGCGCGCCGTTATGGCAACTTGGGTATGGAAACACATCCTGTAGTCATGAATTTGAAAGGTACAGCAGGCCAGTCACTCGGTGTTTGGAATGCCGGTGGTTTGCATATCAAACTTGAAGGCGATGCCAACGATTACGTGGGTAAAGGTATGGCAGGTGGCCGTATCTCGATCTTCCCGCCAAAAGGTTCTCCTTTCCAGACTCAAAACACTGCCATTATTGGCAACACCTGCCTATATGGTGCAACTGGCGGTAAAATCTTTGCGGCAGGGACTGCAGGTGAACGTTTTGCAGTGCGTAACTCGGGCGCATTTGCCGTAATTGAAGGTGCAGGCGACCACTGTTGTGAATACATGACCGGTGGTATTGTGACTGTACTGGGTAAAGTAGGCCATAATTTCGGTGCCGGTATGACCGGTGGTTTTGCTTATGTACTTGACCTGGATAATGACTTCGTGGATCACTATAACCATGAGTTAATCGAGCTAAACCGTATCTCTACAGAGGCGATGGAAGAACATCAAGAATTCTTGCTTCGTATCCTGGATGAACACATTAAAGAGACAGGTAGTGCCTGGGCGTACAAGATCCGCAATGAGTTTGATTATTACAGCCGTAAATTCTGGCTTGTAAAACCAAAAGCTGCTAATTTGCAAACGCTTTTGAAAACGACCAAAGCCGATCCACAATAATTCCACGACGAACAGATTGATAGGCAGGTGTAGCGGATAAATAAACCGACTACACCTACCCACGGAGAGAGACATGGCAGAGCGCCTAAACAATGACTTTCAATTCCTGGATGTAGCACGCCAAGATCCAGAGAAAAAAGATCTCACTGTCCGCAAAGCAGAGTTTGTGGAAATTTATAAACCCTTTACAGCGGAAATTGCGACCAATCAATCGCACCGTTGTTTAGGTTGTGGTAACCCGTATTGTGAATGGAAATGTCCAGTACATAACTACATTCCAAACTGGTTAAAACTGATTGCTGAAGGTCGTATTTTTCAGGCAGCGGAACTTTGCCATCAAACCAATACATTGCCAGAAGTGTGTGGTCGTGTATGCCCGCAAGACCGTTTATGTGAAGGTGCTTGTACCTTAAATGACGGTTTTGGTGCAGTCACCATTGGTAATGCTGAAAAATATATTAATGATACCGCTTTTGCTTTGGGCTGGCGTCCAGACATGTCCAACGTAAAATGGACAGATAAAAAAGTTGCGATTATTGGCGCAGGTCCTGCAGGTTTGGGCTGTGCAGACATTCTGGTACGTAATGGTGTTAAACCGGTCGTATTTGATAAACGCCCTGAAATTGGCGGTTTATTAACTTTCGGTATTCCAGAATTCAAGATGGAAAAAGACGTTATGAAACGCCGCCGTGAAATTTTCGCGGGTATGGGGGTTGAGTTCCGTTTAAACACTGAAATCGGTACAGATATTACCATCGAGCAGCTTCTTGCTGACTATGAGGCGGTATTCATGGGTATGGGAACATACACCTACATGAAAGGCGGTTTCGCGGGTGAAGATCTTGAGGGTGTGCATGATGCGCTTGATTTCCTGATTGCCAATGTGAATCGTACCCAAGGCTGGGAAAAAGACGCTTCTGAATATGTCAGCGTTGAAGGCAAAAAGGTGATTGTACTGGGCGGTGGTGACACTGCAATGGACTGTAACCGTACTTCAATTCGTCAAGGCGCTGAATCTGTGGTGTGTGCTTACCGCCGTGATGAAGAAAATATGCCGGGTTCACGTCGTGAAGTAAAAAATGCGCGTGAAGAAGGTGTGGACTTCATGTTCAACCGTCAGCCAATTGAAATTGTCGGTGAAAACGGTAAAGTCACAGGTGTTAAAGTGGTAACGACACAATTAGGCGAGCCTGACAGTCGTGGCCGTCGTAGCCCGGAACCAGTTCCAGGTTCAGAAGAAGTTTTACCTGCGGATGCAGTACTTTTAGCGTTCGGTTTCCGTGCGAGTCCAGCAGACTGGTTTGCAGGCGCAAATATTGGTCTAGATGGTTCGGGTCGTGTGGTTGCAGCTGAAAAGCAACAATACCGCTTCCAAACATCTAATCCGAAAATTTTTGCCGGTGGTGATATGGTTCGTGGCTCTGACCTAGTGGTTACTGCAATCTGGGAAGGTCGTGAAGCAGCTGAAGGTATTCTGGATTATTTGGATATATAAGCAGAATCTCTCATCTGATTAAGCTTTAAATGAATTTTAAAAACCCGCTTCGGCGGGTTTTTACGTTGAGAAAATGAGAAAGTAGTAAATGTAATGGAGGTTCTCTCTCCCTTTGGGAGAGAGTTAGAGAGAGGGCGGAATTTCAAAAGTAAATTGTGAGAATTCGACAACATATCTGCTAGAAGGAAAGGGAGAATTTTAGAAGAAAAAACTTTTGAAACTTTTCGCAAATCCAGTAAGCGCTTCTGCCATACCTCTCATAAAAATTGCTGTCCATACTGTGCTTATTATCTGATCAATTTTTAGGATTAAGACTATGACACAACAAGTGGCGACAGAAAAATTATATCAAAATCGTCCAAAAGCTATGGGAATTACAGTCAGAAAGCTGCAATTTAACCCAAAACTGATTCGCAGACACTATTTTGCCAATTCACCCGTAATGTCACATTTGCTGACCGCACTTTCTTCAACGTTTCCGATTGGCGAGCAGTTCTTTGTGCATAGCGTTCGGAATGTGCGTGATCAAGTCAAAGATGAAAAGTTGCAGGCACAGATCGCGGCTTTTATAGGGCAGGAAGCGATGCATTCAAAAGCCCATGCCGAGTTTAATGATGCTTGGCGGAGTGAGGATTATAATTTAGATCGTTTTCAGGCATGGCTCGCGCGTAAAAATGACTATGTCAAAAATTTACATCCTAAAATTCAATTGGCTATTACCTGTGCCTTTGAGCATTTTACGGCATTACTGGGCGGATATATTCTTCGACATCCAGAAGTGTTAGCCACTTTAGATGATGATGCGGTAAAGCTTTGGGTTTGGCATGCGATTGAAGAAATTGAGCATCGTGCAGTGGCTTTTGATGTCTATCAAGCCGTGTATGGTGATGATAAAATTCGACGTATGATTATGCGTAGCGTAACTACAGGTTTTGCCAGTCTTACTTTCTATTCTGCAACACGGTTGTTTCTACAGGATAAACGTAAAAGCTTGCCGAAAGCTGGTGGCAATATCTTTGGTCTTTATTTACTCGCTAAGATGTTTGTACAACTCATGCCAGAATACTTATCTTATTTTAAAACTGATTTTCATCCTTCGGAAATTGATTATAGCAAAATGGTGAATTATTGGAAAAGGCATTTGGCAGAAGATTACCAGATGAAAAGTTTTCAACATGAATTAAAACTAGGTTTAATCAATTAGGCAACTAAACCGCAAGGGCTAATAGAAATATTGGCCCTTTTTTATGCAAGCTCTGAAGTACTGAAATTAAACAGAACTCGGCCTAAATATGTTTACAATAAAAATATTTAAACAAATACAAAGAAATATAGAGGATATAAATTTATGAACGTGATGAAAAAAAGTTTAGTCACTATGGCTCTTGTAAGTACTTTAACCTTATCGGGTTGCGGCTATAACACGCTCCAGGTCAAAGATGAGGCGGTAACAGCATCTTGGTCTGAAGTGCAAAACCAATATCAGCGCCGTGCCGACCTTGTACCCAACTTGGTGAATGTTGTAAAAGGTTATGCCAAACATGAAGAAAAAGTTCTAACAGAAGTGACCCAAGCCCGTGCGAATGTCGCCGGATTAAAAGTAGATAAAGAAGTTTTGGAAGATCCTGCCTTATTTCAAAAATATCAACAAGCACAGGCGCAGATGACCAGTGCATTATCGCGTTTGATCGCAGTCTCTGAAAATTATCCCGATCTAAAAGCCAATGAACAATTCCGTGATTTACAGGTTCAACTTGAAGGTACTGAAAACCGGATTGCAGTCGCACGTAACCGTTATATTACTACAGTTCAAGACTTTAATTCCTATTCACGCCAGTTCCCGCAGGTCATGACGGCTAAAGTGATTGGGATGCATACCAAACCGAACTTTAGTGCTGAACAAGGTGCACAAAATGCTCCTAAAGTATCTTTCGACTAATTCATTGACTGTTAAATAAGGATTGCTGATGTCTGATTCTTATAAAAAATACTTTTCATCCATAACTTTGCTGCAAGCATTGTTGGTTTGCTTTGGTATGCTCTTCAGTTCGGTTACATGGAGTGAAGTTGCTACAGCTACAGATGAAAACGCTGAAGCTGTCGTCGTCGGTAAAATCATTCAGAATCAGCAGCAGCCCTCTCAAAATCAGACAGCAACGAAAGCAAATGCTACTGCAACCACAGTCCCATCACCGCAAATTGCCAATGATATGGCTGAGGGTGAATCGATTCGTGGACTGCCAACGCTCAATTCACCGGTTGTAGATCAGGCAAATATATTAACTGAAAGCCAGAAGCAGGAAATTAGTCAGCGAATTTTGGCGCTACATGAGCAGGGTAAAGCCCAAATTGGGGTGGTGATTGTTCCCACTACAGGGCAAGAAGATATTTTTGATTTTGCCATGCGTATTGCGGAAAAATGGCAACTCGGTTCAACCAAGCAAGACAATGGTTTGCTGATGGCAATTGCAGTAAATGATCATCGTATTCAAATTTTGACCGGTTATGGCTTGGAAGGTGTAATACCCGATATTGTGGCGAGTCGTATTATTCGAAATCAGATCACGCCTTATTTTAAACAGGCACAATATGCCCAAGGCATTGATGCGGGTCTGGTTGAAATAGAACGAATACTCAATATGGATCCCGAAGTAGCCCAGAAAGCTGCACAAGAGCTGAAAGAGCGTCAAGAAAAAGCTTTACACGAACAGCAAGCCAAAGAAAAAACTTTTAGTACGGCCTTGTTTATTTTAATTGCAGGAATTATCGGCTCATTTATTGTAGGTAAGCCTTTAAGTGCATCTACTGCCGCCGTTGCTGGAACAGTAGCGGGTTTGGTGAATGGAGCGGGATTAGTCACCAGTTTATTGATTGGTGGTGGGATTTTCTTTTTACTGATTACGGCTATTGCGCAAACTATTTTTCAGCTATTTTTAGCGTCTGCAGGTCGTGGCGGTGGTGGAGGACGTGGTGGAGGACGTGGTGGCGGCTTTGGAGGTGGCGGTGGATATAGCGGTGGAGGCGGTGGTTTTGGCGGGGGAGGAGCATCAGGATCATGGTAACTAAAACAGAAACAACAGAAATTATTACACAACCTAAAATGGAAGAAATGAATCAGCCAAGCTTTAAACGCTGGTTAAAGCATTTTTTCTATATGCCTGCGGCTAAACGCTATTTTAATAAAATGGATCAATATGCAATCGCACAGGCAGTGATGGAAGCGGAATATGGACATGCAGGAGAAATTCAGGTGGTAATTGAGGGAAATATTCCTTCAAATCAAGCCTACTATCAAAATACTCAAATGCGGGCACGACAACTTTTTGCTGAACTGGGTGTTTGGGATACCGAGTTTAATAGTGGCATTCTTTTATATCTAAATTTATGTGAACAAAAAGTTGAAATTGTGATTGATCGGGGAATTCAAAAAGAAACCCAACAAACTGTTTGGGATGGAATTTGCCAAAAAATGACTGAACAACTTTCCAAACATCAATATCGGGAAGCTGTTATGGCAGGTGTATTTAATATAGGCCATGTATTAAATAATTTTTATGCGCAGTCAACAATAGATCAGCAGAATGAATTGAGTAATAATCCGATCATATTAGGCTAGAAAATAGGTGGATTAGTGACGTAAAATGTCACTTTTTTACCAAATTAAACAATAAAACCACATTGTAACAATTTTATTTCTACAAATTGCTGTTTTTTCTGTGAATTTTATTATAATCAAATTTGGCACAGTTAGTGCTAACTATAAATTAAGCTAAATTAGCTTTACAAAGCTTATAAATAAACAAAAAACATTTGTGGAGAATGTTATGAATGCTCAAAAAGGTTTTACCTTAATTGAATTAATGATCGTTGTAGCGATTATCGGTATTTTGGCTGCTATCGCGATTCCTGCCTATCAAGACTACACCGTTCGTGCACGTGTTTCTGAAGGTATTACAACCGCTTCTGCCATGAAAGCTACTGTATCAGAAAATATTTTAAATGCAGGAGATCTTGTAACAGGTACACCTAGTACGGCTGGTTCTGCTTGCGTTGGCGTTACTGAGATTTCTGGCAGCACAGGTAATGTAGCTTCTGCAACTTGTGGAGCTAGTAAGCCAGGACAAATCATTGTAACAATGGGTGCTACAACAGCAAAATCTGTTCCTGTATATTTGACACCGACATATAGTGCTTCTGCAGTTAATTGGTCTTGTTCGACTACAGCAGGCATGGAAAAATATGTACCTTCAGAGTGTCGTAAAGTTGGAACCTAATGCCTAGCTTTAGTAAGCATTTAAAAAATAAAGAGCTTTTTATAGCTCTTTATTTTTTATCATTTATTTTGGGTCTTTCAATGCATATAAGTTCAAATTTTTATAATGAATCACGAGTTCTTGAGACTTTTCTTTTATTAAGCTTAGTCTTTAACAAAAATTCACACCTAAAAAAAATTGAATATATTTTTATTATTTTTATTATTTTTCACTTCTTTTTTCTAAGAAATAGTCAATTTATTATTTTTGAAATATTGCTATATTGCCTTCTTTATAAAGCATTTTTGATTATTAATTATAATGAGTTGTTAGCAAAATTTATTATTTGGATTAGTTTCTCAATTTTTTTCATGTTGCCAATAGAGATTGTAAAATATATACATAATAGTATGTACGCCAATTGGTACCCAACACCTTGGAATATTAGAGTTTATAATAGCTATTTCTTTGTATTATCTATTTTTGCAGTTTGGTTTTACTTAAAACAAGAAAAATTTAAAAATCTCTATTTAACTTTTTTATTTTTGGCATTTTTATCTATTCTTTTAGATGGTGGTCGTTCAGCAACTTTGGCATATAGTATTTTTATTACATGCGTATGTATTTTTAACCGCACTGTAAGATTTAAAATATTATTCACTTATGTCGCTACATGGCTCGCATATTTTTCTATTTTATTTTTTTCAAGTCATTCTGCTTCTAGTGTAAGGTCAATTGTTAGAGAGTCAACGAGTGGACGCTATGAGCTTTGGGTAAATGCATTTCAGTGCTGGTCACAAAACCCAATCTTTGGATGCGGATTTTATCAATTAGATCAGTACTCAGGTGTGATTTCAGCACATCCACACAATTTATTTATTCAAGTTTTAACTGAAACAGGACTACTGGGTTTTAGTTTTCTTATTTTAGTCATTTGGAGTATTTTAAAAAGAATAAAATGGAATCTTAAAGAAAATTATTTTGTAATTTCTGCGCTTGTGACAGTAAGTATCGACTTATCTTTTTCAGGTATACATATTTACCCCATTACACAAGTTGCACTTTTGTGGTTATTCGTCTTTTTGCTTAAAAATCCTGAATTTCAGCATGCGGCTTCTTTTAACCTATTAACACATGAAACTTCAAGAGTTTCTCAAGTTTTTGAGCTTATAGTCTATATTTTAATTACTTTAGCTTTTATTTATTTGTTCTTTCATACATCTGCTTTATCAGAAAGTTTACCATCAACACCGCCCCGATTTTGGGAGTATGGTTATCAACTATTTTAAAATAGCAGTGCAGTGAGGCTTGAATGCCCAAACGCTTAAAATTTTTTCTCAGCCATTTATTGCTTTCATTTTTAGTCGCTTTATTAGTGATTGGACTAGTCTTTCTTATTTGGTATCCATCTCCACTCGCTACAGCCGTTGGTGTGATCCATATCTTTTTAATGCTGTTGGCTATAAATGTCATTATTGGGCCAGTATTAAGCTTATTGGTTTATAAAGAAGTCAAAAAAACCCTTAAAGTTAATTTAACTGTAATTATAGTGATTCAAATTGTAGCGCTATGCTACGGTACCTATAGTATGGAACAAGGTCGTCCAGCATGGTTAGTGTATGATGTTGACCGTTTCGAATTGGTTCGATAAAATGAAATCATGTGGAATAATATTACAAAAGCGTTCCCCAAATATCAACTACCTTCATGGTTAAAACCGCAATATGTGGCAGTAGAGTTTTCCAAAAATACTTACCAGCGTAATGATGATATGTTTGCAGAAGTTTTGGGTAGTATTTTTCTTACCCAACGTCCAGAACATTAGGTTGATTTTGATCAAGCAAAAAGACACATGCAGTAACGTGCACAAAAAATCGAATTATTACAGCAGTACAATAACAAAAACAATATAGAAAAAATCTTAACAAAATATCCAGAGGCAACAGCTTTTTCTACCCATGAAAGCAAATGCTGTGGATATGACTATTTTAATAGATCAAAAAGCGAATGTTGTTAAAATCGTAGATTTACGTCCATGGCATTAAGCTTATGACAAAAGCACCTATTTAAGCCCAAATAAAAAGCAGATTACCTTTTAATCTGCTTTTTTATTATCATATGCCCATTCTATTTTCACTGATTTATTCATGAAATTTTTCTTATTGCTGTTGGCTGCTGTTTTTATATCTCTTGGCTGGCTCCTCCCTATCCATTACCGCCCTTGGGTCACTTACACAGGCGAGCTTTTTACCTTTTTATCTCTTTTTGCCTTAGCTGCAATGTATTTAAAAGATAAAACTAAACTGCCTGTATTAAGTTTGCCTTTATTGCTTTTAGCAATTATTCCGCTAATTCAATGCTTAGGTGGGGAATTATTCTTTTTTGATAAAGCCTTGACCAGTACGCTATTTGTCTTTGGGTTCTGGTTGAGTATCGTCATTGGTTATAACTTGTCGGTAGAAAAGTTAGATCGAGAAAGTATATTCACTGGTTTTAGTATAGTTTTACTCTTATGTGGAACATTGACCGGAATTATTGCTATTTGCCAGTGGTTAACACTGGATGCTTATATTCCCGGTATGGTGAATATGCAAAATGCGGTTCGTCCCTATGCAAATTTTGCTCAACCCAATAATATGGCGACCTTCTTGGTTATGTCATTACTAGGCTGTCTGTATTTATATGAAAAACAGAAATTAAAAATCTGGATAACCTGTCTGTGTTCTTTAATTATGTTATTGGCTTTGGCATTAAGTCAGTCTAGAACTTCATGGGTAGCGTGTTGCTGTATTTTGATTTATGGAGCTTATCAACAATATAAAGGTTTTATCCGCTTAAAATGGTATTACGCTTTAGCTTGGTTTGGATTGTTCATTGGCTTCATTTTAATATTGCCTGCTGTTACTCAGTTAATTGGACAAATCAGCGATGCAAATATTGCACAAACTAAAGATGTAATTGCGCGTGCAACCGGGGATATGTCACGACTAGCCATTTGGGAGCAGATGCTGCATGCGATTGCAGATCGCCCATGGTTTGGCTATGGCTGGAATCAGACCAGTGTCGCTTATACACTGGTCAGTGATCACTTCCAAGGGCCTGTGTGGATTCGTAGCGCACATAATTTTATTCTTGATTTTGTGCTCTGGAATGGTCTGTTGATTGGGTTGCCATTTTTAGCCTATTTGGGCTATTGGGGCTATCAACTCAACAAGCATGTCAATTCAGTTGAATCCGTGATTGGTATTTTAATGATTGGTGCTGTGCTGATTCACTCAATGCTGGAATTCCCGCAGTATTATGCTTATTTCTTATTACCGGTCGGTTTTATTATTGGTCTGGTTCAGTCTCAGCAAGCCAATATTAAAACCATTACACTTTCACCCAACTATATGCGCGTGAGTTATGCGATTTCTTTAATATTGCTGATTTTAATTGTCAGGGATTATTCAGTTATGGTGCCCAAACTGAATCAATCCATGCGTTATGAGCAAACGCCTGAGAAAATTACCAATCAAGATCAAATTTATTTATTAGAAGAGTTTAACCGACGTATTGCATGGATTCGCATGAATCCCTATACCAAGCTAAATGCGCAACAGTTGGAGGATATTAAAGAAATAGTGCTGAACTATCCGACTAAATACGACCTGATCAAGTATGCCAAAGTTTTGGCTTTCAATGGCTATGAGCAAGAAGCCAAACATCAACTGTGGTTGTTGAAAACCTTACGCAAAGTTGATTTGGATTATGCGTCATTGGCTCAACCTACTATTGAAAAATAAGATTCTAAAAACTAAAAAGCCGGTTCAATTTTGATCTGCACCCCGAAAGTTGGATACTTCGTCTAATTTGGAGGGTGCTTTTCTATGGCTAAATATTCGAAAGAATTCAAACTTAAAGTTGTTCAATATTACTTATCAGGTTTTGGATTAAAGACAACAGGTCATAAATTTAATATAAATCCTAGTAGTGTTGATGAATGGGTGAAATCTTATAATCAACATGGTGAGTCAGGCCTGGATACTTTGAGAACGAAACCAGTTTTCTCGATCGAGTTCAAATATAAAGTAGTAAAAATAGCCTTAGATGAACGTTTATCTATTAGAGAAACAGCCCAGCGGTTTAATATTAAAGAGAAGGAAACAGTTCGTAGGTGGTTATTCCTTTATCAGAAAGATGGTATAGATGGCCTGAAACCCAAGCCCAAAGGACCACTCAAAGGTATGTCAACACCCAAGTTAATTAAGAGTAAATATGCTCAAGAAGATCGTGATAAAACACAGGACCAGTTGCTTGAGGAGCTGGCATATCTACGTGCGGAGAATGCCTATTTAAAAAAGCGGAGAGCCTTGATTCAGAAGCAGAAAGAACAGGAAAAAGTCGAACTGCAACGATTGCAAGATTTGTGTCTGAATTAAGGCAAATCTATCCGCTAAGATACTTGATACGTGCATCTAAAATGGCTCGAAGCACGTATTTTTATCATGAAAAGCAATCCAGGCTTGACGATAAATACAGTGACCTCAAGCATCAAATAAAGGTGATATATCATAAGCATAAGGGGCGGTATGGGTATCGCAGGATCCCCTTGCACTCAGGAACTTAGGGCTAACTATAAATCACAAGTGCGTCCAAAGGCTTATGCAGTCCATGCAGCTTAAATCACGCATCAGGGCTGTGAAATATCGTTCATATAAGGGACAGGTTGGTAAAATTGCAGACAATATATTGCAACGCCAATTTGAGGCAGATAAACCTAATCAAAAATGGGTTACAGATGTGACCGAATTTAAGGTGGGTAGTGAAAAGCTCTATCTATCACCCATCATGGATTTGTTTAATGGTGAAATTATTGCCTTTCAAACACAGCGCAGACCGATGTTCGGATTGGTTAAAGATATGCTGAAAGAAGCTGTAAACAAGCTAAAAGCCTATTGTCCACTCAGATCAGGGGTGGCAGTACCAGATGGCGCATTACCAAAGACAATTATCGGAGAAAGGATTAATCCAAAGTATGTCACGTAAAGGGAACTGCCTAGATAATGCATCTATGGAGAGTTTCTTTGGAATACTCAAATCAGAATGTTTCTACGGTGAAGAATTTAAAACGGTTGATGATTTGGAGCAAACCGTGAAAGAATATATTCACTATTACAACCATGAACGAATCAAGGTTAAATTAAAAGGGCTGAGTCCTGTAGAGTACAGAAATCAGTCCTTAAAAGCTGCTTAATCAAACCGTCTAACTTTCTGGGGTCAGATCATTTTGAACCGGCTTTTTTATAGAGAATTAAATTTGGCTTTGAATGTAGTTTTCGATGCCGACTTTCTCAACCAAGTCGAGCTGCGTCGTGGTCCAATCCCAGTATTCTTCTTCTTTTTCTAGAATTTCTTGTACAAGGTCACGCGTCACATAATCCAGTTCCTGTTCAGCCAAGCCAACTGTTTTTTGTAGGACTTCAATATTTTCTTTAACTTTACGCACATCACAATTCAAAACTTCAACCGTATGTTGACCAATGTACAACTTTCCTAAATGTTGAAGATTAGGTAAACCTTCCAAGAATAAAATGCGTTCGATAATTTTATCCGCATGTTTCATTTGGCGAATGGATTCTTTATATTCTGCAGAACCGAGTTGCTCGACTCCCCAATCATTAAACATACGTGAATGCAGGAAATATTGGTTAATTGCAGTTAAGTGGTGAAAGAGCACCTGATTTAACTGATTAATCACATCGCGATTGCCTTTCATTGTAAGTACTCCATTAACAATTTCTGCCTTCACAAAGGATCAGGCAATCAAAAAATTATTATTTCAATTTTCTTAAACAACTATCTTAAACAACTCGCAAAACAATGGCGAGTAATTTATTAAGTTGAGTGTAAAGCTTTGCTGTTCTTCAGAGTAGTAGTATAAGAGACTGATCTAAGTCATACGACATGAAATGTCGTCTAAATTGGAATATATCTAAAATAATAAAAAGCTTAATGTTAAATTATAATGTATGAAAACACTTAAACTTCGCATTAAAGATAAACATTGCAAGATGCTAAATCAATTAGCCTCTGAAGTTAATTTTGTCTGGAATTTTGTAAATGATTTGTGTTTTAAGCATTTGCAAAGGAAACAGCAGTTTTTTAGTGCCTACGATGTCGCAAAATATACAAAGGGTGCATCTAAAGAATGTCATTTGCATAGCCAAACGATTCAAGCTGTCACTGAAGAATTAATTACTTGTAGAAAGCAATTCAAGAAAGCAAAATTAAAATGGCGCGTCACTAATAAGAAATCAGCTAGACGTTCTTTAGGATGGATTCCCTTCAAAAAGGTTGCTGTGAAATATGCAGATGGTTATGTGCAATATGGTAAGCATCAATTTAAACTGTGGGATAGCTATGGACTATCGAAATACAATGTTAAAACAGGTTCATTCGTTGAAGATAGTCGTGGACGTTGGTATGTGTGTTTGGTTGTCGATAATGCGCCACAAATTAAAAGCAAAGGCAAAACATCAATCGGCGTCGACTTGGGTTTAAAAGATCTTGCAACATGCTCCGATGGTATAAAACTCAAAGCTCCTAAAATTTATCGCCAATATGAACAGAAGCTTGGCGCTGCTCAACGTGCCAAAAATAAAAAGCGTATACGTGCAATTCATGCCAAGATTAAAAATATTCGTCAAAATATGTTACATAAGTTTAGTCATGAGCTTGTGAGCAAACATGCAGCAATCTTTATTGGCAATGTAAATGCCAAAGCATTTGCACAGACTAAATTATCAAAATCTGTGTTAGATGCGAGTTGGTCCACACTGCGAACCATGCTTAAGTATAAATGCGAGAACGCAGGAGTATGGTATGCAGAAGTCAATGAAGCCTATACCACCCAAACTTGTTCGTGTTGTGGCTCACGCTGCAGTAGCCCGAAAGGTAGGAGACAGGACTTGGAATAAGAGAATGGCAGTGCATGGAGTGCGGTACACTCCATGATCGGGATATAAACTCGGCTCTAAACATTCTTGCGCTTGGACATGAGCGTCTCGCAGGAGGAATCACCCTTCCGTTAGATCGGTGAAGATGTCAATGAACGGCAAATGAAAATCGGAATCAAAAACGGTTAAAGGTAAACTTGGAATAACAGGATAAGAAAACCCGCTTAGAGTCATAAGCGGGGGAGGAAGAATGATCTTTCGATCACTAAACTTTTATGATTATGTTTATAGCATTTAAGCAGCAATAGATATACGAGCAGCGATTTCTGAAAGTTCATCGCTAATGATGGCGCGAGCTTCTGGGGCGCAGCGACCACAGCAAGTACCCAGATCAAGTAAGTCGCGAATTTCACGAAAGCTTTCAGCGCCATTTGCTACAGCATCTTTAATATCTTGATCAGTAATACCACGACATAAACAAACGTACATTTTCAACTCGCCACAAGAGTTAAATAGGATAAGTGATATTATTGATAATTATTATCGTTTGTCAATGAAATTCATTTAAAATATCATTCTTATTTATTGAGATTTTGAATAAAAAAATACCACCTGATTGGTGGTATTTTAGACAAGTATTTAAATATCTGATTTTATTTACTAATAATGACCACACCATCCATCTCGACAAGCGCATCTTTAGGTAGGCTTGCAACACCTAATGCAGCACGTGCAGGGTAGGGTTGTGCGAAGTATTCACCCATAATCTGGTTCACCAGCTGGAAATGGGAAAGATCAGTCAGGAAAATGTTTAACTTGGCGATATCCGCCAGAGAGCCACCTGCTGCTTCACAGACTGCTTTTAAATTATCAAATACACGACGAATCTGAGCTTCAATACCTTCAACCAATTCCATACTGTAAGGATCTAAGCCAATTTGACCTGAAAGATACAGTGTATTTTCAACTAAAATTGCCTGAGAATATGTACCAATTGCTGCGGGTGCATTTTCCGTATGGATTACTTGGCGGGACATTGATTTCTCCTTATATCATCTTCATACATCATAGCGTATATCAGTTAAAAAAGTTGCATATGTTTGAATTAACTTACTTTAGATACTTCTGTAATGTTGACAGGCTGAGCTAAACGGCTAATGCGCGGAAAACCAAAATGCATGCGTAAATCACGAATAATCTGCGCAATCTGATTGCGGTTATGCACCACAATATTGACGTAGGTTTTTCCTTCATGGTTATGAACCATTTCTACACCGGTTTTTTCTTTACGGCATTGGTAGATAAGGTCGGAAATTTGTTCATCATTCATCGCCATATCAATGCTTAAATAAGCGGTAAAGCTAATATCATCGGCATCTTCAGAAGCCCACTGCAAAGGCATGATATTTTCTGGATGTTGGTGTTGTTCGTGTAGAAGGTTGTGACAGCGTGCCCGATGGACGATTAGTCCACGACGTGATAAATGTCCCTGAATAGGATCACCAAGAACAGGGTTGCAACAATGGGCATATTTGACATCGACACCGTCAGTGCCTTGAATCAGGCGGGTTGATGACTGAGTCTCTATGCTTTGATCTTGTGCAAACAGATGATTGGCAACCAATTGCGGAAGCAAATCTCCTACGGCAACTTGTTCAAATAACTGCGCTTTAGATTCGATGTGTCGCCATTGCAAAATATCGATCCAATCGGCTTCGGTTAAATCTTTTACTGAGCGATTAAACAGTTTTAATGCACGATTCAGGGCTTGCTGACCGACCAGTTGCTGCTCTTCAATATCTTGATCACGCAAAATATTTTGTAAAGCGCGACGTGCTTTTTGGGTGTTAATAAAACTGAGCCAATCTGGATTGGGTGTTGCAAGAACATCGGTAATAATCTCAACCACTTGCCCACTGACCAGTGGAGTCGAAAGAGGCTTGGTTTCACCATTTACTTTTGCACCCACAGCATGGTTGCCTAAAAATAGACTGGCTGAATAAGCAAAATCGACTGCTGTTGCGCCTTGAGGAAGTTCATGTAACTGACCATGAGGGGTATAAACCCAAATTTTTTCTTGATGTAAATAATCTAACAAGTCGCTAAATGTCGTCTTTGCACATTCACCATCAATCAGTACATTCAGGTTTTGCATAGAGGCTTGAATGGCTGATCTACAGGCTTGTGGCGCATTCTCACCCAGAACTACACCAAAACGGGCTGCCTTTCGCATGAGCTCGGTTTGAAGCGTAAGAGATAGCGTGGTTTTTTCACCTTTTAAACGCATCATCAAGGATTGGTTGCCACCCGGTAAGGGACGGCGAATATGATCCTCATAACGTAAAATCTGAAAATTTTCACGTAAAATTTCAGCTAACCGGTCGCAGTCGGCAATGCTTTGTAAAATAATTTCAAATGCATGGCTGTGGGTGAGTTCTTGTAAGTTAATGTCATTTTTAACAAAGTGACGCAATAACTCAATATTGTTATTTTTCTTTTTAATCCGACCACTAATTTGATGGGTCTTTAAGAGCTCAGTGAGATTGTTTTCCCACAGACTTTGATATTCACAGCGTTTAGGCTTGGTTTGTAACAGGGCTTCTTGTACATTATCAAACATATCGAGATCGAGATTTTGATAGCACAAATGTTCCAGGTTATCGGCCATCTCATTCATACCGACAATACGGGCCATGGGAACAAAAATATCAAAGGTTTCTTGAGCAATACGTCGACGTTTATCGGGCCGTAACGACTCCAAGGTGGTCATATTGTGATAGCGATCTGCCAGTTTAATAATAATCACACGTGGGTCTTGTAGGGTTGCTTGCAGAATTTTACGGAAGGAGGCTGCTTTATTATATTCTTTATCACTGGAATGACTGAGTTTAGTCACCCCGTCGACCAGCTCTGCAACTGTATGTCCAAACTTTTCGCTAATATCGTCTTTATTAAAGTCGGTATCTTCAATCACATCATGTAAAAGCGCAGCCATCAGGGTTTCTGCGTCCAGACGCATATGCGCAAGAATGCTACTGACTGCAATCGGGTGCAGGATATACGGTTCACCACTTTTACGGGTAATGCCGTCATGGGCGATATCTGCATAATCACAGGCCAAAAGCACACGCTCGACATCGCTTGCATTCAAGTAAGCGTCGATAATGATTTTCAGTTGTTGTCTGGCTTGGCTGACCTGTGGGCCTGGCATATAACACCTTTCTACTTCAGTTTTACAGTTTAAATTGCTAGACCTTTAATGAAAAACATATGGCATGATTTGTCAATTTTTTCATTCAAAAAAAATCAAAAAGATACATCCTTAATAACGTACCTTAATACCTATGTTATAACGGTTATTGAGCAAATATAAAAGTTTTCCAATAAAAAAAGCCTAGTTTTTAACTAGGCTTTTTAAAGATTTTTTTCTTATTGGAAAGAAAAACCATCTAAATTCAAGTTATTTGCAGAAAGTGCAAGATCTAGACTAGACGTTTGATAGTCTTGATCACGTTGTTTCAAAATATCTTTAGATACATGACCCGCTGCAATTTCACGTAAAGACACAACAGTTGGTTTGTCGTTATCCCACTCTACAGTTGGTTCGATCCCTTGACGTGCCAATTGACGCGCGCGTTTGCTTGCCACTAGTACAAGCTCAAAGCGGTTGTCCACATGGTCTAAACAATCTTCAACGGTTACGCGTGCCATAAGAATTCTCGTTTGAATATTAAATTTGAACAGACTGAGCAGTATAAAAGGCTTTGCCTGTAGACTCAAGTTTTAATCACAATTCAACAGGAGTAATTAATTTTTCAATCAATTCTTGATGACGGACCGCTTGTTGAGATAAAACCAAACGATTGGCAATAATGACAGACTCTAAGTCATGCAGGGCTTTATTAAAGTCATCATTAATAATCACATAGTCAAAGTTTGTGTATTGCTGCATATCTTCTACTGCACAATCTAAACGCTGTTCAATCACTTCAACAGAGTCGGTGCCACGATTTGAAAGACGTTGACGCAAATCAAATTGGCTCGGTGGCAAAATGAAAATTTGTTTAGATTCGGGGAAAAGCTTGCGAACTTGCTGCGCACCCTGCCAGTCAATCTCAAGTAAAACGTCATGACCTTTAGCCAGTTGTTGTTTTACTGTGGCTTGAGCTGTGCCGTAATAATTACCAAACACTTCTGCATACTCAATAAAACCGCCTTGCCCAACTAAAGCAAGAAAATCTTGTTTTTGCGAAAAATGATAATGCACACCTTCGAGTTCACCAGGACGTTGACCACGAGTTGTGTGAGAGACAGAAACATGTAAATTATTCACACGCTCAAGTAGGGCTTTAACGAGAGATGTTTTGCCTGTTCCAGATGCAGCAGAAACGACAAACAAGAGACCCGACATGATATTTTTCCTGATATGATAAAATATCTTCTCTATTTTAGAGCAGACAGCCAGTAAACTAAATAGCTGTTCGTAGGTTGTTTGCATTTATTTTAAATTATTCAGTCCAAATTCAAGTGAACATTGAGGGTCTTATGGAAATTGTATTGGCCAATCCACGTGGTTTTTGTGCAGGTGTCGACCGAGCAATTGCGATCGTTAATCGGGCACTTGAATGTTTTAATCCCCCCATTTATGTGCGCCATGAAGTGGTACACAACAAATTCGTGGTCGATGATTTACGTCAGCGTGGGGCAATTTTTGTCGATGAGCTGGATGAGGTCCCTGACGATAATATCGTGATTTTTAGTGCACATGGCGTCTCTAAAGCAGTACAAACCGAGGCTGAACGTCGCGGCTTAAAAGTCTTTGATGCAACTTGTCCATTGGTGACCAAAGTACATATTGAAGTGACCAAATATGCCCGTGAAGGTACGGAAGCGATTTTAATTGGTCATGAAGGTCACCCAGAAGTTGAAGGCACCATGGGGCAATACGATAAAAAAAATGGTGGGGAAATTTATTTGGTTGAAGATGAAGCAGATGTTGCTGCATTAACCGTTAAAGATCCAGACAAAGTGGCTTTTGTAACGCAAACCACCTTGTCCATTGATGATACAGCCAAAGTGATTGATGCTTTACGGACTAAATTTCCACATATTCAAGGGCCACGTAAAGATGATATTTGCTATGCCACGCAAAACCGCCAAGATGCGGTGCGTGACTTGGCCATGCAATGTGATGTAGTTTTAGTGGTCGGTTCGCCAAACTCATCAAATTCAAATCGCTTACGTGAACTTGCGGAGCGAATGGGTAAGCAAGCGTATTTGGTTGATAATGCCGACCAACTAGATCAGACATGGTTTAATGATGATACTAAGATTGGGGTCACTGCTGGTGCATCTGCCCCAGAAATTTTAATCAAACAAGTCATACAGCGTTTACAAGATTGGGGTGCCCAAGAACCAGAAGAACTTGCAGGACGTGAAGAAAATATTACCTTTAGTTTGCCGAAAGAGTTACGTATCTCTGTAATTCAGGCATAACTGTTAAAGAGGTAGCATTCTCTTTAAATTCTGGTGGTGTTCTAAAAAGTATGCTCATCTTAAAAGGAGGCAACGAGACACAATTCGGTTATATTTAAATGTGTGAAAATCGAAATAGAACTTCATTGTCCTCGTTGCCAGAGTACAAGTATAAAGAAGAATGGCATTAAACGCGATGGTAAGCAAAACTACCGTTGTAAAGCGTGTGGTAGACAGTTTATTGGCGATCATAATTTGACTTATTTAGGCTGTCATTCAAAAGCAGTAAAACTGATCTTAATTATGCTTGTCCGTTGTTGTGGGATTCGGGATATTTTCAAAATCACTCGTTTCAGTATTGGCAAGATACTTAAAACTTTAACACAGTCGAACTATGAAATTATTCCAAAGAAAAATCATTATAAGTGTTTGGAAATTGATGAGTTTTGGACATTCGTTGGTGATAAAAAGAGTAAGTATTGGTTGCAATATGTCTATGATAGAAGTAGTGGAGAAATTGTCGCTTTCGTATGGGGTGGAAGAGATGCTGTTACAGCACAAAAGCTAAAAATGCGTATGGAAGAACTGAATATTACTTATGATTGTATGGCGAGTGACCATTGGGAAAGCTTCATCAAAATCTTTAAGCCAAATCACCAAGGCAAATATCATACAGTTGGAATAGAGGATAACAATTGCCGATTAAGACATCGAATAAAGAGAGCAGTAAGAAGAACCTGCTGTTTTTCGAAGAAAGTTTTGAATCATATAAAAGCTTTTAATCTGGGTTTCTTTTACATTAATCATGGTTTTGTATAGTGGTGTTAAAATGAGCAGCATACATTTTGAAACACCACCTAAATTCTTAATTTGACAGGTAATTGTATTTTGGCAATTATCTGTTTTTTTATGCCTTTTATCCTTTATGTGTTTAGTTTGTAATTAAGTTGGGTATTATTTTTAATAGGGTAAAGTTTTATTACTTGTTTGGGAGGAAATATGCAGCAAATAAAAAGAAGTCAAGGTTTTACCTTAATTGAGCTCATGGTTGTGGTTGCAATTGTGGCGATTTTGGCTGCAATTGCACTGCCTGCTTATGGACAATATATCAAAAAAGCAAGAGCGAACAGTGCAGGTTCTGATTTAGCGACGTTAAGTTTGATGATGGGACATATCTACCAAAAATCATTAACTTATCCAGCGTCTTCAGCAACTAATACAACTGCAACACAAACTTATATTTCAACGAATACAGGTATTAGTTGGACACCTGCAGAAGCTGCTAATTTTGTGTATAAGATTTCTTCTCCAGCCGCTATTGGAGATACTGCAGGGACAACCTATAAACTGACCGCAACAGGTCAAAATCAGAATAATGGTTGTGAGTTAACACTGACCGATAAGAATGTGAGAACAATTTCAGGTGGTGCTGCCTGTGGTGGATTAACGTCATGGTAGCGGCATCTAAAGGGGTAACCCTCATTGAGCTGATGATTGTGATTGCCATTATTGGGGTTTCAGCTGCTGCACTGATTCCGCTTGGAACCTCGTGGGTCGCCAAAACGCAGGTGGATAAAACCCAAAAACTACTGGTTGAGGCTTATAGCAAAGCTGTTACAGAAGCGATAAAAAACCCCAATGGTATACGGCAAACCGATACTGACTCCATGGTCGCAAAACTCACAGTTGCTAATGGTAGTGGGGGGGCGGAAGGTGTCATTAATGTTAAAGCATCAGATGACAGCACCGTATTATGGAGTGCAAAATATCCTGCTGCGGTTTCTATTGCGTTAAATGCATCTAGTTCTACATGTACAGCACTTGAATTAAATAACAATGCTGCACGCATAAGCACGACATGTACTGGTGGATATACCATTTCTCGCTCGGGAGTTTCTAATGTTACAGTTACAGCGCAGTTCTAAATATCAGCATCAGGCGGGTATTACCATGATCGAAGTGCTGATCACTTTATTGCTCATGACGATTATTGGTTTGGGTGGTGCGTATATTGCTGCACATACTGCTGTTGTTCAAAGAAATGGCAATATTCAGCTTCAGACCATTAACAAAATGCGCCAGATTGCGGTGAAGGCAGATGCTTCAAGCTGTGTGAATACGAGCAGTATTACAATCAATGGCACAAGTGTTACTACGCCATGTACGTTGACCTCAACCACCTATACAGTAAATAGTTATCAGGCAAGCAGCCCAACAAGCATATACCAATCGCAAAGCGTTACTGTTAATTCACCTGCCATACAGGTGAGTAGTTCTGATACGTTTGTTCCTGTTAAATCAGTAATTTCTCCCTGAAGGTGCTTAAAATGGACAGTACATTAAAAAAACAGCAGGGCATGTCACTTATTGAGATTATGATTGCGCTGACCATTTCTTTAGTTATTATTCTAGCAATACTAAGAGCTTATGTGTCTTTAGGTTATGTTTCTGCTGAAACGACACGAGGGGCCAGCATTGATGCCAACATTACCACAGGTTTGATCGTTGCTGACCGTATTTTGCAGGGTGTTGGTTATAACATTGCTGCACCTACAGATTCTTATGGGAGTGCTAGTGATAAGCTAATTCAAGCCTACGACACCGCAGGTACAGCAACGGCTTTAAATACTGATGCTGCTGCAATTGTATGGAAATTATCAAGTGGTAATTGCCAAGCACTAAAATCTGAAGGTAAGAGTTTAATTTATTATCTTGGTACAGGTGGTGCAGGATATAGCTGTACGACGTTAGCACTTCCTTCAACAACCACACCTCCACCTTCACAAACGCTGATTTCCACTGCCCCTAATATGCCGAGCACTGTGAATTCAGATGTAGGAAAAATATCGCTGAAAGTTACTAAATTAACAGGTACTAATATATGTACGCCTTTTAGTGTGACTAACACGACTGCAACGGCATCTGGCGGTAAGTATTATGTAGAAGTAAAAGCCAATATTTATGCCACCAGTACCAGTTCTACGTTATCTACTCTAAGCAATTCAACCTGTTTATTTAATGTGACTACCTAAGGGAGCGTTTAATATGTGTAATCATCAAGTTTTTCGAACTATGCATCTTCCTGTGAGTAGTAGACAAATGCATAAACAGGCTGGATTTGTTTCTATTTTGTTTATTTTATTGATTGGTCTTGCCTTAACCGTTTTGGTTGTGGGTATGGTCACGTCTGTACGGAGTTTGCAGGATAGTTCACTTACGACCCATGCGCAAACGCAGGCGCAGATTAAGTCGGCGATTGGTTATCAAGCTTTAACTGGTTTGTTAAAACCGTTGTCCGCTACGCAGATTGCTCAAATCGATAGTGGTGAAATCAAGGACAATGGCTCCACACCAGCAGCGACGATCGCAACGTATAAGGTAGTGACTACAGGTTGCCCTACCAGTACAAGCAGTCAAAGTTATTTTTGTTATGATATTACCGCTAAAAGCGGCGGTGCTTCCTCAGTTGTTCGGGCAATTTATACAGATATAACGACAGGAGGTGGGGCTTTTAATGGTTCAATGTTTGCAGGTGGATTAAGAAAGGATGGTAGCGCTACCCTAGGTGGGGATCAAACTATTGCTGTAAAAAATGATAAGGTGGTAGATAATAATAATAATGCTATAGCTATAGCAGATTTGGGTGGCTTATCCCTTGGTACTTTCGATCCTAATGTTACTTTTTTAAAGGCTGAGGATGTACGCGATCATGCTAATTATATCTTTTACAAGAATAATACATGCGCTAGAAACAATCTTGCTAATGTAAGTTATGTTGAAGGTGGGGTAACGAAATATAAAGATATTACTTCACAAGAATCCGTAACTTGCAGTGATATCAGTAGTGGTATTTCGGGCAATACTGGCAATTGGAGTATTAGTGGTAATCAAACCCTGCCTGTAGGAGTATTGTGGTTCGAAGGTAATGTTGATATCACCTTATCCAATACCAAAAATTTTGTTAATACGCTCATTGCGACAGGTAACATACAAACATATATTTCGAATGCAAATACTGAGATTAAGGTTCAGGGCACACCTAACGATTATTTTTCTTATGCTCCTAATCATTATTACTTATTAAATCCAAATAGTAATAAGTTACAAAGAGTCTGTGGTTTAAGTACATTATCTCCACCAGTATCATTGGTACCAAGACCAACACAATACTGTAATGCAGATGGAACTCTAAAGGATATGAATACATCACCTGCAAATATTGCCAATATTTTATTTTTAAGTAATGGGCATTTAGGTCTAGATAGTATTCCAGGAGGTAAGAGCAAGGTGAATTACTATGGAAATATGCTGAGTGGTTCTTTAGCTGGGGGTACAGGGAATGCTTCAGGTGATTTTAGAGGTTCAGGTATTGTTAATGTTTATGGTAATCTTGTAGTTACAAGCGCTGTACAAACATCACTACTAGGTAATCTTAATCTACAGCTAAAAAGCGGGCAAAATGGGGGAAATACTGTGCCCAGTAAAAAAGTAATGATTTTATCTGGTTTGCGTTATATGTGAGATTTTATGAGGGTAGAGCCTTATAAAAAGGTTGTTAGAGATGGGTTTGCTGAATAAGCAAACCCATTTTTTTATTGGTTCTAAATGGTTTTGTTGCGCAAACCTGTTGGTAAGGGTCTATTCAATAATATCATTCACAGGTGAATAAGCCCGCAGCTAAAATCTACTGCAACATCAATTGGTCTTCTTATAAGCAGGCTGTGATTAATCGAGGAAATCTCTCGATTTGATTTGCCCCCTAATACTCAATGGTAGCTGAATTAAAAGGTAATAAGGCTGAAATCAAGCCTACTCAGATATAGCTATCTAGAGCTTTTTAATGATGAAAATCTTATTTTGTTTAACTTTATAAACCGCCATAAGATTTGTTCAAGTTCTCATTTTTATTTGCGGATTAGCTTGTAAAGCATTAGATTACTTCGCAATTTGCAGACGGTAAAAATATGTAATAAAGCCTATAATTAATAAAATTCTCTAAACTATTAAACATTTAACTAAAACAAGAAGTATTGAAAAAATCAAAACATGATTATTCATCGGTAGTGAAATGAATATTGAAACTTCTTTCTCTTACTCCATATATGGCTCAGGGGAAAGGTTGGGAGGGAATAATTTTTCTAATTTTAAATTAAAAGAATATAAATAACTGAAAAATATAATAAATTTAAATTTTTAATTAAATATTGTTCAAAAAAATGACTTATAAAACAAACTTAATATGCATAAAAAAACAATTCCAAAAGTTGTTAGAAGGAACTCGCACATGAAAATAAAACGAAATCAAAAAGGTGGGGGCTTATTGAAATATTGGTGGCTTTACTGATATTGGCCGTGGGGATTTTGGGTTTTGTGGCCTTGCAATATCGGGCGGTGGAAGCAACTTCAGAAGCAATAAACCGGGTACAGGTGATTAATATTGCACGAGATATGGCGGAGCGTATTCGTGCCAATCGGGGTGGGTTGGCGGCCTTCCTCTAGATACCTGCACCAAATGGTAAGTTGCAAACTTTTGTTATTGGAATGACTTGAATCTTAGTTTCAGGTTGTTCCAATACAATCAATTACATCATAACTATTAACGCTCTAAATAGCTGTTTCAATAACCATCCTCAGTCTTACTGCTCCGTAAATACACTTAAATTGGTAAATAAATCTCTTCGCAGATATTAGATTTAAAACCGTGGACAACTTAAAATTTGATCTTTCTTTCGAAGTAAATATGACGTAAAATATTGCCCTCTATGAAAGGGGTTTGAAATGCTGCCGATGGTCGGCACAGGGATAATCCGTAAAAACTATAAGGTTGTATCATGGTCGTAATTCGTCTAGCACGCGGTGGTGCTAAAAAACGTCCGTTCTATCAAGTTATTGTAACTGATAGCCGCAATGCGCGTGACGGTCGTTTCATCGAACGTATTGGTTTCTTTAACCCTACAGCTCAAGGTCAAGCAGAAAAACTTCGTTTAGATGCTGATCGTTTTGCTCATTGGGTTGCTCAAGGCGCTCAACCGTCTGAACGTGTTGCTTCTTTAGCTGCTCAAGCTAAGAAAGCTGCTGCAGCTACTGCATAATTTATTGCGAATTAAGTAGTAGGTAACCCATGACACCAACACAGAATGTTCCCGAAGATCGTATTCAGATTGGACAGCTACGTTCAGCATATGGATTAAATGGGTGGCTCTGGGTCTATTCCAATACAGAACCCATGAGCAACATCTTTGACTATCTTCCTTGGTACATTGAGACCAAAGCAGGTTGGCAAACAGTAGATGTAAAACGCTGGAAACCGCATGGTAAAGGCTTGGTCGTCAGCTTAAAAGGTGTGAGTGATCGCACGGCAGCGGATGGCTTGGTTGGCACAAATGTCTGGATTTCAAAATCGCAACTTCCGAAAGCAGGAATGGATGAGTTTTACTGGACAGATTTGAAAGGCTTAACAGTGTTAGGTTTGGATGATACTGAACAAGAAGTAAATCTCGGTAAAATCCATGAATTGTTTGAGACCGGTGCTAACGATGTGATGGTGGTTCACGCAACACCAGACAGCGTTGATGCTGAAGAGCGTATGATTCCATGGCATAAAGATGTGGTGCAGCGCGTTGATCTTGAAGCTGGTCGTATCTACGTAAATTGGGGCGTAGATTACTAAATATTTAAAAGCTTGTCCTTTAAGGATGAACGCAGCAGGAAAGTAGAGGAGTCTGCGATGTTTTTTGCAGTCATTACGCTTTTTCCTGAAATGTTTGAAGCGATTACAGCCTACGGTATTAGCGGGCGTGCAGCAAAGCGTGAAATAGTACAAGTCACTTGTATTAATCCACGTGATTTTGCAACGGGCAACTATAAACGAGTGGATGAACGTCCATTTGGCGGTGGTCCGGGCATGGTGATGATGGCTGAGCCTTTGGCTCAAGCAATCCAACATGCCAAAAATCTTGCAGCGCAAGCGGGATGTGTTCAAGCGCCTGTGGTGTATATGTCTCCACAAGGCAAAACTTTAAACGAACCTGCGGTACAGCAATTTGTCGAATATGACGGGCTGATTGTACTCTGCGGACGTTATGAAGGGGTCGATGAGCGTTTGATCCAGCACTATGTTGATCAGGAATGGTCGATTGGTGATTACGTTTTATCTGGCGGCGAACTACCTGCGATGGTTTTGTTGGACAGTATTATTCGGAGACTTCCGGGTTCCATGTCTGATGAGCAATCACACGTTCAAGATTCTTTTGTGGATGGTCTTTTAGACTGCCCGCAATATACCAAGCCAGACCAGTTTGAAGGTTTGGATGTGCCTGAGGTGTTAAAGTCTGGGCATCATGCAAACATTGAAAAATGGCGGTTTTTGCAGCGTTATCAACGAACCCTCGATCGCAGGCCTGAGCTTGTTGAGAAAGTTGAGTTGACCAAGCAGCAAAAAAAATGGCTAAAAGATTCGAATATTTAAAGTTAAATTTAAGTATTTTTAAACAGGCTCTTTATCGACCGAAGTGAAGACTGAGGTGGTAAAGGGAAAGATAAACGGGTCGATATGTGCTTTAGCCTCTGTCCCCAGCGGTAACAGACCTCTTCTGTCCGCACATTGGAGATTCCCACATGAGTGGTAAACATCCTTTAGTTCAAGTTATTGAAAATGCTCAATTAAAAACTGATATCCCAGCTTTTGCACCAGGTGATACAGTTATTGTATCTGTAAAAGTAAAAGAGGGTGATCGCGAACGTCTTCAGGCTTTTGAAGGCGTTGTAATCGCAATCAAAAACCGTGGTTTAAACTCTGCGTTCACAGTACGTAAAATTTCTAGCGGTGTTGGTGTTGAGCGTGTATTCCAAACTCACTCTCCAATCGTTGCTAAAATCGAAGTTAAACGTCGTGGTGACGTTCGTCGTGCTAAACTTTACTACCTACGCGAATTGTCTGGTAAAGCTGCACGTATTCGTGAAAAATTACCAGCTCGTAAAGTTAAAGCTTAATTTTAAGTTTTATCTCGAGTTAAAAAATGCGCCTTTTGGCGCATTTTTCATGCCTGAGTTTTTTAGTTTTATAAACCTTGCAGTTTTAAACGATTGGCATGCTGACGGTAAATTGCCACAGGACCTTGAGCGAACATGCCATATATCCGAAAGAAATGGTTAATTTCATCAAAGTGATTGTGTTTATAATCTTGACGAATCACTTGGTCATAGCGACCACTACACAGTCAGACAAGGCCATCATGGTCTTTGCTTTTTAAAAGTGGTTCCTAGCGCGACAATTGAGGTATCGATCACATCTAAAAGATGGGTGATTTACCGATTGCCCATTCAGGAATAATGATACATGCCATCAATAGCCAGCTTTTAACCCTGACTCTTGCAACCTTTGCTAATGGCTGCTAAACCATATATCGCATTAGATTCATTAATTTCTGTTGTACTTAAGGATTGCATTTAAGCTTCATAATCGACTGTGAGTTTAGGATTCAACTGGATTAGCGAGATTCGTCTACTGAATAAGCCAAAAATCACTTCTGCAATCGGATCGAAAAATTTATTTTCTACAATCACATCTGCCAGTGTCGTATTTTTTTATTGGTCCTGAGACTGCTGTCATGGAGACAACTTTTTAGGGTGTGATGGCTTCACTATATTGAATGGTTGGACTGCCTTGACCATGAGCAAGTAGATTCAGTTCCTTAGCACGGGTAATCGCTAAAACTTCATAGACTTGGATTAAAAGCGGTTCACTACAAAACTCATTGGAAGTCACGGTTGAAAGTTCAGCAGTAAAAACCTTTGTCCCATCTCAATCTAAATCCTCTGGAATTTGATATTAATAATCTAAACCAATGCTAGTCTAGACCAATCCGGTTAAAACCCAACCCAAACCCATGCACAAAGACCAGGGAATAACAGATCTAGGCATAATTCGATAGAGTAAATCTGGCGTTATATTATAAGACTGGCATCTGATTGGAATAGGCCAGTTGCAGTGTCTTCATACTACATAGGGTCAAAGCGAGAAATAACTTATACATACGTACTTTTCAGAATCGAATTATTTTTTAAATGATAAAAAAAGGGATTTACACGACCACGCATAAATCCCTCATTTTTTATAACCCTTGTAATTTTAGGCGGTTCACATGTTGACGATAGACATCCACAGGATCGGGTGCAAAGAGTGCTTTTAGACCGAGCACCTGATTCACTTCATCTAAATGATTCCAGTTGTAATTATCACGAATGGTTTTACCGAATTTCGCGCTACAGCGTGACACCAAACCATCATTTTCCTTGCCGCCATCAATCAATAAACTGGTGACTTTTAAGGCTGAATCAGGATCTAAAATATTGGTCACGTCACCAATACCGGTGAATGAATAGTTATAGATACCGTTTTCCAGTGCTTTGCCTTCGGCGCAGGCTTTTGTTGGCAGGCCGAGTGGAAATTGGCTGTTAAATTTGGCTGAACCTGCAAGGGTAAGGCTTTTACCACCGGCCAATGCATCATGTGGGAAGCTTTTGGGATTGAGTCCTTGTGCCCAAGTTATGGCTTTAGAGAAAAAGTTTACTAAAGCTACTAAAGGACCTTCGATACCTGTACCTTCAATTTTCAGAATTAAATCGGCAACTGGTGAGCCGGCATTCGGCGCGCCGACACCAGTTAACGATGCCACCAATTTCGGCGCAACACCGGCCACATAGCGAATGGTTGGTCCGCCATGCGAGTGGCCAATCAGATTGACTTTACTGGCACCGGTAATGGCGGTAATTTCTTGAACCTGCTGTAAAAGCTGCTCACCACGAATTTCTGATGAGTTAAATGGAGAGACACGTGTTGCCCAAACATTGGCACCATTACGTGCTAAGTCGGGAAGGATTTGATAAAAATAATCCAGTCCAAAGTCATTCGTACCGAAGGTAATAAAACCTGACATACCATGTGAAAAGACTACAGGGTATTTGGTTTTAGCATAGCTTGAGCTTGCGTTGCTCGTGACTTGGGTGGCGTTACCTGCTTGTATTTGGCTAAAAGCACTGAGCGACATTAAGCCTGCAATGAAGAATCCGTATTTCATATTAAGTACTCAAAATATTGTTGTTTTAAACCCGTTGTTACATCTGACCATGTGAGTTATCAAATTTAATTATTGAATAGAAAAGACCTGATTTTTAAATTTAATAGACCCATGTAATATAGAGTTGTAACAAGGTGTGGATATGAAAATGCCCATAAAAAATAGTGTTTTTATGAGCATGAATGGATGGTAACTGCAGGTTTATAAACCTTGAAGCTTTAAGCGGTTGGCATGTTGTCTAAACAGGGCAACTGGATCAGGTGCAAATATTCCTTTTAAGCCAAACAGCATGTTGGCAAGGTCAGTATGATTGAGGTTGTAATCATCACGAATGACTTGACCGATATGGGAACTACACCGGGCGACCATGCCGTCATTGTCTTTGTTGCCATAAGATAATGGCCCCAGTTGCATCAGAATGGTATCAATGTCCAAAAGGTTGGTGGTTTGGGCTGTACCGCCCCAAGAATAATAATAGATACCCTTATCCACTTTAGCACCGCTCTTGTTATAGTCGGAAGCTAAAGCTGTAGTCGGGAAGCGTTTATTGAATTTTGCCGATTCTACTTCGGTCAATGACTTCATCGAAGCATCAAAGTCAACCGGGATTTCAGGATTGGCTTGAGCCCAGGTCAGGAGTGGTCCAATCATATATTGTCCCACAATATTAAACACGGTACGGCTGGCTTGATTACTCTGAATATCATCGGCGACTTTAGAACCACGGTATGTTCCGCCCACGCCTGTCACCGATGCGACATAGCCGGCTTTCACTGCTGCTACATATTGTACGGTTGGACCACCATGACTGTGACCAATCAGGTTTACTTTGTTCTTACCGGTAATGGCGAGTACTTCTTCTACTTGAGTGATCAGTTGTTCACCACGGAACTGAGTGGTATTGGCCGGTGATAGCTGTGCGGCAAAAACAGTCGAACCATTGCGCGCCATATCGGGCAAAATTTGATACCAATAATCAATATTGAAACTATCATTGCCAATACGTGACCAACCCAACCAGCCATGCGTCATCACAATGGGATATTTGGTTTTTGCATAGTCAGATTTGACCGTTTCTTTGATTTGCAAAACTCCTTTTGCTGCTTGTATTTCAGCGGTAAAACCTGTTGTCAGAGTCGTTATCACCGCAAGCATGAGCGCTTTTTTGTTTTTTAAAGTTTTCATCAACTTTTCCTTATCCTTAAATACTTTTGTTTTTATTCATATAAGTACATCAATCAGATGATCAATCTAGTCACCTGATGGCTACATTGCGATTACTCGCTATATGGTAATTTTCCTCCCTGATCATGAACTGATTCAAACGTTTCCACCCGGAGTTGTTCTTCGGGTTTACTAAAATGCTGCATCCGTAATTGTTGCACGGCTTTCTGTTTGGCATCATCGTTTAAGCCGCTTTTGATAATGTTGTCGCGTTCTTTCAGATAGCCATCGACCTTGTTTTTCCAGTCACTACGTTGTCCATCTAAGCTTTCTAAACGCTGTGTGGCTTCAGGGCCGACCAAATTCATCCGCATCTGGTGAATTTCTTCTGCAGAACCACCACGTGCTTTAATGGCTGCAGTAAGTTTACGCAAGTCTTCGAGTTTATTGAGCTGCTCTAAGTTTTCTTTCCAGTCTTCGGGCAATTGATTGAACAAATCTTTTAATTTTTGGGCCTTTTGCGCTTCGCTTAGATTTTTATCATCCATGACGGTCATGCGACTTAATGTGTATTCATGATAAGTATCTTCTGTGCCGAATAAGCCTTCAATTTCGTAATCAGAAAAAAGTTGTTTACGCAGATTTTTCATATTGGCAAAGATGCTTTGATAATATTTGGGATCTTCTTTATCTATATTCGGTGCTGGCAGATCACCCAGTTTTTCGCGGTAATCGATATAGCGATTCCATAAATCTAGAATTTGTGCGAGGGCAGGCGCTTTATAAGCTTGTTGGATATAAGTCTTGAAATCATTTTTAATCTGCTTGAGATCTTTTTCCCCATATTGGGTAATGAAATATTCAAAACAGTTCCTGGTTTGCTCATTCACAATTAAACGATTGGCGCCATCGAGGCGTAACTGACAGTTCACTTCAGTGTCTTGTTGGCTTTTACTCATAAAAGCCCCACCTTGAACCAAGTTTGCGGGTGTGGTTGACGTTAAGCCATTAGCTTGAGGGTCGAGGGTTGGTACTGTACGTATTTTTTCTGCAATAGATTGCGAGGGCGCTAACCAAAATAATAATGCGCCGATACTTACAATAATAAGAGCCAAAATAATCCATAACTTATATCTCTGCATTTCCTATGCAACCTTTTTGCCTGTTTTGTTTTTATAAGTCTAAAAATAGAATTTAAATTTGCCATTAAAGACCTAAAACTAACGTAGAAAAGTTGTAAATAATGATAAGCGGTTGTTAACATGTCACCCGTTTCAACTTGCTTGATCTTTCGCTATGAAAAAGACTTCACCTAAGATTCAACGCCGGCATATTAGCGGTGTGTTTTTATTGAATAAGCCTTTGGGTATTAGTTCTAATGCGGCTTTACAGAGAGTACGTGGCTTATATCGAGCACAAAAAGGCGGTCATACCGGTGCTTTAGACCCTTTAGCGTCGGGATTATTGCCAATTTGTTTAGGTGAAGCGACTAAATTTTCCCACTATTTACTCGACTCGACCAAGCGTTACCAAACCACCATTTATTTAGGTCATAGTACAACCACGGGTGATGTCGAAGGTGAGCGGTTATTAGAGCAAGCTGTTCCGGCACTGACAGAAGAAAAAATCCAACAGGTTTTAGCGGGTTTTGTAGGCGATATTCAGCAAGTTCCACCGATGTATTCCGCTTTGAAAAAAGAAGGGCGTCCGTTGTATGAATTGGCGCGTCAAGGGATTGAGATTGAACGTGAAGCACGCCCAATTACCATTGAAGCGATTGAATTATTGTCCTTTAAGGAAAATAGCCTGACTTTAGATATTACCTGTTCTAAGGGAACTTATATTCGGGTGTTGGGTGAAGATATTGCCAAAGCCTTGGGGACATTCGGTCATTTAACTTATCTGCACCGGATTAAGACCGGTCAGTTTGACCTGATTCCAAGCTATACCATTGAGTATTTGGAAAGCCTGACTGAACAAGAGCGTGAGGCTTTATTATTGCCTGCTTACGCACCTGTGGATCATTTTCCTAAAGTTCAAGCACCTGAAGGTCGTGCAGAATATTTTAGCCGTGGCATGGAAAGCAATATTGAGCATGAAGCTGCCACAGAAGTACTGGTTTTTGATGGTGAGAAATGTTTGGGTTTAGCTGAAATTACCGATAAAAAACGTCTGGTGCCAAAACGTGTTTTAAATCTCTAATCATTATTTCAAGATAGGTAAAAAGCTACATGGATATTGAGATCATCCTCAGCCTGATTTTTTTTGCATTTTTTGCAGGTGCGATAGATGCAGCAGTCGGTGGCGGTGGTCTGATTCAGATTCCAGCTCTCATGAATGCTTTTCCGCATATGAGCACAGCAACCCTGTTCGGCACCAATAAAATGGCCTCCATTTGTGGTACTGCCTCAGCGGCATGGTCGTATTTACGCCGTGTCAAACTGGCCTGGAAATTACTGGCAGTGATTGGTATCACTGCCTTTATCAGTTCTTTTGCAGGAGCGGCTTGTGTAACCCTGATTCCACAAGCAGTACTCAGGCCCTTTGTGTTATTTATGCTGATCGTGATTGCCATTTATACCTTTATGAAGAAGCAGTTCGGTCAAGTGCATTTTCAGCAAAGTATGACCAAAAAAACCTTAATTCTAGCCGGAATTGGTGGATTGGCTATTGGATTTTATGATGGTATTTTTGGTCCTGGTACGGGTAGTTTTTTTATTTTCTATTTTATTCGGTATTTAAAAGTCGATTTCTTACATGCGTCTGCCTTATCTAAAATTGGCAATTTTATGACCAATTTCGCTGCCTTAAGTTTCTTCATTCCAACCGGGCATGTGCTGTTCAGTTTAGGTTTGATGATGGCGGTTGCCAATGTCGCGGGTTCAGTGGTGGGTGTGAAGATGGCCTTAAAGTATGGCAGTGGCTTTATCCGGATTCTTTTTCTTGTCTTAGTCTCGGTTTTGATTTTGCGCTTAAGTTATCAGATGTTGTTTGCAAGTTAATAAAAACATTCACAAAAATTAACAGTATTAGAGCATGTTCCTGCATAAGAATAAGCAATCGGCATGGGCATAATTGCCCATTTTTATCAGAGTTTGCCCTGATCATATAGCATAAAGCCAGAGGTCATTAGAATAATGAATATTTTTGAAGCATTACGTCAAAGCCATGAAATACAAAGAGAACTGTCTGAGAAATTAATCCAGACATCGGGGAATAGCGAAGAGCGCCGGGAGATATTTGATCTGCTTAAAAATGAACTCTTTGCGCATGCAGTCGCGGAAGACCGCTATCTTTACATTCCTTTAATGATGACCGACTCGGGTTTAAGCATTACTCGTCATGCCTTGGCAGAGCACCATGAAATAGACGAGTTCCTTGAACAATTAACAGAGACAGACTTTAGTAATCCGGGCTGGCTTGCGATTGCGAAAAAACTCTCTGAAAAGGTACATCATCATTTAAAGGAAGAAGAACATGGTTTTTTCCAGCAAGCGGGTAAAATTTTGGAGCAGAAGCAAAAAGAAAGCTTAGCCCAGCAATATTTAGCGGAATATAAAAAATATAAAAATTTAAATAAAGACAGTTTGACTTAAATGCCTTCAAACAAGATCAATATAAAAAAGATGGTTTGAAGCCATCTTTTTTATTTAGACTTATTGATTAGTCAGGTTGAGGATTTTTATTTTTACTTGCCCTAAATGTTACACCGACCGAGGCAATCATAATGCAAAGTAAGGCAACACTTTGTAAAAGCGTAATTTGTTCTTTCAGCAATAACCAGCCTGCCAAAGCAGCCAGTGCTGGGGATAAACTGGACAGTGTGCCGTAACTGAGCTTGCTTAATCGTTTTAGTGCCATCAGGTCCAAAGCATAAGGAATAGCAGTCGCAAGCAGTGCAATGACCAAGGCCTGTCCCCAATATTGAGTCTGAATCAGGGCCGTAGGATTATGCACTGCACTGATCGGTAACATCACCATGGCTGACAGCACAATCGCAATACTCAGCGCATGCATGCCAATATTTTGCCGCACTACACGTTGCCCAAAATAAATATAAATGGCCCAGCAGACACCGGCACCCAAAGCAAATGCTGCACCCAGATAAGAGAAGTTATCGGCTGATGCATCTTGCCATGGCACCATCAGCGCAACTCCTAAAATCGCCAGACACACCCAGAGATAATCAGTTTTTTGTTTAATCGAAAGCAGGGCCAGAGTCAGTGGTCCCAAGAATTCTAAGCCGACCGCAATACCTTGCGGTAATTTGCCTAAAGAGGCATAAAACAACACATTCATTAAGCAGACGGAGCCACTATAAAACAGCAAGTCCTTCCATTTTAGATAGGGTAAACGTTTGATGATTTTCCAGGAACGGAACATCAGCACAATTAAAATGGAAGCAAAGGAAAGCCGTAATGTGACTACAGTCAGTGGATCAAGCACTTCAAATAGTTGTTTGGCAAAAGAGGCACTGATCTGATAAGCGACCATGGATAAAACCATGAACAGTACAGCAGTAAATTGTGAGTTAGGCATGGCGCACGCAGGATCACCGAGTCAGGTGAATCCACTGGGAAAGAGGGTGCCAGTATAACAATTCTGTTTGATTTTTGAGGAGTTGAAAGGTCTTAAACGCTTTAAATTTAAAACCTTGAATTTAAAGAATCAGCGCGTAAATTTAGCCTGATTAATTTGAATTTAAATGATGTATTTTCTATTTTCCTTCAGCCTTGTTCTTGGCTTGTTGCGTGGTATAAGTACAGCCAATCGAGGCTGCAATAATGGTCGCAAGTGCCAGCCACTGATTCCATAATAAGTGCTCGCCTAAAAATATAAATCCTGATAATGCGGCAATCGCCGGTTCTACGCTCATTAATGTGCCAAAACTCAGCGCAGTTAAATTACGCAGTGCAATCATTTCCAGCGTAAAAGGCAGGGCACTGGCAAGCACAGCCAAGGCGACAAAATAAACTAAATTTGAAGGCTCAAAAACGTTGACTGACATGCCTGAAAATAGGGCGATAGGCATCAAACACAGCATGCCGATAAACATGCCTAAGCACACGGTATGATTACCTGAAATACCCGAAGGTTTCTGTCCGGCAACGATATACAGCGCCCAGCAAGCGCCTGCACCCAATGCAAAAGCAATCCCGATTAAATCCAGGTTTTGTGAAACCTGGTCGAATGGAAACAATAGAATTAAACCCAGAATAGCCAGTCCAACCCAGATAAAATCGAATTTTTGTCGTGCATAATACAGCGCGATGCTGAGTGGACCAATGAATTCAAAAGAAACGGCAATGCCGAGGGGAAGGCGATTAATCGACAGGTAAAACATGGCATTCATACCGGCGAGCGCAATACCGTAGCTGATAATGGCTTTCCATTTCACCTGTCTAAAATCAATTTGCCAAATTTTAAAAATAAGCGCCAAGATTGCAGCGCCAATGAGCATACGCATGGCTGCAACGGTCAAAATCGGAAATTGACCGAACAGGATTTTGGCAAGCGAGCCACTGCTCTGCACGCTGATCATTGCAATCAGCAATAACAGCAGTGCCTGAACATGTGGCGTATTTTTAAAATTCAACATGGACTAAATTGGTTTCGATTTCTAGAATAGCGGGAGAGTAGCAAAGGCTTAATAAATATTTCCGAATATGAGTGAAATAATAGAGGAACGACGGTGTCTTGGCTTTGAGATGTTTATTTCATCTTTAGCGTATTGTTACTTTGGTTTCGCCCTGAGAAGCATTGCTTCGTAAGACCAAAGCCACCTTGCGAACAGTTGAAACATGTTTCAAATGTTCTCATCGCAGAACTCGACGGATTGAGATATTTAAATAAATTGTTCGCAGAAACATTCATTATTTAATCTCTGTCTGCCTCGAACAGTTGCGAATGGCTTTGTCACGAAATTCAATTCCGTTCAGGATATTAAATTTTGAGCTTAAAAAAATAAAAAACCACAGCACGAATGCTGTGGTTTTTTTAAAATCTTAAATTAGAACAATACGCGAACGCGGATGGTACCTTCAACGTCTTGAAGTGTATCAAGTGCTTCTTTAGACGCAGTTGCGTCAACGTCCATTACCAAGTAACCCACATCGCCTTTAGTCATTAATGACTGACCAGAGATGTTGATGCCGTGTTCAGCAAACAGGTTGTTGATTTTAGAAAGCACGCCCGGAATGTTTTTGTGGATGTGCAGTAAACGGTGTTTACCTTCAGTCAACGGCAACGCAATTTCTGGGAAGTTCACCGCAGATAAAGTCATACCTTTATCTGAGTACGCAACAAATTTCTCTGCCACTTCTAAACCGATGTTGGCTTGCGCTTCCATAGTCGAACCACCCACGTGAGGAGTCAAAATCACGTTGTCCAAGCCACGAAGTGGAGAAACAAATTCTTCACCGTTTGCTTTAGGTTCTTTAGGGAATACGTCAATTGCAGCGCCGGCAATGTGACCCGATTTAATCGCATCAGCCAAATCTTCAATCAGTACACATGTACCACGTGCAGCATTAATGAAGATAGAACCTTCTTTCATTTGTGCAAATTGGTCTTTGCCAAAGAAGTTGCGCGTTGATGGAACGTCTGGAACGTGTAGAGATACCACGTCAGCATTTGCAAGTAACTCGGCAAGAGAACCCACTTGACGTGCATTACCCATAGGAAGCTTAGTCACTGCATCATAATAAATCACGTGCATACCCAAGCTTTCAGCAAGTACTGAAAGTTGAGAACCGATTGAGCCGTAACCCACGATACCTAAAGTTTTACCACGAGTCTCAAATGAACCCACTGCAGACTTGTTCCAACCACCACGGTGAGTAGAAGCAGATTTCGCAGGAACACCACGAAGTAAAAGAATTGCTTCAGCAAGTACCAGTTCAGCCACTGAACGGGTATTTGAATACGGGGCGTTAAATACTGGAATACCGCGAATCATCGCAGCATTCAGATTAACCTGGTTGGTACCGATACAAAAACAGCCAACAGCGATGAGCTTGTTGGCTGCTTCAAATACTTCGTCAGTCAACTGAGTACGTGAACGAATACCGATGAAGTGAGCATCTTTTACCGCTTCTTTCAACGCTTCACCCTCAAGCGCAGTTTTACGGGAATCGATGTTGGTGTATCCAGCAGCATTTAATGTGTCGATTGCGTTTTGATGAACGCCTTCTAACAACAAGAAACGAATTTTATCTTTAGGTAGAGAAAGATGTTGGCTCATTACGGCTCCGCTACAAAGGCCAAATTTAGTCGCGATATGATAACATACGAGAACGGTCTATATACATTTCCTTTATGACGCAGAGGATAGGTATTTTTGCCATACATACTGCCGTGCACTACAGATTTGGGTCTAACTAAAGCTGTAATTTTTAAGGCGAGATTGTCAAAATGCTTATTTCCGCAGGGTCTCAGTGGAAAATGTCTTATAATGCTGCGTAGTGAAAAGCGCCACAGTCACGCTGTCGGTTTTATGTTCATGCCCGGTCTAAGACACATTGCATTGTAAAACTTTCAATAAATGAATGATCTATAGACCATCTACCACTTGTATATTTCTTGCTAGGTCTGCAAACGATGAATGCTTCAGTCGCTTTAACACCTGAGTTATTAACCCAATTGACAGCCATTGTCGGTGAAAACCGCATTAAAACTGATGCTGCTAGTCTCGATGCCTGGGGCAAAGACTACACCAAGCATTTTGATCCAAATCCATCAGTCATCGTTTTTCCATCGAGCACGGAACAGGTGCAGGCGATTGTTAAATTTGCTAATCAGCACAATATTGCCATCACGCCGTCTGGCGGCCGTACCGGTTTATCTGCCGGTGCTGTTGCATCGAACGGTGAAATTGTGGTGAGCATGGACAAGATGAACCAGATTCTTGAGTTCTTCCCGGCAGACCGTATGGTACGTGTACAGGCGGGTGTGGTGACTGAGCAATTGCAGAATTATGCTTCCGATCAGGGTATGTATTACCCGGTCGATTTTGCATCTTCAGGTTCTTCACAAATTGGCGGCAACATTGGTACCAATGCTGGCGGTATTAAAGTTATTAAATACGGCATGACCCGTAACTGGGTGCTTGGTTTGACGGTTGTGACAGGTAAGGGTGACATCCTGCGTCTGAACAAAGGCATGATCAAGAATGCAACAGGTTATGCGCTTCAACACTTATTCATTGGTGGTGAGGGGACGCTAGGTTTGGTGACTGAAGCTGAAATCAAGCTTGAGCGTCAACCGCATGACTTGCAAGTCATGGTTTTAGGCGTACCTGACTTTGATGCAATCATGCCGGTACTGCATGCATTCCAAAATAAAATTGATTTAACTGCATTTGAATTCTTTGGCGAACTCGCAATGCAGAAAGTACTGGATCATGGTCATGTACAACGCCCATTTGAAACGGCGTGTCCTTTCTATGTATTGCTTGAGTTTGAAGCTCCATTTGAACCAATCATGGATGCGGCGATGGAAATCTTCGAGCATTGCATGGAACAGGGTTGGGTACTTGATGGTGTAATGAGCCAAAACCTTGACCAAGTGCATAGCTTATGGCGTTTACGCGAAGATATTTCTGAATCGATCGCGCCGTTCACACCATACAAAAATGACATTTCAGTGTTAATTACCCACGTTCCTGCATTTATTAAAGAAATTGATGCAATTGTGGAAGCCAATTATCCTGACTTTGAAATTTGCTGGTTTGGTCATATTGGTGACGGTAACTTGCACTTAAATATTTTAAAGCCTGCTGATTTAAGTAAAGATGAATTCTTTGCCAAATGTCAGGTAGTGAACAAATATGTGTTCGAAACTGTGAAAAAATATGATGGTTCGATTTCTGCTGAACACGGTGTGGGTATGACTAAAAAGCCATATCTTGATTACTCACGTTCTGCTGAAGAAATTGAATACATGAAAGCTTTGAAACAGGTATTTGATCCAAACGGCATTATGAACCCGGGCAAATTATTTGATCTTTAATATTTGATCTATAAGTTGTTTTTTCGGTGACTACATAACTGTTATCGAGTGTGAAAAAAAGGCATGGCATCATAGGTGCAATGTCTTTTTTTATGGGGAAGATTTCCCAATGTTACGTTTATTATCTACCTCTATAATTTGTTTGGGTTTAATGACGACGGGTTGTGCAACAACAAAAAAACTAGCATCTAAAGTCAACCTCGGTTCATCAGATACGCCTTTGCAACAAGTCTTGAAAGAAAGACCTGATTTACGTAAGAACTCGGCAACAGTTGAAATTCGTCAATTTTTTAATAGTGTAGAGTCACCGACTGCTGCACAAGTGAAAGTGACTGAAACTGGGTTAAAAGATGATTCGGTTCGCTCGATGCGTACCGTTTATAGTTTTAAACTGGTGAAGGACGACTGGAAGAAGGTTGATACAGAAAAGTCGTATCAATGTATGCGCAGTAAAAACACCAAGTCTTTTCAAAAAGCTAAATGCTCTTAATAAATCTTTGATTTATGGTTGAAAGTTAGGCTGCTATGCCTCATAAAAAGCGTATCGATTGATGCGCTTTTTTGCGTTTGGGGGAATAACAAGAGTGGATATTAAGCAAATTATAGAAAATGAATTAAATAACCTGAGTTCGATATAAAAAAGAGTAGAAAAAAAGCCCTGAATTTGTAAAATATTGGTTCTCAAGACAAAATTTTATAAAATAAAGTTGAAGCTTTAGCAGCCAGAGTACTAAAAATATTGACCCCATCACGCAGGAATATGAAAAATAAATCCATCCCCATCGAAGAAGAAAGACAATTGCTTTGCAAAAGAGGATTGATTGAAACAGTGAATGATCAGTTAAAAAAATTGCAGTAACTTGAACATTCACGTCATCGTTCGATCAATAACTTTATGGTGAATATTATGGCTGCTGTAGTGGCTTATTGCTTGAATCCCAATAAGCCAACTTTCCAAAATATGCTAAAAGGCTAAGCTGATTTCATCGAACTCTTAAATACATTAGCATCCGAATTTTTGAATTCTTTAGAGTATAAAATTGATATAAATAAAGGTACTTTTGATCAACCTCTAAAGCTAAAACATTGGATTATCTAAATCTAACGTAAGACCCTCACTGACAATCATGTGTGGGATAGTTAAAGTACTGCTTTAACGGAGTGGCAAAATCCATGCGACACAGCTTGTCACAAAATGTTGAAAAATAATGAAATATTGTTTGAGTTAATATAAAATAAAACCATGAAAGCACTTAAATTACGCATTAAAGATAAACATAGTAAGGTACTAGACCAATTGGCATCTGAGGTGAACTTTGTCTGGAATTATGTGAATGATTTAGGTTTTAAGCACCTTAAAATAAAAGGTGAATTTCTCAGTGCCTATGACATTGCCAAGTACACAAAAGGCACATCAAAAGAATGTAATTTGCATAGCCAAACCATTCAGGCGGTGACAGAAGAATTGGTCACACGTAGAAAGCAATTCAAAAAAGCAAAACTCAAATGGCGTGTAAGCAATAAGAAATCAGCAAGACGATCACTTGGATGGATACCATTCAAAAAGGTGGCTATCAAATATGCCGATGGATACGTCCAATACGGCAAGCATCAATTTAAAGTTTGGGACAGTTACGGCTTAAGCCAATACAGCGTTAAAACAGGCTCATTCGTTGAAGATAGTCGTGGGCGTTGGTACGTTTGTTTGGTTGTGGATAGTCCTAAAATTGAGAAGACAACTGCAACCAAAGCCATAGGTATTGATCTAGGGTTAAAAGATATTGCGACCTGTTCAGATGGCACAGTGATTTCTAATCCTAAATTCTATCGAAAATATGAACAGAAATTAGGGATTGCTCAACGAGCAAGAAATAAAAAACGTGTACGTGCATTACACGCCAAGATTGCAAATTGTCGTAAAGATCATTTACACAAAGCAAGCACCATGCTTGTTAAAGAAAATACACTCATTGTTGTGGGTGATCTGAGTGCTAAAAAACTTATAAAAACCAAAATGGCAAAGTCTGTTTTGGATACAGGATTTTCAGCACTAAAAACAATGCTCAAGTATAAATGCGAGAACGCAGGAGTATTGTTTGAAGAAGTCAACGAAAGTTTCACAACCCAAATTTGTTCGTGCTGTGGTGAAATCACCACAAGCAGTCCGAAAGGTAGAGCAGATTTGCGAATAAGAGTATGGGAATGTGAAAACTGTTTAAGTGTCTTAGATCGGGACTTAAACAGTGCTAAGAACATACTTGCGCTTGGGCATAAGCGTCTAGCAGTAGGAATCTCCCACTTGAGCTAAAGCGAAAGTGGTCGGAGGGTGTCAATGAACTGGTTCGGATGATGTATGAGCAATACCATCTTTGGACCTATGCAGTGGTATGCTTTGTTTTAATCGCGCTGTGGTTTAGTTTTCCTCGAGCGATGCTCAAAGAGATTTTAAAAGAACGAAAACAGAGTGGCGCGTTTTAAACATTGATGCCACACCATCTTCTCCTTCAAAAATGCAGGATAGGACGAATGAGCTTGAACTTAGAGAAATAGTTTTTTTTCAGCGATTGGCTGTTCAAAGTTCTTTAATTTACGATCGAAAATAAAGGTTCCGAATGGTAAAATGGATGCGATTAAACCCAATATAAACATGGTAATCGACCATTTCTGTCTTTCGCAAACGGTAAACAAAACAATCAAAAACAGGATAAACAATACCCCATGTCCCATGCCGACATATTTCACTAAAATTGGATTATCCAGCATATATTTCATCGGCATCGCGATGAAGAGAAGCAGCAGAAAGGAAATACCTTCTAAAAGACCGACAACACGTAAAGTTTGGATATTCATGGTCATGCTTAAATCAATGAGAATCAAGCATGAGTGTACCCAATATTGGCGCAGCGGTGAATGAAAATTTGGTGTATTTATAAAATATATCAAATGCTTATAACCAAGTATTTAGCTCGGATTATTTTATTTCTTGCGCCCATAATTCGGTTCTTAAATTCAATAATTCAGGCAATGTTTCGAGTAACAAACTGATCTGTTTCAGTACCAAGAGTAAATCTTCAGACAGATTTTCTTGCTCACTCATCTGTTTAATGTCATTGAGCTTGGCCTGAATTTTATCTTCCTCTAAAGGCTGCTGCTGTAACAGTACGGCAAATAGCGTGTCTTTACACCACAGCATTAAATCCAGTATCTGTGCATCCTGAACCTGTTCGCGGTGACTACCCAAAGCCGAAACATAACTGAGTTGACTGTGGCTATACACCAGATAACGAAAGGCAGAATGAATCAATGCCTGATTGGGATTCGGTTCGGTACTGAGACTGGAAATCATGCTGGATAGTTCGATTTGAGCATTATGGGCAGTACGACGCGCACGACGGTAATCCAGACTGTTATTTTTACCGAATTGGTACTGCTTCACCACCGCATCGAAATACTCCAAGGTCGCTTGATTACTCTTTTTGATGGTGCTGGAAATATTGCGGAAGTTCCAGTCGGGCCAGATAAAGCTGACTGCAAACCAGGCAATCAGACAGCCTAAAAGGGTATCGATAATGCGCGGTAAAATGATGGCGTAACCGGCACCTTTTAAATTGAAAATCAGCAGCACCATTAAAGTGGCCATCAGGGTTGCCATGGCATATTTTTTGGAACGCAGATAGAAAAAATACACCCCAAAAATAATGGTTAGAACCAGTTGTCCCTCAATACTTGGCACAAAATACAATATTGGAATACCGAGCAACACCCCTAAAACCGTGCCTAAAGTCCGTAGTTTTAAACGGCTTTTGGTGGCGAAATAACTGATCTGGCAGACGAATAAACTGGTGAGTAAAATCCAGTAACCATTTTTGGCAAATGGCAATAAGGAGATGGCGTAGCCGACGGCAAATACAAAGGCAATCCGTACTGCATGCCGAAATAGCGCTGAATTAGGGGCGAGGTGCTGTTTCAGTTTTAGCCATAAATCTGGCAGGTCATGAATATCATCATCCAGTAAATTTAGGTTTTCCTGATGCTGTAAATAATTCTGACGATAATTGTTTTGTTCATGACTTAAATTTAAAAACTGTTCCTGAATTTTTTTCAGATTGCGCAAAATCAGCAGTAGGTTTTTTACCTCTAAATTCTGCGGATTTTCTTCAATCCATAATTGAATCGAATTTTCCAGATTGGCAATGGAAATATCCGTGTCTGGATTCGATTGATAGCTTTGATGGGTGAGAATATCGTGCGCCAGTTTCTGACACGATAAAGCATGCAGTTTTACATTTTTTTGAATCCGGAAAATCAGGTCGGTACGGCTAAAGTTTTGATGAATATTTTCGTAATGCAGATAGTTTGATGTTGCTTGCTCATGAATATCTTGTGCCAAAAAATACAGATTGAGCCAGTAAATGGTATTTTTATTGGCACGCGATGCCTTTAAACGAGTCAGCAAAGATGCCTTGGTGGTATTCAGGCTCTGCACCACTTCACTGTTTTTTAAGGAAAGCTCATACAGTAGCGGTTCAATATTGTCAGTATTATCGGGGTCAAACAGACGGGCTTTAGCCAACAGTAATCCGGCAATGGCATTGAAATTGGCAGCCAAATTATCCTGGACTGCTTGAGTCGGTTTGAGCAAATAAAAGATGATCGAAGTCAGACCATACCACAGCGCACCCAGTACAAAATAGCTGGGCTGCTGATACCATTGGCTGTATTCTCCCAGTCCAAACATGGTGTAAATAGACAATAAAATAGTGCCAAAAGAAATCGTGGCATAACGCTGTCCCAATGCGCCCATTAAAATAAAGCCGGCACTCGACAGCGATAAATACAGGATAAAAAGCAGTTTATAAGGATAGAGAAATTCAAGAATGCTACTGACGCCAAAACACAGAATACAGACATAAACCAGATTACGTAGACGAATACTCAGGCGATCATCAAAGTCGGTCAGGGCAGTAGCAATGGCCCCCAAAGTCACCGGAACAATGAGTGATTCATAGTCTAAAAAAAGCAGGCCTAGAGTGGTTCCGCTAAGGACAATAAAAATCTGCAAGCAATAGATCAGAATGGAATTGGATTTAAAGCGTTGAATTAAGTCTTTCAGGCTATTCACGATTTTTCTAAAGATCAATTATTGTGAATATAGCCTGAGCTTTTTTAGTGGCTGTGTCAATTTATGCTTGTGTTAAAGATCATTGATTTTTTAATGATGTAGCAAGGTATGAAGCAAAAAAAGCAGGGTTTTAACCTGCTTTTTTCTTTATATTTTTAGGACAATTATTTAATCACCCCACAGGCAATACGGTCACCGCCACCACCTAAAGGTTTGGGTTGATCGGCATAGTTATCGCCACCAGCATGCACCATCACTGCCAAACCTTGCACATCGGCCAGTTTTAAACGCGGTGCAACCAAAGTCACCTTCGCATGACCTTGAGCATCAACATTTAATAAAGGTAAATCGCCCAAATGACCGGTAAGGGGCGTTCCATGATGAGGCGCTTGGTTCGGATTAAAGTGACCACCCGCTGCAATGGCCGCACCGATTTTTCCATCTTTTTCAGCCGGGTCACAGGAACCTTTTTCATGAATATGGAAACCGTGTGGGCCCGGTGGCAGTTCAGCCAAGTCAGTCGTAAGTACTAAACCTGCTGGACTGTCTTTGAATTGAATCGTACCAATGGCTTTACCTACGCCTTGAGCCGATACCGCATGAACGGTCGTCTGATGTTGAGCATTATGAGATGAGGTGGGTGAGTTGGTGCAGCCCAGCATGGCAAAGCTTGCGATAGAACCTAGTGCGGTTAATTTAAACAGTGAAGATGACATTGACTTGCTTCCTTTTGTTTTATTTTGACCTTGACCATTCAAACAATGTGTCGGATGCAACGCAATGATGATTAAGTATTTGAATGTATGAGTTTCTTAAACTTAAAGCTTAAGTTTTATCTGGGTTTGGCTCATCTTTATCATCATCCAGATCATACGCCATAGTGGATTTTGGCAGCATGAAAGGCCCAAATTCATTGGTTTCATGCAACCATTCACGCCAAATCGCCAGCAAGACCGCTAGAATCACCGGACCAATAAATAGACCCACCAGACCAAAACTGGCAATCCCCCCTAAAACCCCGAACATGATCAGCAGGAATGGAATTTGGGTTGCACCCGAAATCACCAGTGGACGAATCACGTTATCTGAAGTACTGACAATACAGACCCCCCAGACCATCACCCCAATCGCCTCCATAGTCTGTCCTTGAGAGAACAGCCATAATGCAACTGAACCGTAAGCAAGGGGTGTTCCAAACGGAATCAGTGCCAATATGAAGGTCACAATGGTAAGTACCATTGGGTTGGGGACACCGGCAACAAAATAACTTAACCCGGCTAATACTGCTTGCGCCACCGCAGTTAAACCAACTCCATAAACCACAGCACGAGTCGTTTCAGAAATGGTATCTAAATAATGATGGACCCGTGGACCAATGATCATTTCCAGAGCCTTGCTGACTTGGTTCAGAATGGTTTGACCATCACGGTAGAAAAAGAACAGTGACAGGACTGCAAAACATAGCTTAATGATATTTTTGCCAATCTCATTCAGAACGAAACGACCATAATTGAGATGACCCTGAATCCAGATGGAAACATTTTGTATAATACTGTTTGGATCGGTATTGATATCCTTTAAGGTCCGGCTGACTTCCTTGCCTATAAACGGTAAATCGCGAATAAATTGCGGAACATTTAAGTGACCTGAAAACACCTGTTTTTGCAATTCATAATATAAATTCCGACCTTCATGTTGCAGCATGAAAATACCGAAGGTCAGCGGAATACCGATCAATAAAATAATCAGGCTGATCATGATCGTTGCGCTTAGCATGGCACGTGAGCCGGACTTGCGATAAATCCATTGATACCAGGGCCAGGTCATATAGGCAATAATGGCTGCCCACAGTACAGGCACAATAAAATATTTGAGAACGTTAAAACTCAAAAAAAGGAGGATGAAAAATAATCCAAATAATAATACTTTTTGTAATGTTGGCGCGTACTGTTGCACTGCATTCACTGATTTGTTTCTAAGGTCCATGCCATCTTAACTGAAAAAAAAGCTCGCGAAAATGAAAGCCGAGTAAGTTCTAGTGAATAATGAATAAACAAACACTGCTTCTGGACGGAAAGCTAGACCCTGTAACACCCTAAAACCATTTAGTCGCATCATCAATAATGGCATTTAAAACCGGCTGCCACTGATTTTGCATGCTTAAATAATTTTTTTGCGTTTTATCAAACACGGTTAGTCCCTGCATGGCCAACTGACTATAAGCAGTTCGTTCAGAAATCCAGGCCACCGGTTGCTGTTCAATTTTATTGAAAAAATCTTGAATCTCTTTCGTGCTGGCACTGTTGGCTTTGACGCGATTGGCCAAAAGTAAAATCTGCACTTTACCTTTACGAATACGCTTGATGTCTTGTAAATGTTTTAAGAAACGGCGCGTGCTGTCGATATCGAAAAACGAAGGTTGTAAGGGCGTGATAATGGCGTGAGCTTCCCCAATCAGTTGTTCTGCCTGTTCACCAGAAAGTGCGCCCGGCGCATCTATAATCAGATACTCAATATTTTTAGGTGCATCACCAATTGATTTTTCATGTCGCCAGTCCAGACTTTGAATCGGGGCAGCATTTTCAGGGCGATGTTTAAGCCATTGCAAAGTCGACTTTTGGTTATCGGCATCCGCCAGTGCAACACGGTAACCTTTTTGTGCCAAAGCCGCAGCCAGACTGATCGCGGTAATGGTTTTACCACATCCACCTTTTTGATTTGCAATTAAGATTGTTTTCATGACCCTGACGATTTTATTCTGCTCCGCCCTAGCATATCATTGTTTGATGCGACGAATATGACACATGACAAAAGTCTTAAAGACCCATGTGGCGATACTTTTTTGAATTAGGAAAAAATATGTCCATTTGGATGGCAATGTTGATTGGTGGCTGTATAGGCGTGGTATTAACCACCCTGATTTTAAGTAATACCCGTAATGGACGGGTCAAAGCAGAGTATGAACACTATATTGCCGAGCTGGAGTTAGAGCATCAACAGGCTTTAATCCATGCACAAAAGCGTAGTGTGAATACCAGTCGCGCAGTGTTGAAAGGAAAAATGGCAGAGCAAATGGCACCGATTATGCCCGAGTTTCAATACTTGCCCAGTGATGCCAAATTCTTGGGTGATCCGGTCGATTACGTGGTATTTGATGGCTATACCGACTTACGCGATGGTGAAGGTCGGGCAGAGGATATAGAAGTGGTGCTGATTGATATTAAAAGTGGTGGGGCACGACTCACCAAGGGGCAACAAGCGATTGCCCAGGCCATTAGTGATGGACGGGTGCGTTTTGAAACGGTTCGCATCAACTTTAATGATTAATTTGCTCAGATTCAATCTGGGCAATAGATTTATTGAGCACAAGGTTGAATCTAGGTGAGTTTCATCGCTATGCTTTTTCTGCCCGGGCAAAGAACATGCGCCTGCCAATTTTGGAATACCTTGAGCGTCAAAATAATGCTGTTCTTTAAAGCGGAAATTTGCATCTAATAGGGCTTGCTCAATATTGCGATTCAGATGACAGCCATCCGCCAAACACTTTTGAATTGGGGTCAGTAAATCTTGTAAATGCTTAAGCGTATTGTTGTCCTGATATTGAACATGCTCGACCAAATGTAAAGTACCGCTAGGCTTGAGTACCCGATGCAGTTCATTTAAAGCCTGTGGTAAATCTTCAATACTGCATAAAGTCCAGGTACTGACAATGTGCTCAATACTGTGATCTGCAAAAGGCAGCTTTTCAGCACTCGCCTTAATATGCTGTACATGTATCGCACTTTCATGCACACGTTGAATAGCGAGTTGATAAATATCTGGATTCGGTTCGAGTGCGTATAGCGTATCGACATTTTGATAAAAAGGCAGATTTAGCCCTGTACCAAAGCCAATTTCCAGAACTTCACCTGAAATAGGTAACAGTAATTCACGACGCTGATCCATAAGGCTCGGCGTTTGCATCACTTGATTAAGCAAATGCGGGAAAATATGTTGCTGATAAAATTTATAAATCATTGATCGCTTAATTTTTCTTTATATCTATCTAGATTAATGGAAATTTCCGTCAATTAATAAGACAAAAAAGTGACTGAATATATCTATATTGTTACCAAGTCCATATGGTGATTTAAGTTTCATGATTTAAGATAAAAGTTGAAAATAAAGAAATTCGCTTTGAGGTACACAGATGAATAGACAATTATTATTTAGTGTTTTACTTGCAACCACAATGTTACAAGTAAGCGCCAGCGCATCTGTCGATCATAATATTGCTAAAGGTTTAGCGCCGGTTGCTAAAGATCAGTCGATTAAAAAGCTACAATCTTTTAGAGGTGATTTTCGTATTTTAGGCTCTAAAATTTATACCAATGATGAGCAAGCCAAGTTTTCTCCGATTGATTATGCGGTAAGTTGGGGCTTATTTGCTGAACCTGAAATTGCACGGCATATATCAGTCAATCAATATGACCGTTATCTAAACTGGAAGATTGATCGTCTGCCTGTGCCGAAAGAGCAAGCCATGCAGATGGTGTCAAATATGCATATCATTCCTGCAAACCCACAGATTGCCAAGCAAATTAAAAATGTAAAACGTGGTGATCTGGTGCGTTTAACCGGGGAGCTGGTCGAAATTAAAGATAAAGATTTGGTCTGGACCTCATCTCTAACTCCAACAGATACCGGTGATGGTGCCTGCGAGTTATTCCGCGTCAGTTCAATTGAATGGATTGAAAAAGTAAAAGGTTAATCCTTTTTAAATCCCCGTTTGGAAAGGGGAGTTAGGAGGGGAGTTGAATTGTTTTTTGAATCCCTCCCGACCTTCCTATCAAAACAGGAGGAATAAAAAAGCCCGCTTTAATAAAGAGGGCTTTTTTATGTTCTAAGACTTATATTAGAAACTTATTTCGCTGTTAAAGCTTGACCTTCAAATTGAATACCATCCCAACCATTTTGCATAAACTGGCGGATATTCTGGTGATCCGTGGCTTCAGGAGTCGCTAGCACCGCAGCATAATGTTCCGCGAATAAATTTAAAGTTTGTGCCTGATCTAAACCGTTCAATTGCGCAAAAGAAAATACTTTTGCACTGCCCTGATTTTCAGTCGCAGCATTGGCTTGTTGTCCATTTTTAAATGCTGTTGGCGTGTGATTATAACGGGCTTCAATATATGTAAGCACATCTGTAAATTTCGCTTCGCCTGCTTGAAGTTGTGCCAATAAATCTTGAGCCATAATTTCCTCAGTCCATATAAATAGTCAATTTAACCGCAAGACTATAGCAATTTTTATGCATTTTATTCAGCATTATTTCTTTTTAAAAATACAGAATCATGTAAAAGTATTGTGCAATGAAAACAGGGCTGTGGATAAAACATGGGTTATGCACAGCCTATACTGGATGAAATAAATGAGCTGGTTACTGGTAGCGATGGGCGGGGCGATTGGCGCAAGTTTGCGTTATGGCGCAGGGGTATTTTTACTTAAACCCACACATGTATTTCCCTGGACCACATGGTGGGTGAATATCTTTGGCTGCTTGCTTGCTGGTATTTTCTTTGCCTATAGCCAAAAATTTCCGAGCTTGCAAAATGAGGCGCGCCTGTTTTTGATGGTCGGGATTTTAGGCGGCTTCACCACATTTTCCAGTTTTGGTCTGGAAACCTTTCAGCTATTAAAACATGGTCAGGCCACACTCGCTTTAGGCTATGTGATCTCAAGTGTGATCATTGGAGTGATGGTTTTGGCATTGGGTTTTTATCTGTTTCAATGGTTATTACACAGCAAATAAAAGCTGAAGGCTTTTGATAAAAAATACAATAGGTAAAAAAAGAAGCCTAAGTGGAGGAGGAGGCTTAGGCTTCTGAATAAGGAAAAAATAACAACATCAGCTTAACTGAATATTAACTTATTGTGAGCGTTTGAAACGAGCAAAACGTTTGTTGAAACTTGCCACACGCCCTTCATTACTGGTTTGACGTTGTTCACCTGTATAGAACGGATGGGATGCACTGGAGATATCTAAAGTCACATAAGGATAGTCCTGACCTTGATAACTCTTGGTTTGTGAGGTTTGCAAGGTACTGCCAATAATGAAATAGGCATCCGCATTGGTGTCATGGAACAGGACTTCACGATATTCTGGATGGATATTAGCGCGCATGTTTGACTCCAAAACTATTATTGATTTAATTATGTTATAACATAACATTCGCTTTGGCAAATAAAACCCAAATCAGAAACTGTATTTGGGTTGTATGAAAGGCTTATTGACGCGGTGGCACCAGTTCATCAAACAGGTCATTGAGATTGTCATGCATTTTTAAATGAATCATATTCCAGTAATGACCTGATACGGTACGATTGACCATCAATGTCTCTGGTGAAGGCTTGAATACATCCCAATACTTTAATGAAGGCTTAAGCAGTTCCATGCCATCATGATGTGCCGAGTTTTCTTCAAAATCATACATGGTCGTAAGTGGACGCATCAGCACTTCTAACCATTGATTATAGAGTTCAGCCGGAAATTTTCCTTGTTCTGAAAGGGCGTGTAGGGCATCCAGCTGTTGTTCCATCTCGGCAATATTGCCTTCACGGGCAGACTGCACCAAATGTTTAAAGTGCTGTACGGTTGCACTGGATAATGTTTTTACACCGCCGTAATCGTAAATAATCACCGTGCCATCTTCACGGAAAGCAAAGTTGCCCGGATGCGGGTCACAATGGAAACGTTTTAAATAGAAAATTTCTTGTCCAATGGCACGGAATAAACGGCGTCCTAGCTCATTTCGAGTATCTTGAGACCAGATACTGGCAATTTCAATACTTTCACCTTGCTCCAAGCTCAAGGTTAAAATATGTCGTGAAGAATAGTCTTTATATACTTGCGGGATAATAATTTTATTGTCTAAGGTTTTATGGAATGTACGCGCGACTTCTAAATTTTGTGCTTCAATTTCATAATTTAATTCATTGTCTAAACTTTCCTGAATTTCCTTGAATAGTCGATCTTGTAATTTACGATCAACTTTCAGCACACCCATTAAACGTAAAGCCAAACGGACTTGTTTCAGATCGCTTTCGCACGCTTCATCGACCCCCGGATATTGCACTTTAACCACAACTTGCTGCCCATTGGGCAGAAAGGCTTTATGCACTTGACCAATAGAAGCTGCGGCAAAAGGTTGTTCATCGAAGTGTTTAAAGATTTGATTGAGCGGTTTACCCAACTCTTTTTCGACTTGAGCTTTAATTTCAGCAAAAGGCATTGCAGGGGCTTGGCGCTGTAATTTGCTGATGGCACGTGCGACTTCAGGCGGAAAGATGTCTTTATATTGGGAAGCAATTTGCCCCACTTTCATGACTGCACCCTTCATTTCCCCAAGGGTATCCGCAATTTGTAGACCTATATCTTGAAAAAGCTTGCTGCGTGAGGCATTTTTTTGTTCTTCATCGGCATTAAAATTTTTGATCGAGTTTGAGACGGTTTTAGTTGCGATGCTCGCCGTCATAGTGGCAAGTTTCATAAAACGACGACCGGGTGTGCTAGCCGTTTTTGCCATGCGATATTCCTCAAGATCATCATAGAAGTGTTTTAATGATCATAGGCGTTAAACTTGATATTGCCTACTTTAAATTGTTAAAAGCTGCATTTTTACTGTTCAATTTTAAAAATTAAAAATATTTTTTGTAGCTTAAAGGGATGAAGTAGCTATGGTTATTTTTTATTCATATTGTTATTCATCTCATTCCTTTTTCATGAGAAAAGGAATGAGATCGAGATATTTAAGCAGTTTTGATCCGGTGATTAATCCGATATAAACGGGTCAATAACAGCACACAGGCAACAGTTAAACCAACAATCAAGCCGACCCACACCCCAGCCGCTTTCATTTCTGTAAAGCGTGCCAAGTAAATCCCAACAGGCAAGGCAATTACCCAATAAGCGATCATGGTGATCCACATTGGACCTTTGGTATCTTGCATACCACGCAGGCAACCTGCTGCGCTGACTTGCCAGGCATCCATTAACTGATAGGCAATCGCAAATAACAATAGATACATTGCCACTTGTGCCACCTCATAATCAGAAGTGTAAATCGAAACAATTTCAGGCCGGAAGAACCATATCAGTGCCATGGTGGCAAGGGCTAAAATCGTACCGGTCAGTAAACCCAGATACTGAACTTTACGCATCGCCTGCCAGTTTTTCTCACCATAATAAGTACCAATACGAATGGTGAGCGCAATTGCGAGCGACATCGGGATCATAAACAACTGTGAGGTCACAGAAATGGCAATCTGGTGTGCTGCAACCAAGGTTTCACCTAATGGACTTAAAATAATTGCTGCGGTACTGAAAATACTGACTTCAAAAAAGATGGCTAAACCAATTGGGAAACCGAGCTGTAAAATACGTTTTACCCAATACAGATCAATTTTTTCCCATGCAGCAAAAACTTGGGTTTTGCGGTAAGCGGTGCCTTTAAAGATATAAGTTGCTAAAGCAATGAACATCAGCCATTGTAAAATAGCAGTGGCAAAACCACAGCCGGCACTGCCCAGTTCAGGAATCGGGCCAAGCCCATACATAAAAATAAAGTTCAGTGGAACGAGTGCAACCAATGCAACCAGACTAATGATGGTGACGGGGCGCGGATAACCGAGTGCTTCAGAGTAACCGCGTAGCGCTGCATACATGGTGACTGCCGGCATACCCAAACCAATGGCATGCAAGAACAAGCTTGCTTTAGGCAGTAACGCTTCAGGTACGCCCAAAACAGGCAATAAAAACGGCATGGCTTGTAAAATCAGTGCCGCAATGATTCCGAGAATAAATGCGACCCAAAGTGACTGCCGTGCAATAGTGGCAATTTTTTCAGGGGTACGAGCCCCATTGGCCTCTGCAACCAAAGGTGTGGTCGCAATCATGATGCCACTGAATAACAGCATCACTGGAATCCATAAACCTACCCCGACTGCAATGGCAGCAAGGTCTGTTGGGGAGAGATGTCCCGCCATAATGGTATCAATTAAACCCAAACCTGCTTGGGCAAATTGGGTTATTAAAATGGGAATCATCAAATGAAAGAGTTGCTTTAATTCAAAGCGGTTTGTTGTCGTTAAAGCAGTGACATTAGACACAAAAAATACTCATTATTTATTAATAAAGATCATGATCTTTAGCGTTGCAAAGTGAGCAGTACGCCAAGGAAAATAACCATACTTCCTAAAAGACGTTGCCAGTTAATCGGGGTTTTTTCAGCACCAAACCAGCCAAAATGATCCAGTAACATCGACATGGCAATTTGCCCAAAAATAACCAGTCCGGTCAGGATGAGAAAACCCAGTTTAGGTACAGCATAAATACTCAAACTGATGGCATAAACGCCTAAAAAACCCCCTAGCCAAAGAAACCAGGGAATTTGGATTAAGTTTGCAAAATGAGGTTTTTCTGCGGATTGAAAAAAAACCAGTATAGCAAGCACTATTGTACCAACCAAAAAAGATAAAAGGGCAGCTTGCAAGGGAGAATGTAAATATTCCCGTAATTGGTTATTTAAGGCATTTTGCAGACTCATCGCAATACCGATTCCTATCGCAAGCGGTAACAGCAAGAGCAGGTGACTGGATATTTTCATCATATTAAGTATGTATTCTTGTTGGGTTTTTCTCAGTCTAAAACAATCATCCACAGTATTCCTTAGCGTCTTGATGCAGTCATGTTAAAATATATTTCCCGTTTTTTGTTGTTTTGAGCTTATTCCTTGGCTGAATTAAATCCTGCGTTTGTTCCATTGTCTTTATATATTCATATGCCTTGGTGTGTGCGTAAGTGCCCGTATTGCGACTTTAACTCGCATGCCGTACCGGATGGGAAACTGTCTTTAGATTTAGAGCAGGAATATTTACAGGCTCTGGTTGCAGACTTTAAAACCCAGGTTGAATTTGCCCAAGGTCGCAAGATTCATAGTGTCTTTATTGGTGGGGGTACGCCATCTTTAATTTCAGCCAAAGGTTATGTGTGGTTGTTCGAGCAACTTAAAAGCACTGTTGCCTTTGAAGATGGCTGTGAAATTACCTTGGAAGCCAATCCGGGAACCGTGGAACACGATCCTTTTGGGGGCTATTTAGAAGCAGGGATTAACCGTCTTTCGATTGGGGTACAAAGTTTTAATACCGATCACCTGAAAAAATTAGGTCGTATTCACAGTAATGATGATGCGATCAATGCCATTCATTTAGCCCGTGATGCCGGTTTTGAACGAATCAATGTGGATTTGATGCATGGCTTGCCGGAACAGACTCTAGAACAGGCTTTACTGGATTTAAAACTGGCGGTAGAAAATGGTGCAACGCATGTGTCGTGGTATCAGCTGACCATTGAACCGAATACGGTATTTTTTCGTACCCAACCTGTTTTACCCGTTGAAGATGTGTTGGAAGATATTCAGGAACAAGGCGAAGCCTATCTAAAAACCAATGGTTTTGTGAATTATGAAGTGTCAGCTTGGCGTAAGGAAAAGCCGTCTGCACATAATTTAAATTACTGGCAATTTGGCGATTATTTGGCAATTGGCGCGGGAGCACATGGCAAAGTGACACAGCCTGATGGTGTGTATCGTTTCCAGAAAACCCGTTTGCCTAAAGACTATTTAGCCAAAGTACCGGCAGAGCATCTTCAATTTAAAAAGATTGAAGATGAAGATATGCCGTTTGAATTTATGATGAATGCCTTACGTTTAAATAATGGCGTGGATGCCAAGCTTTATACAGACCGTACAGGTTTAGATTTGGCTGATTTAAATGAGCTTTTAAATTCATTACGTTCACGTAAATTGATGGTTGAAGATCAAAACCGTTTGTCTTGTACAGAGCAGGGGCATGTGTTTTTAAATTCAGTGCTGGAAGAGTTTTTGTAATCTTTAAACGTGATGTTGAAGTGATTTTTAAAAATAGTTTGGAACATACAAGGTATTAAAAAGCCTAGCGGATCGATGCTAGGCCGGTTAAGAATGCTTGTTAAATAATATTCTGATTTTATGTTATTTCATCTTTGCAACGATTTGTTCAGCCATTTGTAAATGCTTGGCAACCGTAGTACGGGTTTGCGTAAGCATATTTTTTAATTCAGAATTTTTAGCATTAGGGATCAATTGCTTATCAATAATCATCAGAACTTTACGATGTACTTTCACTTGACTCATCATATAGTCTTTATCCGTTGCTGCTGATGATTGGCTAAGCTTTTCAGTCATCTTATCGCTTTCATTTTGCAATGATGTACTGATATTGCTCGCTTGTGGAGTTAATTTTAGACGACTTGCCAAGGCTTGGCCTTTTTTCTCATTCGATGAATGTGCATTAATCATCAGCTGAGCATATTTACGGGTTTGATCCATTTTCAGCTTTGGCAAGGCAGTTTTTGCCTGTATAATCTCACCGTTATTCGCTGTACTTAACACCTTGATCACTTGACTATCAGTTAAACGCTCATGAGCATCATGCGATAACTTAGAATGCTCTTTGCCTTCATTGGTAGATTGATTATCCATTGCCATACTGTGAGATGCAGCAAAACTCAATGCACTAGTTACTGCAACACAGTGAATAATTTTCTTCATGCTAATCGCTTTCATATCGGCAACCTTTAAAGTTTATTATTTAAATTTGCCTTTATAAAATAGGCGCATTACCTTAAAAGCAGTGTAATGTTTCAGTGGTTTTCTTAGAGAAATATATAAAGTGACGATTGATTTAAGCAAAAATGATTGACTATTAATTTTTTTGAGGGCGGGACAGAAAATAAAAATAGGATAGTAATTATTCAATGAGCTCATCATAGGATAAGGCTAGGATAAATAACTTGATATAGCGGAGCTTAAATCACTCTTCACTCATACATCGAGAGTTATCTAAAATATTCAGCTTTTATCAAATTTATTTTTTTATGTATTAATTTTTATTCGATAAATACGGCCCAAGAATTGTCCAGTATTTCCTATCGCATATAAAATATAAAGCTGATGGTTTTGACTATCTACCGTTAGGCCTTCTGGCTCCCAATATTGAATGGCAGGATTGGATAAGGTATCAAAATGACCCAGTGTCACATAATCCATTTTTTGAATCAATTTGCCGGTTAAGTCATAAACATAAATTCTTTTAGGCCCTTTATTTTTATTTCCACTTAACAGATACACATATTTTCCATCGGTAGTTAGACCTTGAAATGCAGATTTGTCATGAGTGAAACCTGAATCAATAGGCCATTCATCTTCATACAAGAAACGAATATCCGTTAAGTTTTTTTGGGTAATCAAATCTAATTTAAAGATACGTATCACATTGATTTTATAGTTATTGCCTCGCACCAGCAGATATTTTCCATCGGGGGTGATTGAAGGCATGGTATTGGTCATCTGGTTATATGTTTTATCAAATACCTGAATCACTTGAGTATTGTTGGGTTCTGCATTAGGCATGTATTGAAATTTTAAGATATACCAACCTTTATTGGGAATGGCTGAGCCAGCAGAAGCATAAATAAAGTCACGCTGCGGATCGACAGAAATGCCTTGATGGCCAATCAGGGCAGAAGGTTTCTGAGCATCTTGTGCAGACCATAAATTTGAGTGGTGCAACTTAAATCTATTAATCACGCCTTGTTCAGGATTGCCCTCGACATGCGTGGTGTACAAAAAATTGTGTCTGTGATCGAGCGCCAAGCCTTGAATAATATGATCATTCCCCAGTCCTATTCTGATCAGGGTAATCGGCTGGGCAGCATCACCTAGGTTGGGAGGATAAGAAGAATCAAAATTTTGTTCAAGATGATGAGTATTTAGAGGGGTAGTTGCACTATATCTCTGATAAAAGCGACTTAGAATCGAAAATATTTTTTTCATCTTCAAGGCCAGCGGATTGATTTTTTATTATTCTATGCCTTTAGAAATTGAGCTTACATTGGGATTATTGTAGCGCATAAAAAAGAGCACCGAAGTGCTCTTTTTTTAATTCAGGCTTTACAACTTAGTAGTCAAAGCTGAAGTGTTCAGGTGCTAAAGAAATCATGGTTTTCGATGGATTCACCATGGCTTCGGCATGACCCTGAGTACGCGGCAATAAACGTTCAAAGTAGAAATCGGCCACTTTGATTTTCGCTTTATAGAATTCAGGCGTTTCTGCGCCGTTACCCGCTTCCAATTTCTCAGAAGCAACTGCAGCTTGTTGAGCCCAGTAATATGCCATCATCGCATAACCCGAAAACATCAAGAAATCTGTAGATGCTGAAGAGACGATATCACGGTCTTTACGTGCTGCAAGCATAATGCGTACAGTTAAAGCGTTCCATTGTGCACAAATCTTGGTTAAGTCCCATGCAAAACGGCGCATGTATTTGTTGCGTGCATGACGACCGCAGAAACGTAAGATTTCAGCAGTATAGTCACGAACCACTTTGCCTTTAGAAGAAAGCAGAACTTTACGACCAATCAAGTCGAGCGCCTGAACACCGGTTGTACCTTCATACAGGGTAGCAATACGCGCATCACGGACAATTTGTTCCATGCCATGTTCTTTAATATAACCATGACCACCGAACACTTGCATACCGTGGTTAGCCGCTTCAAGACCGAGTTCAGTCAAGAAACCTTTTAAGATTGGAGTGTAGAAGCCCAGTTTGTCATCATATTCCTCAAACTTTGCTTGGTCGCCTTGAGTCAGCGCATCCGTCATTTTGTCAGCAAGCTGTGCAGCATGATAAATCATGGCACGACCACCTTCAGCAATGGCTTTTTGCGTCAGCAACATACGACGCACGTCAGCATGATGAATGATCGCATCAGCCACTTGGTCAGGGTCTTTCTTACCTGATAGCGCACGCATAGACATACGCTCTTTGGCATACGGTAATGCGCCCTGGAAAGACAATTCTGCATGTGCAATACCTTGAACCGCTGTACCAATACGTGCAGTGTTCATAAAGGTAAACATGGCATGCAAACCTTTGTGCGGTTCACCAATCAGGTAACCTGTCGCAGCATCAAAGTTTAAAACAGCAGTTGCAGAAGCACGGATCCCCATTTTGTGTTCGATTGAACCACAAGTCACAGGATTGCGTTCACCTACACTACCATCAGCATTCGGGGTAAATTTAGGCACGATAAACAGCGAAATACCGCGCGTACCTGCAGGTGCATCTGGAAGGCGAGCAAGCACAATATGGACAATATTTTCAGTCAGGTCATGTTCACCTGCAGAGATGAAGATTTTTGTCCCGGTAATTTTATAGGTGCCATCCGCTTGTGGTTCAGCTTTGGTTTTGACTTGTCCCAAGTCTGTACCACATTGTGGTTCAGTCAAGCACATGGTGCCCGACCAGGTTCCCGCAGTTAAATGCGGCATGTAAGTATTTTTTTGTTCTTCGGTCCCGAACTGCATGATGGTATTCATACAGCCCATGCTCAAACCTGGATACATGGTGAATGACCAGTTCGCTGTCCCCATCATTTCAGATTTGATCAGGTTAAGTGACATCGGCAAGCCTTGACCACCAAACTCTTCAGGATAAGACAGACCTTGCCAGCCACCTTGCACAAATTGGTCGTAGGCTTCTTTAAAGCCTTTCGGTGTGGTAACTTCGCCATTTTCAAAATGACAACCTTCTTCATCACCCGACTGGTTTAAAGGAGAGAGTACGTTTTCACAAAAATCTGCTGCACCTTCAAGAATCATATCTACAGTGTCAGGGTCGGCCAATTCGCCATTAGATAAAGTTTTATAATGTTCTGGGTAATCAAAAACTTCATTCATTAAAAAGCGAATGTCGTGTAAAGGGGCTTTATAAGCTGGCATAGTGTTAATCCTAATTTAGAAATAGTTTTGGATTATCCGAATCGATAGTTTGATTATTCACATTGTTCATCAAAATACATTGATAGTGTAGCCTTGGAAAAATGTCAGAAAGGCGAATTTTAAGTGGATGAATTTAACCATTAATGTAACTGACTAGATTGGTTAGTTCACTTTTTTAATCGGTTTTAAGAAAATACATATTTAAAATAACAGTTAAATTAGACTGTTATTGTATCTATTAAGTTTTAGTTGGCTGAATATTTTAATCACTTTAAGGAATTTTACGGAATCAATTTTGCTGTCATAAAATCCAATTCGAATAAATTTTTATAGTGTATGTTGAAAAGAAGCAAGAATTCGCTTCTTTTCAATCATTTTATTTCAAGTTGCTAAAGAAAATCTTTCAGATCTAGTTTTACTCCATTCCAGATTGAGAAAGACTCAATCGCTTGACCTACCAGCATGCCATAGCCTTCAGAAGTCGGAATGCCACGCGCTTTAGCCTGATCTAAAAAGCTCGATGGTTTGCCATAGGCCATTTCATACGCATGTTTAAACTGTAAGGATTCAGGTAAAACCAGAGCATCACCACTTAGGCTGGCAGAGGTTGCATTAATCACAAGATCAAACTTACCGGCCAAATCATTTAAAGAAATCGCAGCAAGTGTTGCTTGGGGAACCGCCTCTTTTAAATCGGCAACCAGTTGTTCGGCACGGGCAAGAGTACGATTGGCAATCACGATTTTTTTTACACCCGCCTGAACCAATGGATAAACCACCCCACGGGTTGCACCTCCTGCACCAATAATTAAAAGATCAGTATTTTCTAGGTTCCAGTCTAGGGCTTTAATCGCATCGACCAAGCCTTGACCATCGGTATTATCGCCATATAGCTTGCCATCTTGCATCCAAAGCGTATTAACCGCTTTGGCAATTTTGGCTCGTTCTGTCAGAACTTGGCATTGTACGAAGGCTTGTTCTTTAAAAGGTACCGTCACATTCATGCCCATACCGCCCTCAGCAAAGAAGGTCTTGATATTGGCTTCAAAACCATCAAGCGGCGCAAGGCGTTTGCTGTATTGCAGGTCAATACCTGTTTTTTGTGCAAAAGCATGATGAAGTTCTGGTGAACGTGATTGTTCGATCGGATGACCAACTACTGCGAATTGTTTGCTCATTTCACGAGGTCCATGTGCGGAAATGGCATTCAATATACGTGATTTTTAAACTAGGCTAAAGTCAGAAGACGGAAGAAAATAAAAGGTTAAGAAGGTAGAAAAGTAATTGAGTTAAGTTTAAAAAATTAAAGCCTATTAAAATAATATTAAGGATTACAGATTTCGTGAACCATGTCTTCTAGCCACATTGCTGCGGTAAAAAATAAGGCAAATCCCGCAAATACACTGAATGTAATGGATAAGCTATCAGAAAGCGTATTGTCTGAGGATAAGGTAATGGCAATAGAACAAAGAATGAGGGTGAAAATCGACCAAAATAGCATTACCTTATGATTTAAAATTTTATCTAACATTGTTGACTTCCTAAAGCACGATTTTTTTAATTGATATGTGCTTTTTAAATATGTGTGAATAGTAAATTGAATTTATGAGTCTAAACGATTTTATAAAATCTACAGAGTCTATTGCTGTAAGGAAATATGTCAGTAGAATTATTATGGATGAAATATGATAAATTTTTTATGAAACAAAAATATTGATTTAAAAGGTTTTTATTATTCTAAGTTTTTAATTTTATATGCGAAGAAAATTATGAATATAAAAAAATCCCTTCATCCAGAGTGGAGAAAGGGATTAAAGATTTTAAATATATTTTAATTATTGAAATTCAGTCAACCAATCCTGTGGTTTTAAATAATAGTCAGTTAAGCGTTTTTCAGCGGAATCTTCATCCCATTCCGGACGATATGACCAAGCGGCAAGCGGAGGCATACTGACTAAAATTGATTCAATCCGCCCACCGGTTTGCAGACCAAATAAAGTGCCACGATCATAAACCAGATTATATTCCACATAACGGCCACGACGGTACAGTTGGAAATCGCGTTGCGCTTTGGTATATGGCTGATTTTGATGGCGCTGGAAAATCGGCAAGATCGCTTCTAAATAACCGTTGCCGACGGCTTGAATGTATTTAAAGCAGGTTTCGAAATCCCACTGATTTAAATCATCGAAGAATAATCCACCCACGCCACGCTGTTCATCACGATGTTTTAAATAGAAATAGTCATCACACCACTGTTTGTGTTCCGGATAAACCGTGTCACCAAATGGCGCGCAAAGATCATGCGCTTTTTGGTGCCAAGCCAATACGTCTTGATCATCTGGATAGAATGGGGTCAAGTCAAAACCGCCACCGAACCACCACACAGGATTTTGTCCTTCAGGCTCTGCCACAAACAAACGCACGTTGGCATGTGAAGTCGGAACATTCGGATTTTTTGGATGAATCACCAAAGACACACCCATGGCCTGAGCTTTGGCACCGGCAATTTGTGGATGGCGTTCAGTTGCCGAAACCGGTAATTTTGAAATGTTGATGTGAGAAAACATCACACCGCCTTTTTCAATCACGGTGCCATTTTGCAAAACACGTGAACGACCACCGCCACCTTCCGGGCGTTCCCAATCATCAATCTCAAATTGAGCAGTGCCGCCACTCTCTAATTCTCGTTGTTCTAAACCTGCACAAATGCGTGCCTGTAAATCGAGGAGAAATTCGCGAACGCGTTGAATATCAGCTGAAGTTGGGTTCTGCATAGATGGCCTCTATTGCCTAATTTTAAGGACTGAATACATCAAAACATAAAGTCATAAAAAAAGTAAGGGATTTTTTAACATCTTGTAAAAAATCCCTGGGTACTATGATTTATAAAGCTTTGTAAAATGAATTAGAAGTCACCTTTTTTATACATGTGCGCCATACGTTCATGTTTGGTTTTTAAATATTCAGCATTGAACGGATTTAAACCGACAGTAAGGGGAACACGATCAAGCACATCAATACCCAGTTCTTCTAATGCGGCAATTTTTGAAGGATTGTTGGTCACCAGTTTGACTTGTTTAACCTTTAAATGATCCAGCATAATTGTACACATGTCATAACGTCGTGCATCTGCAGGCAAATTCAACATTAGATTGGCATCGACCGTATCGTGTCCCTGATCTTGCAGGGCATAGGCGCGAATTTTGTTGGTCAGTCCAATACCGCGACCTTCTTGGCGCAGGTATAGAACGATACCTTGACCGACATCGTTAATTAACTTGAGTGTCGCCTGGAGTTGGGGACCACAGTCACATTTCAGTGAGGCAAACGCGTCACCGGTTAAACATTCAGAGTGAATCCGGACCAGAACCGGATCAGTCGGTGGAGTATCGAGTCCTTTAGAAAGTGCGACATGTTCTTCACCGGTTTGAGGATCTTGAAATACAGTGATTTTAAATTCACCAAAAGCGGTTGGTAATCTTGAAGTTGCGACAAATTCTATAGGCACTGCTTAACCCGTCAAATAGTTCATTAATTGGCTAAAGTATAGCGTAATGCTTGGACATTGGTAGAATTGCTATGATGAAATTATGCAGAAGATTTTCTTTTTTGTATAAAGCGAACGATAATGGTTGATAAATAGTAAGATTATTCAGGATAATCTCGCTCATGAACAAACACCCAGTGTAGAGATCTGCCTCTAAACTGCATCGCTAGAAATGTGGCTGATTTAAAGGTGATACAATTCGACCCTTGTGCTCGAATAACCCATTTTACCTAGCTTAGGATTTGCCAGGCTTTAGAAGGCTTTGCCATTTATGTTGTATACAGAAATACCGACTCATCGCCCTGTAACACCGTTGCTAGATACGATTGATCATCCGCAACAATTAAGATTGCTCGAGCGCAGCCAATTAGAAAAAGTGGCGGATGAGTTACGTCAGTACATTTTGTATGCAGCAGGACAAAGTGGTGGGCATTTTGGTGCCAATCTGGGTGTGATCGAACTGACGGTGGCTTTGCACTATTGTTTCAATACCCCACATGACCGTTTAATTTGGGATGTCGGTCATCAGGCCTACCCACATAAAGCCTTAACCGGTCGCCGTGAACAACTCACCACTATTCGTGCTAAAGACGGTTTAGCGGCTTTCCCAACCCGTGAAGAGTCAGTTTTTGATACCTTTGGAGTGGGGCATTCCTCAACAGCGATTTCTGCTGGACTGGGGATGACGTTGGCACGTCGATACCAAAAAGACCCATGTGAAGTGGTATCTATTATTGGTGATGGCGCGATGACTGCGGGAATGGCTTTTGAAGCCATGAATGATGCCGTGGCCCATAATGCTGATTTAATCGTGGTGCTGAATGACAACGATATGTCGATTTCATGCAGTACGGGTGGTTTTGCCAAGCATCTGGCGGCAATCTGGGAAAGTGGTCAATCAGTCAATATTTCAGAAACAGGAGAGGCTTTTGTCCAGCCGCATCCTGAATGGTTATATAACTCACGTTTACACAGTTCAGCTACGGATGCTGCGGATAACTTATTCAAAGCGATTGGTTTTGATTACTTCGGTCCTTTCGACGGACATGATGTCAATCAGCTGGTACAAGTCTTTGATGCACTAAAAAAACGTAAAGGTCCGCGTTTGATCCATGTCTATACCAAAAAAGGTAAAGGCTTTGTCCCTGCTGAAGCCGATCAGATTAAATACCATGCCATCAGCAAATTAAATACGGCCTCTTCAAGCAATACAGCACCAAAATATTCCGATGTCTTTGGACAATGGCTGTGTGATGAAGCTGCACAGGATGAGCGTTTGCTGGCGATTACACCTGCGATGTGTGAAGGTTCAGGCATGGTAAAGTTTGCCAAGCAATTTCCTGAACGTTTCTTTGATGTCGCGATCGCTGAACAGCATGCAGTCACCTTGGCTGCCGGTATGGCATGTGAAGGTTTAAAACCTGTAGTGGCGATTTACTCGACCTTCCTGCAACGGGGTTATGATCAGCTGGTGCATGATGTCGCTTTACAAAATTTAGATGTCACTTTTGGCATCGACCGTGCCGGTTTGGTCGGTGAAGATGGTCCCACCCATGCCGGTGCTTACGATTATGCCTTTATGCGTACCGTACCGAATATGGTGATCATGGCACCTAAAGATGAAAATGAATGTCGCCAAATGTTGCATACAGCTTATCAATATAATGGTCCGGCAGCTGTACGTTATCCGCGTGGCAATGGTATCGGTGTAGAAATTCAACAACAATTGACTGCTTTAGAGATTGGTAAAGCAGAAATTGTGGCCAGTTTTAATGAACAGCAAGATGAACAGATTAGTATTCTTGCTTTTGGCAGTCGTGTAACTGCTGCAATTGAAGCAGCCCAATCATTGACACAATTGCATGAGGTTGGTGTGCGTGTAGTGAATATGCGTTTTATTAAACCTTTAGATGAACAGATGATTACAGCACTTGCGAGTACCACCAGCTTGTTTGTGACGATTGAAGAACATGCGGTTATGGCAGGCGCGGGTAGTGCGGTCAATGAATATCTGGCACAAGCACAAATTGTTAAACCGACTTTGAATCTAGGTTTACCTGATATTTTCATGCACCAAGCTTCACATGCACAAATGTTGCAACAGGCTGGGCTTGATGCAAAAGGCATTGAAAAATCAGTTGAATTGGCTTGGCTAAAGCTTGTACAAACCGTTTCATCGTGATTCATTAAATTTTAGCAACATTTTTTCCCTAAAAGCCCGCATATTTGCTAAAATATGCGGGCTTTTATGCATTATTCTTTATCAGTATCTTCAAATTTGTAGTGGGTGTTCAATGGAACCTATGGTGGTTATGGCTGCGCGTGCGGCTCAATTAGTTGGTCAAGAGCTTTTAAAAGCGCATCAAAATCGTCATAAACTCGATCTACAAGTCGAAGAAAAAGGGATTGATGGCCCGGTAACGCGTGTAGACCGTTACTTGGAACAGTTGACTATCGATACTCTACGTAAAAGCTATAAAAACCACAGCTTCCTTGGTGAAGAGTTTGGTATGCAAGAAGGTAAAGGTCACGACGCCGATTGGTGTTGGGTGATCGATCCTTTGGACGGTACTTTAAACTTCATTAACGGTTTTCCGCATTTCTGTATCTCAATTGCAGTTCAACATAAAGGCGTAACTCAACACGGTGTTATTTATGACCCTGTGAAAGATGAGCTTTTCTCTGCAAGTCGTGGTCGCGGTGCCATGATGAACCAACGTCGTATTCGCGTAAATATTAAAGACAGCCTGGACAATACCTTCCTGGCTGTAGGCCATGCTTACCGTAATAAACGTAACGGTGAAGTGGTTTCTTATGCGAAAAACCATTTTGATTCATTATTAAACGTGACTGCAGCGGGTGCACAATTCCGCCGTTCAGGTTCTGCTGCGTTAGACTTGGCTTATGTTGCTGCAGGTCGTCTTGATGGTTATTTCGAACTCGGTTTGAAACCTTGGGATATCGCTGCAGGCGAGTTACTCGTAAAAGAAGCTGGTGGTACTGTAGTGGATGCACGTGGTGGTGCCGATTCTATGGATAATGGTCAAGTCATTGCTTGCTCTATGAAAATGCTCAAACCTCTAATGCAAGCTGTTGTTCCAGCTTGGGGTGAAGCCGCAAAGTGATACCGATTTAATTGAGTGATATGACAAAGAAAAGTTCTCCAAGTGAGGGCTTTTTTATTGCTGGTCAAAGTTTATTTTTATCTTTAATGCTCATTTAAAATACTTTTAAAGTGATTAAGTTAGAAAACGGTATAGCCAATTAGAGGTTTTTGATTAAAAAATAAACAAAATTGAGTTGTAAAATAGACTGTTACTGAAAAAAACAGTATCTATGCATAATTTAATCGAAAAAAATGATTACTTTTTAAAATGATTCTGTTATTATGCTGCCACGCACTTAAATTTCCGTTCTTTACCTGAACATTATCTTCTAATCATTGTATGCGCGTTCTGTCCATAGAGAGGACATATCCTTCGCGCCCCAATCGCTTAAGCGATTCCTTCAGGTTTGCGGCCGTAATCATATACGTGCGTTATATCCACATCGTCGTTATTCGGATCGCTGCTGAATCCTTATTTTTTCAGCTCTATTTGCTGTGCCGCTTTTTGCCGATGTCCATATTGTAATTTTTAAATGGAGCACCCACTTCAGGGTGAACACTCTCTATGAGCAAAACTTTTGCTGATTTTTCCCTCGATGAGTCTTTAACACAAGCGATCGAAGGTTTAGGCTTTACTACGCCAACTCCTGTACAAGAACAAGCCATTCCAGCTGCACTTGAAGGTAAAGACCTTCTTGTATCAAGCCAAACAGGTTCTGGTAAAACTGCTGCATTCTTGCTTCCTACCCTAAATGCGCTAGCGAACCAAGATACTTTAGTATCGTTTAAAGACCGCATGAAAGCGGTTACTCAACCGAATATTCTTGTGATTTCTCCTACTCGTGAATTAGCACAACAAGTATGTCAAGATGCGATTGCATTAGTACGTCATATGAAAGGTGTTCGTGTTGCTGCGATCATGGGTGGTATGCCTTTCGGTAAACAAATTCAACAATTAAAAGGCGCACAAGTTGTTGTTGCGACTCCAGGTCGTTTACTTGATCTTGTAAACCGTCGTCAAATTAAACTTGACATGGTTGATGCATTAATCGTCGACGAAGCTGACCGTATGCTTGACTTAGGTTTCTCTGAAGACCTAGAAGCGATTGGCGATTTAGCGGCTAACCGTAAACAAACTTTGATGTTCTCTGCGACTTTTGCACCGCGTATCGTTACGCTTGCTGAACGCATGATGAATGATCCTATGCGTATTGCGATCGAAACTGGTCACTCTACAAATACTGACATCACTCAAACATTGCATTGGACTGATGGTTTTGAACACAAGAAAAAATTGCTTACTCACTGGTTATCTGATGAATCAGTAGATCAAGCAGTTGTGTTTGCAAGCACTCAAGAAGATACAGACATGTTGGCTGAAGAACTTGCTGAAGCAGGTCTATCAGTTGTCGCACTTCATGGTGCTATGCCACAGACTGTTCGTAACCGTCGTTTACGCAGCATCCGTGAAGGTCGTGCAAAAATCCTAGTTGCTACAGATGTAGCGGCTCGTGGTCTTGACGTACCAACAATTTCACACGTAATTAACTTCGGTTTACCGATGAAAAATGAAGACTATGTACACCGTATCGGTCGTACAGGTCGTGCCGGTCGTACAGGTAATGCAATTACTTTAGCGACTTACCGTGAACGCGGTAAAATCCGTGCGCTTGAAGACTTCCTGGATGCACGTTTAAGCGTGTCTGAAATTGAAGGTCTTGAGCCATCTCCACCTCCTGCTCGCGGTGCTCGTGATGGCGGCGGTCGTGGTCGTGATGGCGGTCGTGGCGGTTTCGGCGGTGGTCGTGGTCGCGATGGCGGCGGTCGTAGTTTCGGCGGCGGTCGTGGCGGTGATCGTCCACAACGTAGCTTTGATGACAAACCACGTGGTGAACGTCCTTCTTATGGCGATGATCGTCCTAAGCGTGATTTCGGTGATCGTCCAGCTCCACGTCGTGAAGGCGGTTTTGGTGATCGTCCACAACGTTCTTTCGATGACCGTCCTAAGCGTGATTTCGGTGATCGTCCACAACGTTCTTTTGATGACCGTCCTAAGCGTGATTTCGGTGATCGTCCAGCTCCACGTCGTGAAGGCGGTTTTGGTGATCGTCCACAACGTTCGTTTGATGATCGTCCTAAGCGTGATTTTGGTGATCGTCCAGCTCCACGTCGTGAAGGTGGTTTCGGTGATCGTCCACAACGTTCGTTTGGTGACAAACCACGTTCGAATGATGACAACCGTGGTAATCGTGTAGATTACAAACCAGCTCGTGAAGGTGATCGTCCAGCTCCACGTCGTGATTTCGGTGATCGTCCGGCTCCACGTCGTGAAGGCGGTTTCGGTGATCGTCCACAACGTTCATTCAGCGATGATCGTCCTAAGCGTACTTTTGGTGGCGAAGATCGTCCACGTCGTAGCTTTGATGATAAACCACGTGCTGAACGTCCAGCTTTTGGTGGCGAAGATCGTCCACGTCGTAAATTTAACGACTAATTTAATCGTTAAATTTAGATAGAAAAAACCGGTGGAAACACCGGTTTTTTTATGGATTAATCTTTGATCTTTTAGGATAAAAATGTATACTAAATCATGTTTTGTTTTAAAATCGTTAAATATGAACAATGAATCTGCCAACTATATTTGGAATTTTAATCAAGAGGTGATTATGCCTTATATTGGTTTGACTTTATTGTTATACAATATTGTGTATTTTATCTATCACTTTTTTCCGTAACACAGTGTCCGGTTTTTTATAAAAAATAGAATTACAATTATATTCATTAGAAAATTCACTGGATTGGTTACCTTTTATCTAAAAGTAACATTTTAAATTTTAATCCTTTATAGTATGCATGCTGAAAAAATGTAGGAAAATGCTCAGCTATGAATAATCAAATACCCTCTCGGTCTCTGATTGAGATTAAAAATCTGAGCTTTAAACGAGGGGAGCGTATCATTTATGACAATATCAGCTTAACGATTCGTCATGGTCAAATCACTGCCATTATGGGACCTTCAGGTACAGGTAAAACCACATTACTTCGTTTGATTGGCGGGCAGCTAGTGCCAGATCAAGGACAAGTTCTGTTGGATGGAAAAGATATTGCGACAATGTCGCGGTCTGACCTGTTTGCTGCACGGGCGCGTATGGGCATGCTTTTCCAGAGTGGGGCTCTGTTTACAGATATGACCACCTATGAAAACGTAGCATTTCCACTTCGTGCCCATACCAAGTTACCTGAACACCTCATTGCTGAAATTGTGGCATTAAAATTAGAGTCGGTGGGTTTACGCGGTGCAGAACAATTGATGCCGTCCGAGCTGTCGGGGGGTATGAACCGTCGTGTCGCATTGGCTCGTGCCATTGCACTTGATCCAGAACTGATTATGTATGATGAACCATTCGCAGGTCAGGATCCGATTGTGATGGGGGTTTTGAGCCGTTTAATTCGTTCGCTCCGTGAAGCTTTGGATTTAACCACCATTATTGTCTCGCATGATGTGGCTGAGACATTATCGATTGCTGACTATATTTATGTGGTGGCTGAAGGCAAGATTCAGGGAGAAGGAACGCCTGCTGAACTCAGAGAACATGCTTCACCTTTTGTTCGTCAATTTCTCACTGGTTCAATAGAAGGTCCAGTCGATTATCAATTTAGCCATCAAGCTTATTTAAGTGATGAGGTACGTTCATGAATGCCATTGCCTTATTAGGTAGACGCGTTATTGAACGTGTACGTGGTATCGGCGTAGCAACGGTGATGTTGCTGCAAATTTTATTTTCCATGCCGACCAGACTGGGCGTAACGCTATTTATTTATCAAATGCACCGTATTGGGGTCATGTCTTTATTGATCATTGGTGTGTCTGGTCTGTTTATTGGCTTGGTACTGGGTCTGCAAGGCTATTCAATTTTGGTGAATGTCGGTTCCGAAGCCATGCTCGGAACGATGGTATCCCTGACTTTATTACGTGAACTTGCACCTGTAGTCGCTGCATTATTATTTGCAGGGCGTGCCGGTTCGGCACTGACCGCTGAAATTGGCCTAATGAAAGCCACAGAGCAACTTTCCAGTATGGAAATGATCGGTGTTGATCCGCTAAAACGTATTGTTTCACCACGTTTGTGGGCAGGTGTTGTCAGTTTGCCGATGCTGACTGTGATTTTTGCTGCCATTGGTATCTTGGGCGGGAAAATGGTCGGGGTCGATTTTTTAGGTGTTGATGAAGGTTCTTACTGGAGTGGTATGCAAAATGCAGTTCAGTTTGGACATGATGTGGTAAATGGCATTATCAAAAGTATTGTTTTTGCCCTGATTTGTACCTGGATTGCGGTATATCAAGGTTATGCCTGTGAGCCGACATCTGAAGGGATTGCAACATCCACAACCCGTACAGTGGTTTATTCGTCATTGTGTGTATTAGGTTTTGATTTCGTGTTGACTGCGGTCATGTTTGGAGGGGTTCAATGAAATCACGTACAAGTGAGCTGACCGTCGGTATTTTTGTCATTATCTTCGGTGTAGCGCTATTTTTCTTAGCCATGAAAGTAAGTGGATTATCGGGCACCAATTTACGTGATGCTTATGATATGACTGCGCAGTTTGACAATGTGAATGGGTTAAAACCGCGTGCCAAAGTCACTATGAGTGGGGTAACGATTGGTCGTGTCACCGATATTACCCTTGATCCAGTATCGCGTTTAGCTACCGTTCATTTTGAACTCGATGGTAAGCTGACTTCATTTAATAAAGAGCAGCTTAAAACGGTTAAAGCCAATGCTTTAGAAGAACTTCGCTATAGCACAGAATATACTGAAGCAGCGCCTGCACAACAAAAAGAAATGGAAAAACAACTTGTTGATAACATGAACTCCATCACCAGTATTGATGAAGATGCTTATATTATGGTTGCAACCAATGGTTTATTGGGTGAAAAATACTTGAAAGTGGTTCCGGGCGGTGGTTTGAACTACGTGAAACGTGGAGAAAGTATTGCCAATACACAAGGCACCATGGACCTTGAAGATTTAATTAGTAAGTTTATTACTGGTGGTGCGGGTAAATCATCAGAAAAAACGGCAGATGCAAAAACATCAGGTGAATCAACCGATGCAGAAGCATCATTTGTTGAATAATTTGGAGAGGAAATTTTAGTGAATACTTTAGTTAAACGTACACTTACAGCTAGTATTTTATCAACAATGATGGCCACTACTGCATTTGCAGCACCCGCAGAAGCTCCACCTGCTTTTGTTAAAAAAGTTGCAGATGGCCTGATTTCACGCTTAAAAGCGGATAATGCTAAATTGCAAAATAATCCGACTGCAGTGAAAGCGATTGTACGTCAAAATCTTGACCCATATATTGACTCACAATCATTTACACGTATTGTAATGGGTACATATGCGACCAATCAATATAGTACTGCTGCTCAGCGTGCTCAATTTGAACGTAACTTCCGTGAAACTTTAATTGAAAACTACGGTAGTGTATTTGCGAAATTCTCAAATCAATCGTATAGCCTTCGTCCATACAAAGAGACCAACAGTAAAAATCCTGTTGTGACTATGGACTTTAATAACAAAGGTGAAAAAATCCCTGTATCTTTCCAATTGGTGGATAAAGGCAATCAATGGAAAATTCGCAATATTAATGTGTCTGGCATTGATTTAGGTTTGCAGTTCCGTAACCAGTTTGCAGCCACAGTAAAGCTTAATGGTGGCAGCTTGGATAAAGCAATTGCAAACTTCCAGCCAGATGCAGAAGTAGCTGTTAATAAAAAATAACTGAGTAGGTGTTCGGTGATTGAAGTCATTAATCAGGAATTACAGGTTTCTGGAAAAATAGATTATGTGAATGCTGAAAGCTATTACCAGCAGGGTTTGAAACTGATTCAATCTCAAAATCAGTTTCCCGTGGTGGTAAATTTGGCGAAGCTGGAGCATGGTAGTACCTTGGCTTTGGCGGTTTTAGTACGCTGGTTGCGCCAAACTCCAAAAGCTCAAGGTCTACAGTTTAAAGCTGTACCTGAAAAAATGATAAAAATTATTCAAGCTTGTCATTTGCAAAACGACCTGCAATTGATTGCCTGAACACGGACAATAAAAAAGCACCTTAAGGTGCTTTTTTATTGTCTGCAAATAGGTATTTATCAAATCGGGAGCGTTTGTTGCGCTTCGCTTTAAAAGCAGTGCTTTAAAGCTCGCTCAAATCCATTTCTTCCAGCGGAAATAGGCCAGCGGGCCAATCAAGAAAGCGAGCAAAATAATACCGACCATAATAAAGCTGGTGGTACCTCTGGCAAAAGGCAGCACATCGGTATTCATGCCATACACACTGGCAACCAGCATCGGTGGAGCAAGCATACTTGGCAAGATTGAGAATCGACGGATCGTGTCATTCTGTTCGGTGTTAATGAATCCGGAGGTGGTATCGAGTAAGAATCGTACTTTCTGGAACAAGAAGGCATCATGTTCTACCAAAGAACGCACGTCTTCACTGAGCTCTCGAATATCAGCATCATAAATATGACTACCCAAAGCACGTGGGCGAGACAAGAAAGTCAGCACACGACGCAAGTCAATTAAACATAATTGCGCTTTTCCAAGCATGTCTTCTAATTGTGCCAAACGGGTAATCATATCGTCCAAATCGAGTATTTGTTCACGATGACGGTTATTCAATACTTCGGTGGAATATTTTTCCAGGTCTTTGTGGACATCTTCCAAAATATCCGCAAGCTCATCCAGTTTGGCTTCAAGCAGACCCAGTAACACCCAGGTGGGATCTTTATAGTCAATTTCATAATCATTGCGACGCGCGCGCGCGCGAAAGGCACGAAACGCGACCAATTTTTCACCACGTAAAGTAAACAGGTGTTGTTTATGCAGAATAAAAGCAACAGTTTGTACGGTGGCTAAAATACTCGAATCGTCATCCGTTTCACCATCGACCTGAAAGTTTTTATTTTTCGTTAAAAAGTAGGTGCTGATATGTAAAATACCATCATCATCACGGTAAAATCGTGCTGATGAGGAAATGTCTTCTAATGATTTTAGCGTGGGTAAATTTTGTTCATAGGCATCTAAGACCCATTGTTGTTCTTCTTGTGAGGGTGCAATTAAATCAATCCACACCAAATCTGGGTGAAGATCAAAGCCCCCATTAATAATGGCATCTTCCAAACTACCGCGCTCTGTGGCGTAAAAGGCTTCAAGCATGCTGTCTTTTCCCTGCGCAGTATAGGTTAATCAATGCGTGTATTTTAGACAAGGAATTGAATAAAAACACTGATTGAATCGCTTTTTTATTAAAAAATCTCCTGAAAAGTTACTTTATTAGTATGACATCTTAAAAACATGGTGAAAAAATGACGAAATCAATCGCAATTTTTTGTGGTTCAGCTGTGGGGACAGATACCATATTTCTGGACACTGCACAGAAAATGGGTCAAACCATTGCCCGGCAAGGCAAAACACTGGTCTATGGTGGTGGTCGGTCAGGTTTGATGGGTATTGTTGCGGATAGTGCCTTACAGGTAGGCGGTAAAGTCATTGGTGTGATTCCGAATGCATTGGTCGACCGTGAGCTTGCACATCCATATTTAACTGAATTGCATGTGGTTAAAAATATGCATGAACGCAAAACCAAGATGTCAGAACTGTCCGATGCTTTTATTGCTTTACCGGGTGGCGCAGGAACTTTGGAAGAAATTTTTGAGCAGTGGACTTGGGCGCAGTTGGGTATTCATTTAAAGCCGTGTGCATTTTTAAATGTGGCAGGTTTTTATGATGATTTGCTGAAATTTATCCAGTTGACCACCGTAAAAGGTTTTACTCATTCACGCTTTTCGGACAGTATTATTGCCTCAGATTCTATCGAAGACATTTTACAGCAATTTAATACTTTTCAAGCACCTCAACCGAAATGGGGCATGGTTGATCAGCAAGAATTGGTGAGATAAAGATGAAAGTGATTACCGTTGCTGCAGCCATTATTTTAAATGATCAGCACCAGCTTTTAGTGGTTCGGAAGCAGAATACTGCATGTTTTATGCAGGTCGGTGGAAAGTTGGAACCGAATGAGCCACCTGAACACACCATGCTGCGCGAAATTCAGGAAGAAATTGGATGTCAGGCATTGATTGAGCAATTTGTCGGGCGTTTTGAGACGGCAACAGCCAATGAGCCAGATCATTTATTGGTGAGTTATGTCTATGTGGTGACTTTGGATCATGTACCGAAAATTGATGCAGAAATTGCAGAGATGAAATGGGTTGATTTAGATGATCAGAACACTAAACTTGCACCATTGACGACTGAAATTGTAATGCCGTGGGTAAAGCAGTTTTTAATCGAAAGCACAATTGCTTAGATAGTGGCTAAAGCAAGTTTTACATTTCTACTTATCTTTCAAAAAGAGAGGAATGTTTAAGTTTCGGCACTTGCGATACACGCTGCGTAAACTTTATGACAACCCAGTTCTTCAAGTTTTTGTTTTAATGCATAAATAGAGCTGCCTGTTGTTACGACATCGTCTAAAATAAGCACACGGCGATAACAAAGTTTTGCTGTGGTGTTGATCTGGAACTGTTGTTCAATATTATCAAGACGTTCTAGCCGGCTTAAGCCTTTTTGTGAATGTTGCTGTAAGCGGCTGACGGGTTGCCATATAGGAATGTCCAGTTGTTTGGACATGATTTTAGCCACGACCAAAGACTGGTTGTAACCACGTTCTACCAGTCGTTCAGTTGAGATCGGCATCGGGACAATAGCCTGAATTTTGGGTAGGCAGAGTTGCAATAATGCGCCTGCAAGCAAGTTCTGAAAATGCAGTTGCTGCTCGTATTTAAATTTTTGAATAATCCTGTCAATTGGATAGTCATAATGGCAGGCTACCTGAATATCCATTTCCTGACGCTGAACCGCACTTTTAGACCATGGCAATTGTTGCCAGCAATCTTCGCACAGTGAATGATGGTGTGTTAAGTCTATTCCACAAAGTACGCAGGGGGAAATGCTTTGGATTGCTTTGTGAAGTAATGGGTTAATGAATTGAAGCATGTTTTTATTCTTCTTTTATTTAGCCTTAATTTTGCATAGTTTTTATTGGGCTTCAAGAAAAATTTATTTTGTATTACATCGCTCATTTGAAATTTAGAATACGCACTATCCTTCTGATTAGAAAAATATTTTTATAACATTGCCTAGGTAATTCTTTTTTTGAAAGATCAAAAGCAACAAAAAAAACCGTTATTGAATGGATCGTTACTTCCATATATCACAGTTCAATTACAGCATCCATGCCGCTCACGTGATAGTTGCGACTTGATTAAACATCTTATCTGTACTTGTTATCCAATATGTGCTTTTAAAATTATGCTTTACACATATGCATAGCGTGGAGCTTCAGGCAGCCAGCGTTTGAGTAAAGCTTTGGCATTTTCAGGATAATCTTTGAGAATTTGTTGTGCCACATAATGCGCCTGATTCAGCAGATGGTCATCACGCTCTAACTTGGCCACCCGGAAACCCATATCCCCGGTTTGTTTGGTGCCAAGTAGCTCACCCGGACCCCGAATTTCTAGATCCTTTTCTGCAATCACAAAGCCGTCATTACTTTCGCGTAAGATGCGTAAGCGTTCCTGACCATTTTGCGATAAAGGACTTTTATAAAGCAGGGCACAGAAACTGGCGGTTGCGCCACGTCCAACCCGCCCACGTAATTGATGTAACTGAGAAAGCCCCAAGCGTTCTGCATTTTCAATCACCATAATCGAGGCATTCGGCACATCGACACCCACTTCAATGACTGTCGTGGCAATGAGGAGTTGCAGCTGATTATCTTTAAATTGTTGCATCACCGACTGCTTTTCATCGGCTTTCATTTTGCCGTGTACCAAGCCAATATTGATATGTGGAAAGCGTTCTTTAATTTCCTGATAAGTCGCTTCAGCCGCTTGGGCATCTAAAGTTTCAGATTGTTCTACCAAGGTACAGACCCAATACGCTTGCTTACCATCAGCACAGTTTGTAGTAATCCGGTTTAAAACTTCTTCACGGCGGTCTAAAGGAATGGTCACGGTTTGAATCGGGGTACGACCTGGGGGGAGTTCATCAATCACCGAAGTATCCAAATCCCCATAAGCCGACATTGCGAGCGTACGTGGAATGGGTGTTGCAGTCATCACCAGCTGATGCGGAGTCATGTTATTGGCCCCTTTATTACGCAGTGCCAGTCGTTGATCGACCCCAAAGCGATGCTGTTCATCAATAATCACCAAACCAAGTTTGGCAAATCCGACATTTTCCTGAAATAGGGCATGGGTACCGACCACTAAATTGGCGGTGCCTTCTTTGATGCCTTGTTCTGCAGCTGCGCGCGCTTTACCTTTCTGTTTCCCTGAAAGCCAGGATACGGTTAAGCCAAGTGGTTCAAACCATTTTTTAAAATTTAAATAATGCTGTTCAGCCAAAATTTCAGTTGGTGCCATCAGTGCCACTTGCCAGCCTTCTTCTAAGGCATGACACGCTGCCACGCCAGCGACCAAGGTTTTACCTGCGCCGACATCCCCCTGAACTAAACGCTGCATCGGTTTATTTTGTTTTAAATCCTGCACAATTTCTTTGGATACGCGTTTTTGCGCACCGGTCAGGCTAAATGGCAAGCTGCCTAATAATTGTTTGGCAAAATTTTTACTTGGTGAAAAAGAAGGTGCTTCGATTTGCTGAATATAAGCACGGCGTGCAAGCAGACTGATTTGATGCGCAACCAGTTCTTCAAAAATCAGGCGCTGCTGGGCAGGGTGGGAGCCTTGTGCCAGTTGCAACATATTGGCATTCAGCGGTGGCTCATGAATATATTCCAGTGCCTGTTTCAGCGCATAACCATTGGTGAATTTTTCTGGCAATAATTCAGGCAGGTCATCACTATGCTGTTTCAGTGCCTGTTTGACATAGTCACGGATTTTGGCTTGGGTTAAACCTTCAGTGGCAGGATAAATCGCGGTGAGTTCAGTTTTGGGTAAGGGAGTATGTTCGGTAATCAGCTGGATTTCAGGATGATACATTTCCAAACCACGTGCACCGACCCGGACTTCACCAAAGATGCGCAGTTGATTGCCTAGTTTAGCTCGATCGGTCAGGGCTTTATAAATATGGTAAAAACGTAAAGTGACTTTGCCAAAATCATCCTCTAATAGCACCGCCATAGATTTGCGCTTACCCGGTGGAAAATCCACACCTTTGACCACGCCTTCTAGCAAATAGCTGCGCCCCACGATCAATTGGTTCATGGGGATGATCGTGCTACGATCTTCATAATCACGTGGCAGATGAAACAGTAAATCATCTGTGCTGAAAATATTCAGTTTTTCCAGTAAAGCAGCAGAGGCATTGCCTACCCCTTGCAATTGATGGACTGCAGCCATTTACCCTCAACTTAGGTTATGTAATCAGGTGTTTAATGCATATATTATTTATTGGTTATGGTAAAACATCTCGGCGCGTTGCTAAACAATTATTTCAACAAGGCCACCAAATTACCACAATTAGCCGAAGTCTGAAAACGGATGACTTTGCCACGCATCTGATTCGGGATGTTCATCAGCTAGATTTAGCGCATGTTCCAGCCATCGATTGGGTTTATGTTTTGCTGTCACCTGCACAAAGCACTATAGACGGGTATCAGCAGGCCTATGTTGATTCTGTTGCACCTATTATACAAGCGTTAAAACATCATCCGATTCAAAAGATCGTGGTTGTGTCGTCTACCCGTGTGTATGGTGAAAATAAGGGTGAGCGAATTGATGATGATTCAATTATGCAGCCCCGTGATGAACAGGGCCAATTACTCTTAAAGATGGAGCAGCTGTATCAGCAGGCTTTCCCAAATCAATGCATCATCATTCGTCCGACCGGAATTTATGGCACTTCAATTGCCCGAATGATCAAGCTGGCTGAACTCAACAAAAGCTATCCTAAAGTTCACTATAGCAACCGGATTCATATTGATGATTTAGCCCGATTCCTGACGCAATTGATTCACGTGGAACATCCAAAAAATTCGTATATTGTCAGCAATAATCAGCCGATACCTTTGCATGAAATTATTCAATGGTTTCAACGACAGCTGAATTTGCCTGAACTGGTTTTAGAAAATGGCGAACAGTCGGGAAAAAGGATTTATGCAACACGAATGCTTGAAACAGGATTTGAGTTGGAACATGAAGATTGTTTTAGAGATTACTTGCAGATGTTAGAAAACATATAAGAAAGTCCCCCCTCCTTTTTAAAGAAGGGGTTAGGGGAGGATTAAAATTAAACCCTCCCCCTTGCGGAATCGAAATATATTTCGAGTTCCTTATTTCCTAAAAGGAGAGGGAACGGATCAGGAAAAACTATTTCTTTTTACGCTTCAAACGACGTTTCGCTTGTTGAGCAGCAACTGCATCTAATGCTTCTTTTAACTCTTCATCGCTAAAGGTGGTAATGTGTTGCAGCATTTGCAAAGTCACATCATCCAGAACCAGGTTGGCGTACTGAGCCACATTTTGGAAGTTCTCATCAAATACAATGGCGTTGTCTTCGTTGTTACGAATGTAACCTTGTTGAGTCAGCACTTTAATAAAGCTTTGGAATAAGGCTTTATCAAAGAATTCTGGGGAATTGAATTCATAAAGTACCGACAAACGTTGACCGACGAGATGACTCAGCTCTTCAACCTGACGGGTCGAAATATTACCTGAGCCACGTTGTGTGATCAGCGCTAAGGTCATGTAATAACGTTCAAGACTTTGCATCACAGGAGCAGCCAGAACCACAAGCTGATTATGATCTTCCGAGTTTGGCGCTGGAGATTCCAGGTTGCCTTCTGCATCTACAGAGATCAATTTCGCATGAATTAAAGCTTCAACATAAGCGCAGATTTGATCTTTCAGTTCATCATCTTGCCATTTTAAGAATAATTCAGCTTTTAAGAATGGATAAAGCGTGCGAATCACACTGATCAGGTCACCACGATGAATCGAACCGTTATGTTCAACCAAGGCAGCAATTAAAGATGGCAATACAAAGGCATGCAGAATGTTATTGCGGAAGTAGGTCAGTAATACAGCTTGATTATCTTCAATCGCAATAATATCGCCCAACACGTGTTTGATGCGTTTAATCAGCTTCAGTTTTAGACCGTAGGCAATAATTTCTTTGCCTGAAAGCGGTGTGACTTGGGTGCGTTCATCGTAAGGTAAGGCAGCAACCAAATTGCGGTATGCATCCAGCTGCTTAATGCAGATCTCTTCATCTAAGGTATGTTTTGGCGTTGCCAGTAGAATCAGAGAAAGCAGCGATACCGGGTTAATCACTACTGCACGGTTAATGTTTTCTAAAATTGCATGCGCTGAACCGTTGACTGCATCCGACACTTCTTGCGGAACTGGGTCATCATTCTTTTCAATCTTGATTTGATCTGCACCGTGTTTTTTCAGCATGTCATCTAAAAATACCGGTTCACCAAAGTTCACATGCACTTTACCGAAAATGCGCTCGATTTTACGCAAGGTTTTTAAAATACCAATAATCGACTCAGATTCTTTCGGCTTGCCTTGCATTTCACCGACATAGGTTGAGCCTTCCATCAGGCGTTCATAGCCAATATAAGTCGGCAAGAATACGATCGGTTTTGATCGGCCACGCAAATGACTATGTACGGTCATCGCAAGCATGCCTGTTTTCGCTGGCAGCAAACGACCGGTACGTGAACGGCCGCCTTCAATAAAATATTCCAGCGGGGTGTTACGCGATAAAATGCTGTACAGGTATTCTTTAAATACAGTGGTATATAAGCCATTGCCACGGAAGGTGCGACGAATAAAGAATGCACCGCCCCCACGTAATAATTGACCCACAAACGGCATATTCAGGTTATCACCTGCAGCGATGTACGGCACCATCATGCCACGTTTATAAATCACATAAGACAGTAATAAATAGTCGATGTGACTACGGTGACATGGGGTATAGATGATCTCGTAGTCTTTGGCGAGTTCACGCACGGTACTGAAATTATGGACTTCTACGCCGTCATACAGCTGCGTCCATAAACGGGTCAGTGCCATATCGGCAAAATGCACCGCAGAATGTGAATAATCAGAGACAATTTCATTTAAATAACCAATCGCACGACGTTCCGATTCAATCATGCTGACTTTGCTGCGTATACTTTCACGGCGAATTGCTTCTTGCACATCCTTGGATTTGATGAGTGAATGCATCACATTACGACGGTCTGACAGGTCAGGACCGAGCACAACTTCGCGCTGCCCATCTAGATAGTTATTTAGGGTATTGAGAATATAAGTCGCAGGCGACAAGTTTGGATGAGTCTTTTTGGCAAATTCGACCAGTGCGCGCAAGGATTGCCCTTGATGGAATTCCAAATAAGACTGACGACCATGCAAACCAATATTCACCAATTGTTTAACTGTACCTGGGGTGGCCCAAGTATCAGTAAACAGCAGTTTGAACCAGGAATCTTCTTTATCAGGTGAGCGTCCCCACAGCACAGTCACAGGAATAAGCTCGATATCAACTTCAGGATGATTATCTAAAAGATCAAGTAAACGTAATAAGCGTGGCGGAAAAGCATGCGGTGGAGGATTGAGTAAATTATTTTCATTGTGATGTTGCAAGAACAACACCGATGCTTTTTCTTTCTGATTCCCAACCACTAATGGGTCTAAGGCAGGTGAAAGTTTGAGACGTCGTGTTTCACCATCGACAATCAGTGCATTGCTACGTGAGTAATTTTGTAGAACATAGCAGATCATTTTTTGCTTAATCGGTTGCTCTGCTGCTGTATTTGCTTCTGTAGTTGTCGGTTCAGTAGGAACCTCACCAAGAACATGTGGGGTTACCACGAGGTCAAGCAGCTTACTGGAAAGCTGACGATACATTTGACCAAAGCCACTCTTGGACATATACACTCCTACTTAAATGACCGGAACCACAGATTTTCTGAGGGGAAAATTGTTTAGCATCATTATAATTTAAAACATTATGTCATTTTCTGACAAAATGCATATTGATTGTGAAATTTATCGTTAAAAATCGTATTTTTAGCCACTATACACCATAAACAATCTGACAGACCAGTCAGTCTAATTCTAGGGTTTTTGTCTGGATTTGTGGCAAAATAGCTGCAATAGTTTATCTGATTGATTTAAATTTTTCGCCTACATTTCAGGTATCCCCCAGCAAAATAGGTCGTTTATGAATGCGTTAACCCAAGAATTGGTTGAATTACTTAGCCTTGAAAAAATTGAAGAGAATGTCTACCGAGGGATAAGCCGAAACTTGGTCGGAAAACGTGTTTTTGGTGGTCAGGTGTTAGGACAGGCATTACGCGCGGCTTCGTATACAACTGATCGTCCTGCACATTCATTGCATGCTTATTTCTTGTATGGAGGGGATGTCAATGCACCTATTCTGTATCAAGTCGACCGTTTGCGAGATGGCAAGAGTTTTGTCAGTCGCCAAGTCCGTGCCATTCAACATGGTCGTACCATTTTTACCGCGATGATTTCTTTTGCTCATCCAGAGGACGGTTTAAATTACCAGATTAGTGAACCTGAATATCCGGCACCAGAACAGCTAAAATCAGAAGCTGAACTGAAAAAAATGATAGTAGAATTTGTGCCGGAAAATGTGCGTGCCAGCTTTATGCGCGATCGCCATATTGATATCCGTCCGATTGATCCAAGCAATCCATTTCAACCGCAGCCTGAAGCGCCATCTTATGCGCACTATTTACGCACACACGATAAAATCGCGCCAGAAATTGACGAGATTTCTTTGCATCAAGCCATTGCCGCATTTTATTCAGACTTTACCTTAATGACCACAGCGCTTCGTCCGCATGGTTTAAGTTATTTATCGCCAAGTTTGCAATGTGCCAGTATTGACCATGCCATGTATTTCCATAAGCCATTTCGTGTCGATGAATGGATGCTATACGACATGGATGCAACCGTGAGTGCAAGTTCGCGTGGCTTAAATTTCGGTCGCATGTGGCAAAACGGCGAGTTGGTGTGTAGTACCACCCAAGAAGGTTTAATTCGTATCCGCGAAATTGAAACCCAGTAACAGATCATATCTGCTTTAAAAAAACCGGGCATAAAGTCCGGTTTTTTTATGATGTTATTTTAATGGCAGTGCGGAATGTCTTCCGATACATCTTTATGACAACCATGACCGGAATGAGCAAAAGCTGTTCCTATGCTGAATAGGAACGTGGTAATAAGAATTATTTTTTTCATATTGGTACTCTTTTAATTATTAGTGAATTTCTTGTAATTCAAAAGCAGATTTTATGCCATATATGCTTCGGGGGATTGCTGATTCAGACAAAGTGAAGCGCTTGCTTTTGCTTATTTATGCAGAACTTGTGACAAAAAATTCCTCGATTCTAAAAATAGGGCATGGCATAGTGCCTGCAAGACTTAACAATAAAAGCATGCAGAGATGAGCTTAAATACCCAAATTTTGATTGCTGCAATTTTAGGCGTGGCTTTCGGTTTTATTATGAATCTTTATCCCGACACTGCATTTTTTGATGCCAGTTTGTATGGGTTGGGAATTGCCAGCAGTATTTTTATTGGCTTATTGAAGATGCTGTTAATTCCCCTGATTTTTAGTTCAATTGTGGTCGGTGTATCCAACTTGCAATCGGGTGGGCAATTAGGCAAAGTCTGGAAAATTACCTTGGCCTGCTGCGTCACCACCACCACATTAGCCCTGATTCTCGGGATCAGTTCTGCGCATTTGTTTGATGTTGGAAAGGGCGTAGACATCGCCATGTTCCAAGATGCGATGAGTACTCATCAGACTCCGGATACCTTAACGCCGACCTCATTTTTTACCAATTTTATTCAAAATACCTTAATCAATCCCTTTAAAGCATTTTCTGAAGGCAATGTCCTTGCCGTAGTGTTGTTTGCCTTATTTTTTGGGGTAGCTTTGGTACATGGCGGTGAACGCTTCAAAACTGTACGTCAGGTCAGCCAGCAGTTTTTTGACATGATGATGTTCATGATCATCTGGGTGATGCGACTGGCCCCGATCGGTATTTTTGCTCTATTGGCAAAACTCATTTCAACCGAAGATATTTCTGTACTGAACCGTCTGATGGAGTTTGCTGCTGTGGTTACCGGAACCACTATTTTTCACGGTGCCGTGGTTTTACCGCTACTACTGTGGATTTTCGGCAAGATGAATCCGATTACCTTTTTTAAAGGCACGCGTACAGCCCTGATTACGGCGTTTGCCACCAGTTCCAGTTCGGCCACTATGCCACTTTCCATGAAGTGTGCCCAAGAAAACTTGGGTGTGCGTCCAGCAACAGCCGGTTTTGTCATCCCGTTGGGAACACAGCTGAATATGGATGGCACAGCACTTTATGAAGCGGCTGCGGCTTTATTTATTGCCAATTTGATGGGGCTGGATTTAAGTATTGGACAACAGCTTATTGTTTGTGTCACAGCCATGATTGCCTCACTCGGTGCACCGGGTATTCCAAGTGCCGGCATGGTGACCATGATTATGGTATTGCAATCAGTCGGTTTGCCGGCGGAAGCCATTGCCATTTTATTGCCGATTGACCGTTTACTGGATACCGTGCGGACTGTGGTGAATGTTCAAGGCGATATGATGATTAGTGTGGTAGTGGATCGTCACACCCGTGATGAGGAAATTCCAACTTAATCATTTTCCCAGCATGGATTCCATACGACCTCCCAAACATGTCCATTGGGATCTTGAAAATAACCTGCATATCCGCCGTAAAAGGTGGCTTGTGCAGGTTTAATAATTTGAGCACCTGCACATGCTGCTTGTGCCATGACTTGATCGACCTCTAATGGACTAAAGACATTATGTCCCAGGGTCATTTGGGTCGGGCACATTGGACTCAGTTCTAGACCCGTATCATGCTGAATACTCTGTTGCGGCCATAAGGCGAGTTTTAAATCTGATTGCAGTTCTATAAAAGCGACTGCACCATATTCATAGTCTTGACCCAGAATACCTTGGCTATTTAAGCCTAAACCTTCACAATAAAATTTAAGGGATTGCTCTAAATCCTTGACGGCAAGCGTGATGACTGAAATATAGGGTTTCATCTTTTATCCTGATCTTTTTTCTTATCTGGATTTATTGTAGTGCAAATAAAAGCAGGGCATAAAGCCCTACTGTTTGGTATTTGTGTGCTTGCCTTAAGCGACTTTCAGTGCTACTCGTTTTGCTGCAGGGGAGTGATCTAAATAGGCGATTGCATCTTCTGTTTTAGCTTCATGCACTGGATCGTACCAAGGCATTAAATATCCCAGTTGTTGTGAAACCAGCCACAGTGGATTAGGCATTAGACGGTTATCTTGTTGTGAAATGCGATACCATTCACGCCAAATCCACGGTTTAAATACTTTAAGTCGAATCGATTTAAAGCGTTCATCCTGCTGCATGATATAGGCTGCACCATCAACCCATAAGCCCGGTACACCCGCGATGACCACCACACTTAAATAGTAGCGTGCAATATAACCACCGCCAAGATGACGATATACATCAAAGGCCACAGTACGGTGTTCTATTTCTTCTGCGCCGTGCCATTTGACCAGATCGAGCATGGCAGGATCGGCTCCAAGTTGCTCCCAATATTGGTTATACAGGACATATTTCCCCAGTACGCAGGTCATATGTTCAACTGTGGCAATAATACCGAGACGAAATAAATCCCACTGATGTTCGAATGATTTTGGTAAATTTAAACCGAGCGGTCGGTCTGCCAGTACCTTGCCGAAGAGAAAATCCATAAGCTTAAGATTGCGCTCTACATCAATGTTGCGCACCGAGAGATATTCTTTATTCGCTGAGGCATGTGCCTGTGCATGCATGGCTTCCTGGCGGATAAAAGCTTTGACATCCTGTTTGAGTTTTTCATCGCTAATTTGCAGCAAGACTTTGTTATATAAACGGCAGAACCAGAATTCACCCGCAGGTAAAATCATATTAATTTCATTGACGAAATAACTGACAAAAGGATGATTGGGAATCCAGTCAACAGGGGTCTGTTGCCATTCAAATTTGACTTTACGCGGCTTGATTTGGTAATCAATTAAAGATCCAGTTTTAGACTTTTTCAATAAGGATAAAAACTTCATCATTCTGTCCTTATTTTGTCTGTGATCAAGTTATTTGGTCCGTGATCATGATTGCATCGACTTGGGGGCAGGATAAAAAAATGCCCTCAATTGTGCTTAGCAATAGAGGACATTCAAATCTCAATAGATGATGAATTTTGTCAGACAACTGGTATTAATCAGCTTGTCTACTATCATCGGTTACATCGTCGGCAATTTCGATCTCTGCCTCATCATCTGCATCCATAAATTCTACTGGTTCATCCAGATCGTTGGCGTCAGCTTCAGGAATGCTATCTAAATCGAATTCAGTCGATTGTTCCAGGGTAAAGTTCAGACGACCGGCCATCACGCTGGCAAGTTCTTCCAAACCTTGTTTGTTCATGGATGAGAACAGCTGAATCGAGAATTGAAGCTTCATTTTTCTCAATTGCTGTTGCACTTCTTGCAGTGCTTTCGAGGCAGGACCACGGTTCAATTTATCTGATTTGGTCAATAATACATGCACAAACAATTTACGTGAATAGGCCCATTCCAGCATCATCACGTCAAAGTGTTGCAGGGGATGGCGAATATCCATCAACAACACCAAACCTTGCAGGCTTTGACGATGAATTAGATAATTTTCCAGTTCTTTCTGCCAAACCAGTTTCATTGCTTCAGGTACAGCTGCATAACCATAACCCGGCAAATCGACCAGACGCTGATCCGGATTACCCAAGCTAAAGAAGTTGATCATTTGGGTGCGACCTGGCTTTTTCGATGCACGTGCCAACTGTTTTTGATTGGTTAAGGCATTGATGGCACTGGATTTACCGGCATTTGAACGGCCCGCAAAAGCAATCTCATAACCTGTATCTTCTACACACAGGTTGAGCTTTGGCGCACTCATCAAGAATTCAGCTTGGCGTAACCAGTTGAGTGAACGCACAGAATATTCAGTAATGACAGAATCAACTTTTTTCTCATAGCTGATCTTTTGCTTAGGCGCATTCGCTATCTTACTGTTTTTGGATTTTCCTCTGCTGTGGTGCATAACTCAACTTCAATAAATGATCTACAAAGAAACATTATAAAGGAAGTCGTCTAGGCAAGCGACCTTTGCATTTTGAAAGCAGTAAAACTTCGGCTGGCGATTTAAAGATTAATCAGGGAAATGGGAGATGAGGTGGCGACTTTGCTTGAGCTACTTTGATCAAGCACATCGCCTAAACGATAGTGATCTAAGGACTGATAAAACTGTTCAAGTGCTTGATCTAAAATACCTTTAAGACCACAGTTGCTGCGCAGTACGCAAGGTGGAGTATTGCATTCCACAATCTGGTTATTGCCTTGCAGGATACGGACGATTTGGCCCAGATTTAAATTTAAAGTTTCTATATTTAAGCGAATCCCACCGCCTTTTCCACGTGTGGTAATGATCCAGTCCTGTTTTCCCATGAAATGAACAATTTTAACCAGATGATTTTGAGAGACATGTAAATCCCGTGCAATTTCTGCAATGGTATAAGGGATGTCTCTGGGTCTGGAGATGTACATCAATAGACGCAAGGCATAATCAGTAAATTTATTGAGTTGCATAGAGTCTTTAAAATGTGGGGAAGGGCAATAGGGTAGCTTGAAAGTCCCCCGAAAGGAACTTTCAATAACAGGCAATTAATTAGTTCTTAAGCATTTAGCCTTTAACTGGTGCAGAAACCTGAACCACATCGCCTGCTTTATAATTTTCAAGCAAAATGTTGGCTACAGAATACTCTGTATGATTTTCTTCAGGTTTTACATCAAACGTAAACTGATCTGCAGATTGAGCATCAGCAAAGGTAAATTGTTGAGGCTGTTGAATGTCATGTCCAGGTACTTGAACTTTGACTGAAATATAGCTACCAGCTTCAGCACCAACAACAGGCTGACCATCTTGTGCTTTTAAAGTAAAGCGTTTACCGGCATCGGTTGCTTCAACTGCAGCAATTTCAAAGGCACGCCATCCAGCCCAACCGCCATTTTGTGCAGCCAAACCTTCATATTTCTGTTTTTCCACCCCAGCCAAGATACCTGCCAATTGCATATAAGCCTCTTTCCAGGCAGCAATCAGGTCAGATTCAAAGGGTACATTTAAAACTTCGCTAATTGAATGCAATAGGTTGTCACCTACAATGGCATATTGATCAGGTTGAATATCAAGACTGACATGCTTAGTGGTGATGTGTTCAATCGCTTTAGCTAAAACACTTGGATTTTCAATATGTTCTGCATAGGCCAATACCGCTGCTGCTAAGGCACGTGGCTGACGGCCACTAGTTTGATGATCTAAGTTAAAGACATTTTTTAATTCTGGATTATTGTTCAGCATGCGGTTGTAAAAATAGCTGGTCAGTGCAACACCATTTTCACGTAGGACAGGGACAGTTGATTTAACAAGTTCGATATGTTGTGGAGTCATGGCTAGAACATCTTTTTTTGTGGCTATAAGATATATTTAAAATACATCTTATAAAAATTATTGTAAATACATATTTTTAAAAAACCATAAAAAAAATATGGAATATCTGAATATCCCATAATTTTGAAAATCCTGATAGGAAAAAGAAAGTTATTTTCTGCCGAAAAGAGAACCGAGCAAACCACGAACAATTTTCTGTCCTGTACTGCCACCTAAACTGCGTGCTGCACTTTTGGCAAATGTCCCAACAATGTCTTGGGTTATTTTTTCACGTTGTTTCGATGCGCGTTCAGCTTCTTTCTGCTGCTCACGTGCAATACGTTCTTGTTCGCGTGCTTGCTGCTTTGCAAAAGCTTCCTGATCTTTTGCTTGTTGTTTGGCTAACGCTTCTTGTTGTTTGGCTTGCTGTTTCGCTGTTTCTTCAGCAACTGCTTGTTGCTGACGTTGTGTTACTTTTTGCTGCAACATTTCATAAGCACTTTCGCGGTCAATATGTTGTTCATAAACCCCGGCAACGATGCTTTGATTCATCAGTATTTTACGCTCATCTGCGCTAATCGGGCTAAATGAAGAGTAGGGCGGCATCACCCAGCCACGTTCTACAATTTGTGGAATCCCTTTTTCATCGAGGCAGCTAATTAAAGCTTCACCCACTCCAAGTTCGGTAATGGCTTGATCGACTTTAAATTCAGAATTGGCGCGGAAGGTATCTGCCGCCGTTTTTACCGCTTTTTGATCTTTCGGGGTGAATGCACGTAAGGCATGTTGTACACGGTTACCGAGTTGTCCTAATACGCTTTCCGGCAGGTCGAGTGGATTTTGAGTGACAAAATAAATCCCCACGCCTTTAGAGCGAATCAAACGTACCACTTGTTCAATTTTTTCTTGTAACGCTGCACTGGCATTATCAAACAATAAATGTGCTTCATCGAAGAAGAACACCAGTTTGGGCTTATCCATATCACCCACTTCAGGTAATTGTTCAAATAGCTCGGACAACATCCAGAGCAAGAAGGTGGCGTACAGTTTAGGAGTATTCATCAGCTTGTCGGCTGCCAGCAGGTTAATATAACCGCGTCCTTGGCTGTCAGTCTGAATAAAATCCAGAATATTTAAACTCGGTTCACCAAAAAATTGATCACCACCTTGGTCTGCAAGTGCCAATAAATTACGTTGAATGGCTCCCAGACTAGCCGGAGAAAGATTGCCATATTCAGCCTGAAATTCTGCTGCATGTTCAGAAATATAGGTGATGATTGATTTTAAATCCTTAAAATCAATCAAGAGTAAGCCTTGATCATCTGCAATCCGGAAAACCGCCGAAAGTACACCTTCCTGTGTGTCATTCAGATTGAGCATTTGTGCTAATAATAAGGGGCCTATTTCCGAAACCGTGGTTCGAATAGGATGACCTTGTTGGCCAAACAAGTCCCAAAACACCACGGGTGATGCAGCAAACGGAATAGATTCAATATTTAAGACTTTAAGACGTTCATCGAATTTAGCATTGCTTGAACCCGCTTTAGCCAGACTTGAAACATCGCCTTTGGCATCGGCTAAAAACACGGGTACACCAATTCGGGAAAAGTTTTCTGCAAGGACTTTTAAAGTTACCGTTTTACCCGTTCCGGTTGCACCCGCGATTAAGCCATGACGGTTGGCGAACTGTGAATGTAAAACAATCTCTTGTTGAGTATTCGAGGTTTTCTTTGCAATAACGATAGGTGTACCCATATCTGTTCCTGTTTTATTTTCTTATGTTTTGAGTTATTCGAGTTGTGGCGTATTCAATTGTTTTAACGCGTTTTCTATATCTTGAATTAAATCGCTTGGATGTTCCAGTCCTATACAAAAACGAACCAATAATCCTTGTTGCAAATGTGTATGCTCAAGTACACGCATATCCTTTAAGTTATAGAGCATCACCAAGCTAACAGGGCCACCCCAGCTAAAACCCAGCTTAAACAGTTGTAAGGCGTCACAGAATTTGCGGATATCTTTCAATGTATATTCAGGTTTGAAAATAACACTGACCAAGCCAGCACTTTCACCTGTAGTACAAATCTCTTTCCAATAATCATGACCAGCAGATGAGTCATCGGCAGGATGCAGCACCTGAACAAATTCTTGCTGTTGTTTCAACCAGTCCAGCAGTTTTAAAGTACTTTGAGACTGATGTTCATAACGAACTCGCATGGAAGCTAAACTGCGTTGAACTTGTGCAGCATCATCCCCTGAGATAGAGATGCCTTGAATGGCATGCATACGAAACAGTTTATGATGTAGATTCTGATCACGAGTCACCACCGAGCCCATCAAAATATCACCGCCACCACTTGGGTATTTCGTCAATGCATGAACGGTTAGATCGACACTTAAATGCTGATCAGAAAAATCAAATGCATTAAAGGAAAGACCTGCACCCCAAGTATTGTCTAAAGCTGTCAAGATATTGTGTGCTTGAGCTTTTTTAACCAAGCCGACCAAATCTGGAAACTCTAAAGTGACTGAACCTGCGGCTTCCAACCAAATCAGTTTGGCTTTATTCGTAGGTTGGAAACTATCCACATCTATTGGATTGTAAACCTTAACTGTAATACTATAACGTGTTTCCAGATTGCGCAAATGTTCCATGTTTGGACCATAGATATTGTCTGCAACCCAAACTTCATCTCCGTGTGCTAAAAAGCATGAATTCACCAGATTGATGGCTGACAAACCGCTCGGCGCCAGCAGGCAATATTCGCCCCCTTCAATTTGGGCAATGTTGTCCCCCAAGGTAAAAGTAGTTGGTGTACCGTGGGTGCCATAACTATAGTCATAGTCATCGGTCCAATGGCGATTAAACAGTGCATCGGTATCTTCAAAAATAATGGTTGATGCACGAAACAGGGGAGGTTGAACCGTAGAAATGTACTGAGGGGCTTTACGTGGTGCATGAATCAGTTCTGTTTGCGGATTCTTTTTCAATTTTTTGCTCTAAGTCGTATCAAAATTAGTCTTAGCTTAAGAGAAACTTGCACATTAGGCTATATAAATGCCGAAATGTATAGAAACGTTAATCTGCACATAATGTTGGCTTCATTTTTGCTAAACCTATATCAGAACACAACAATAGGCGGGAGCGCATGAAGTCGCATTTAAACGTACATTATTTTCAGCATATTGCTGGTGAAGGGTTCGGCAGTTGTTATCCATTTTTAAAACAGCACCATGCTAAAATTAGTGCAACGGAGTTTTTTGCATTACCTGTAGATCGTCCTTTGGATATTGAAGCTTTACCCCAAGTGGAAGATGTGGATTTACTCATTATTATGGGTGGGCCGATGAGTGTGAACGATGAAGCAAATTTCCCTTGGTTAAAAGTCGAAAAACGCTGGTTGCGACGTTATCTTTCAATGGGCAAACCCGCAATTGGTGTGTGTTTGGGTGGTCAGCTTATCGCTAATGCATTGGGGGCAGCCGTTAGCCGAAATGAAAAACAAGAACTCGGCTGGACTGGGGTACGTAAAGTTAATCATGTACCTGAAGAGTGTTTTGAATTGCCAGCGCAATTTAATGTGATGCAATGGCATAGCGAAACCTTTGAAATACCGAAAGGGGCGATTCATTTAGCCGAAAATGATGTTTGCCGCAACCAGATGTACCAAATTGGCAAAAATGTCTTGGGATTCCAGTTTCATCCAGAAATCACACCGGAAACATTAAAGCTGTTTTTAGAAAATGATGAAGAGCGGGTAAATTTTTCAGGAGAATATGTACAATCTGATCAACACTTGAAAAAGTCGCCAAAAAATAATTTTATTCAAGGAAATCAAATATTAAATCAAGCAATAGAGTATGTTTTGCAAAAAACGGCAAGTTGATTTGTTTTTAAACAATGTTACAAATTTATAATGTCAGAAAACTACTAAAAAGCTGAAAAGAGATTTGCTTAAGCGTTAAACAGTGGCTATAATGAGCGGCCCTTTAATGAAAGGGGTTAACTACGAATAAAGTAGTTAATATCGTGACAGTCGTGGCATCGATCATGACCTTAGTGATTTTCACTGCCTTTGACACTTACCGATAGGTAAGATGCGTCAGAGGTGATTCTTTATATTTTTGGCTTGGAGTTTACTGGTATGTCTAACCAGAGAATCCGTATCCGTTTGAAGTCTTTTGATCATCGTCTAATTGATCAATCTGCTCAAGAGATCGTAGAAACAGCAAAACGCACTGGTGCACAAGTTTGTGGTCCAATTCCGATGCCTACACGCATCGAACGTTTTAACGTTCTAACTTCACCGCACGTTAACAAAGACGCGCGTGACCAGTATGAAATCCGCACTTACAAGCGCTTGATCGACATCGTTCAACCAACAGACAAAACTGTTGATGCATTGATGAAATTAGATCTTGCAGCTGGTGTTGATGTTCAGATCGCATTGGGTTAAGGCTTTCGGGTTAATTAACACTCTAAGTTAATTAAGCCGCTTTTTTAGAGGTTTATGCACATGGCTATTGGTTTAGTCGGTCGCAAGTGCGGTATGACACGTATCTTTACAGATGCTGGTGTTTCTGTACCTGTTACAGTGATTGAGGTTGATCCTAACCGCATCACTCAAATCAAAACGCTTGAAACTGATGGTTATCAAGCGATTCAAATCACTACTGGTGAGCGTCGCGAATCTCGCGTAACTAATCCTCAGAAAGGTCACTTCGCTAAAGCGGGTGTTGCTGCTGGTCGTTTAGTTAAAGAATTCCGCGCTACAGAAGCTGATCTTGAAGGTCGTGAAGTTGGTGGTTCTCTTACTGTTGAATTGTTCTCAGTTGGTCAAGTTGTTGACGTAACTGGTCAATCTAAAGGTAAAGGTTTCCAAGGTGGTGTTAAGCGTTGGAATTTCCGTACGCAAGACGCAACTCACGGTAACTCACTATCTCACCGTGTTCTAGGTTCTACTGGTCAAAACCAGACTCCTGGTCGCGTGTTCAAAGGCAAAAAAATGGCTGGCCATTTAGGTGCTGAACGCGTAACTGTACAGGGTCTTGAAATCGTTTCTATCGACACTGAACGTTCAGTTCTTGTTGTTAAAGGTGCGATTCCTGGTGCTACTGGTGGCGACGTTATTGTTCGTCCTACGATCAAGGCCTGAGGGGAAATATTGTGAATTTAAATACTGTTTCCGGCTCTGCTGTTGAATTGTCTGAAGTTGCTTTCGGACGTGAGTTTAACGAAGCTCTTGTACACCAAGTTGTTACAGCTTACTTAGCTGGTGGTCGTCAAGGTTCTAAAGCTCAAAAATCGCGTGGCGATGTATCTGGCGGTGGTAAAAAACCTTTCCGTCAAAAAGGTACTGGTCGTGCGCGTGCTGGTTCTATTCGTAGCCCGATCTGGGTTGGTGGTGGTAAAACTTTTGCTGCCCGTCCACAAGATTGGTCTCAAAAAGTTAACCGTAAAATGTACCGCGGTGCTATGCAATGCATCCTAGCTGAACTTGTTCGTCAAGATCGCTTAGTTTTAGTTGAAGAGTTTGCTGTTGCAGCTCCAAAAACTAAAGAATTGCTTGCAAAACTTAACGACTTGAATACGACTCGTGCATTAATCGTTACTGATGCTGTTGATGAGAACTTGTATCTTGCTGCTCGTAACATTCCACACGTTGATGTGGTTGATGCTGCTGCAATTGATCCTGTTAGCTTGATCGCGTTCGATAAAGTTGTTATGTCTGTAGCTGCTGCTAAGAAAATTGAGGTAGAACTCGGATGAACAACGAACGTATCTATCAAGTCCTGCAAGGACCTGTATTCTCAGAAAAAGCACAAGCTTTAGGTGAAGCTGCTGGTGTTCAAGTTTTTAAAGTTGCTATCAATGCAAATAAACTTGAAATCAAAAAAGCAGTGGAACAACTCTTTGGTGTTCAAGTTGTTAAAGTTAACACAACGATCACTAAAGGTAAGACTAAACGCTTTGGTAAAACATTGGGACGTCGTTCTGATGTTAAAAAAGCATACGTCACCCTGAAAGCTGGCCAAGAAGTTGAAATGGCTGACTTGGGCGATACCGCTGAAAGCGCAGCGGAATAAGGACGAGAATTATGCCTATTCAAAAATGTAAGCCAACGTCACCAGGACGTCGCTTTGTAGAGAAAGTCGTTCATGACCATCTTCACAAAGGCGCGCCTTATGCACCGTTGGTTGAAGCTAAAAAACGTACTGGTGGTCGTAATAACAACGGTCACATTACGACTCGTCACGTTGGTGGCGGTCATAAGCAGAACTACCGTATTGTTGACTTCAAACGTAACAAAGATGGTATTCCTGCAACTGTAGAGCGTATCGAATACGATCCTAACCGTACTGCACACATTGCTTTGGTGTTGTATGCGGATGGTGAACGTCGTTATATCATCGCTCCTAAAGGTTTACGTGCTGGTGATAAAGTACAGTCTGGTAACGATGCTCCAATTCGTCCAGGTAACTGCTTACCACTTCGTAACATGCCTATCGGTTCTACTCTTCACAACATCGAACTTAAAATCGGTAAAGGCGCGCAATTAGCTCGTTCAGCTGGTACTTCTGTTCAGTTGTTGGGTCGTGACGGTTCTTACGCAATTGTTCGTCTACGTTCTGGCGAAATGCGTAAAATTCACGTTGAATGCCGTGCAGTTCTTGGTGAAGTTTCTAACCAGGAAAGCAACCTTCGTTCACTCGGTAAAGCGGGTGCTTCACGCTGGCGTGGCGTTCGTCCTACCGTACGTGGTATGGCGATGAACCCAGTTGACCATCCACATGGTGGTGGTGAAGGGCGTAACAAAGGTATTCAACCTGTAAGCCCATGGGGTCAAAAAGCTAAAGGGTACAAGACACGTACCAACAAGCGTACGACTAAGATGATCATTCGCGACCGTCGCGTTAAGTAACAAGTAAAGGAATCTGACAATGCCTCGTTCTCTGAAAAAAGGCCCATTCGTCGATGCGCACTTGTTCGCTAAGGTTGAAGCGGCTATCGCGGCTAATAACCGTAAGCCGATCAAAACTTGGTCGCGTCGTTCGATGATACTCCCAGATTTTGTTGGTTTAACAATTTCTGTTCATAATGGTCGTAACCATGTTCCGGTAATTGTGTCTGAACATATGGTTGGTCATAAACTCGGTGAATTCGCGCCAACTCGTACCTATCGTGGTCACGGTGTTGACAAGAAATCTAAACGTTAAGGTGCTATGATGGAAGTTACTGCTAAATTACGCGGTGCCGCTATCTCGGCACAGAAAGCACGTTTGGTTGCAGATTTGATTCGTGGCAAGTCTATTGCTCACGCTTTAAACATCTTGAACTTCAGCAACAAAAAAGCTGCAGTTTTAGTGAAAAAAGCGTTGGAATCTGCAATTGCAAACGCTGAACATAATAACAGTTTAGATGTAGACGACCTTAAAGTTGCTACGATTTACGTTGATGAAGGCACTAGCCTTAAACGTATTATGCCGCGTGCTAAAGGCCGTGCAGATCGTATCACTAAGCGTACTTGTCACATCACCGTTAAGGTAGGGGTTTGATATGGGTCAGAAGGTTCATCCAATCGGTATCCGCCTAGGTGTTGTGAAACGTCATAACGCTAACTGGTATGCGAATCCGAAACAATACGCTGAATATTTGCTTAAAGATCTTCAAGTTCGTGAGTTTTTAACTAAAAAACTTAAGAATGCGATGGTTAGCAAAATTCTTATCGAACGTCCTACAGGCGCTGCTAAAATTACAATTAGTACTGCTCGTCCAGGTATCGTGATCGGTAAAAAAGGCGAAGATATTGAGAAATTACAACGCGAATTAACATCTATTATGGGTGTTCCTGCGCAAGTAAGCATCAACGAAATCGACCGCCCAGACTTAGACGCTCGTTTAGTTGCTGAAGCAATCGCTTCTCAATTAGAAAAACGTGTAATGTTTCGTCGTGCTATGAAGCGTGCGGTTCAAAACTCTATGCGTGCTGGTGCTAAAGGTATTAAAGTTGAAGTTTCTGGTCGTTTAGGTGGTGCTGAGATTGCCCGTACTGAATGGTATCGTGAAGGTCGTGTACCTTTGCATACACTTCGTGCTGACATCGACTACTCATCTGTACGTGCTGAAACTACTTACGGTACGATCGGTGTTAAAGTTTGGGTATTCCGCGGCGAGATTTTAGGTGGCATGAAACAAGTCATGAACCCTGCTCCTGCTGAAGAACGTCCAGCTAAACGCGGTCGTGGTCGTGGTGAGGGTCAGGAGCGTCGTGGTCGTCGCAATGATCGTTCTGCTGAAAAAGGAGAATAATCCATGTTGCAACCTAAACGTACTAAGTTCCGTAAGGTACAAAAAGGCCGTAACACTGGTCTAGCGCATCGTGGTAGCACTGTATCTTTCGGTACTATTGCACTTAAATCTCTCGAGCGTGGTCAAATGACTGCTCGTCAAATTGAAGCTGCGCGTCGTACAATCAGCCGTCGTGTAAAACGTGGTGGTAAGATCTTTATCCGTGTTTTCCCAGACAAACCAATTACTGAAAAACCATTAGAAGTTCGTATGGGTAAAGGTAAAGGTTCTGTGGAATACTGGGTTTGCCAAATCAAACCAGGTAAGATCTTGTACGAAATGGATGGTGTTAGCGAAGAATTGGCACGTGAAGCGTTTACGCTTGCAGCTGCTAAGCTTCCGTTTAAAACCACTATCGTTACTAAGACGGTGATGTAATGAAAACTAATGATCTACGTGAAAAATCGGTAGAAGAGTTGACAGCTTTGCTTGATGAGCAACAGCTTAACCAATTCCGTCTTCGTATGGCTAAAGCAACTGGTCAATTGGGTAAATCGCATGAAGTTGCGCTTACTCGTAAGACTATTGCTCGTATTAAGACACTCCTTACCGAAAAACAGGGGAACGGACAATGAGTGAACAAACAGTTCGCACGTTAACCGGCAAGGTCGTAAGCGACAAAATGGATAAATCTATTGTTGTACTTATTGAACGCCGCGTTCAACACCCGTTGTATGGCAAATTAATCCGCCGTTCAACTAAATTACATGCTCATGATGAGAACAATGTTGCTAAAACTGGCGACTTGGTAACCATTAAAGAAAGCCGCCCAATTTCTAAAACTAAGTCTTGGACTCTAGTTGAAGTTGTTGAAGCAGCTGCTGAGTAATTAACGTTCTTGTTGCATCATCGGTTGATTTCGAGTACTCTTTGAGCCTTTCGAAATTTCGACCGGTGTTGCTCGGTTTTGGAGTAGGGCAATGATTCAGACCGAAAGTATGCTCGACGTAGCAGACAACAGTGGTGCACGCCGCGTACAATGTATTAAAGTACTTGGTGGCTCGCATCGTCGTTATGCTTCAGTTGGCGACATTATTAAAGTTACTGTAAAAGAAGCTATTCCTCGCGGTCGTGTTAAAAAAGGCGACGTGATGAATGCTGTGGTTGTACGTACGAAATTCGGTGTACGTCGTCCGGATGGTTCTATCATCCGTTTTGATGACAATGCTGCTGTGATTTTGAACAACAACAAAGCGCCGATTGCAACTCGTATTTTCGGACCAGTGACTCGTGAACTTCGTACTGAACAGTTCATGAAAATCATTTCATTGGCTCCTGAAGTTCTATAAGAGGCACTCATGGCTAAGATTAAAAAAGGCGATCAAATTATTGTGATCGCAGGTAAAGAAAAAGGCAAACAGGGAACTGTTCTGTCTGTTTCAAACGACCGTGTTAAGGTTGAAGGCCTTAACTTGGTTAAGAAGCATCAAAAGCCGAACCGAGCTACTGGCGCTGAAGGCAGCATCGTAACTCAGGAAGCTACGCTTCATATCTCAAACGTGGCAGTTTTTAATGCTACAACCCAAAAGGCTGACCGTGTTGGTTACCAATTTGATGCTGAAGGCGTGAAAACTCGCGTATTCAAATCAAATGGTGAATCAGTGGCGGTAGCGAAGTAATAGGTTGATATAGGCCATGGCCAGACTTAAAACACGTTACAACGAAGAACTTAAAGCTCAATTGTTAGAAACTTTGGGCGTTAAGAATGTGATGGAAATTCCACGCATTACAAAAATTACCATCAACATGGGTGTTGGTGCTGCATCAGCTGACAAGAAATTGTTAGACGGCGCTCTTTCTGATATGCAAGCAATTGCTGGTCAAAAACCAGTACTTACTTTAGCTCGTAAATCAATCGCAGGTTTTAAAATCCGTGATGGTTGGCCGATTGGTTGTAAAGTTACTTTACGCGGCGAACGTATGTACGAATTCTTAGACCGTTTGATCTCTATTGCGATCCCTCGTATTCGTGACTTCCGCGGTTTTTCTGCGAAATCATTTGATGGTCGTGGTAATTACTCGATGGGTCTCAAGGAACAAATCATGTTCCCTGAAATCGATTTCGATAAGATTGATCGTATTCGTGGTATGGATATTACCATTACTACGACTGCTCGCACCGATGACGAAGGCCGTGCGCTTATGCGTGCATTCGGCTTCCCGTTCAAATAAGAGGTCGATATGGCTAAGAAAGGTATGATTAATCGCGAATTGAAACGCGAAGCTACTGTTGCTAAATTTGCTGCAAAGCGTGCTGAATTAAAAGCAATCATTGCAAATGTAAATGCATCAGAAGAAGAACGTTTCGAAGCGATGATGAAATTTCAAGCATTACCACGTAATGCGTCTCCAGTACGTCTTCGTAACCGTTGCGGTTTAACTGGTCGTCCTCATGGTTACTTCCGTAAATTCGGCTTAAGCCGTAACAAATTACGTGAAACAGTAATGCAAGGTGATGTACCGGGCGTTGTTAAGGCAAGCTGGTAAGGAGCGACTATAAATGAGTATGCAAGATACCGTTGCCGACATGCTAACCCGTGTTCGTAACGCACAAATGGCTAAGAAACAAACTGTTTCTATGCCTAACTCTAAGTTGAAGGTTGCTATTGCTAACGTTCTTCAACAAGAGGGTTACATTTCTAACGTAGAAGTTGCTGATGCTGAAGGCAAAGCAACTTTAACAATTACGTTAAAATATTTTGAAGGCAAACCAGTTATCGAAACTGTGAAACGCGTAAGCCGTCCAGGTCTACGTCAATATCGCGGTAAAGATGCACTTCCGAGCGTTAAGCAAGGTTTAGGTATTGCAATTGTTTCTACAAGCAAAGGCATCATGACTGATCGAGCAGCACGTTCTGCTGGTATCGGTGGTGAAGTTATTGCTTTTGTTTCTTAATAGGTGAATCCTCATGTCTCGTGTGGCTAAAGCCCCAGTAACTGTGCCTAACGGTGTTACAGTTACTCAGAACGGCCGGCAGGTCGAAGTGAAAGGCAGTAAAGGTACATTGTCTTTCAACCTGCATGCGCTGGTCGAGCTAAAACAGGAAGAAGGTCAGCTTCATATTGCTCCAGTTAAAGAATCTAAAGATTCTTGGATGCAAGCTGGTACTGCTCGCGCTGTACTTAACAACCTTGTAAAAGGTGTTAGTGAAGGCTTCGAACGTAAGTTACAACTAATCGGTGTTGGTTATAAAGCTGCGGTTAAAGGTGATGTTGTTCATCTTAACCTAGGTTATTCACACCCAATCGATTATAAACTTCCTGAAGGTGTAACTGCTGAAACTCCAACTGCTACTGAAATCGTTTTGAAATCAGCAAGCAAACATATGTTGGGTCAAGTAGCTGCAGATATCCGTTCATATCGTGAACCAGAACCTTATAAAGGTAAAGGTGTTCGTTATTCGGATGAAGTTGTTCTTCGTAAAGAAGCTAAGAAGAAATAAGGCGCGAGGTTCTTATGAACGAAAAGAAACAATCCCGTTTGCGTCGTGCGAAAAGCACACGCTTGCACATTCGTGCATTGGGTGCGACTCGCTTGTGTGTAAACCGCACTCCGCGTCACATCTATGCTCAAGTTATTTCAGCAGATGGTGGCAAAGTTTTAGCGCAAGCTTCAACTTTAGATGCTACTTTACGTGCTGGCACAACTGGTAACGTTGAAGCAGCTCAAAAAGTAGGTGCTTTAATCGCAGAACGTGCTAAAGCAGCTGGTGTATCAAAAGTTGCATTTGACCGTTCTGGTTTTAAATATCATGGTCGTATCAAAGCCTTGGCTGATGCTGCTCGTGAAAACGGCTTGGAGTTCTAATCATGGCTAAAGTTGAACAAAACGAAGGTCTTGTTGAAAAGCTGGTTGCCGTTGATCGTGTAGCCAAAGTTGTTAAGGGTGGTCGTATCTTCTCTTTCACAGCATTAACTGTTGTGGGTGATGGTAATGGTCGCGTAGGTTTTGGTCGTGGTAAAGCACGTGAAGTTCCAGCTGCTATTTCTAAAGCACTTGAAGCTGCACGTCGCAACATGATTACTGTTGATCTTGTTAACGGTACTGTACAACATCCTATTAATGCTCGTCACGGTGCAAGCCGCGTTTACATGCAACCTGCTTCTGAAGGTACTGGTGTAATTGCTGGTGGTGCTATGCGTGCAGTTCTAGAAGCTGTTGGCGTACATAACGTATTGACAAAATGCTACGGTTCTACAAATGCTGCTAACGTAGTTAACGCAACTTTCAAAGGTTTGCGTGATATGACTTCTCCTGAGAAAGTCGCTGCGAAACGTGGTCTTACTGTTGAACAAATTCAAGGGTAATCAATCATGAAAACGATTAAAGTTACCCAGACTAAATCTTCATCGCATCGCTTGAAAAATCACAAGCTTAGCCTTCAAGGTTTAGGTCTGCGTCGTATTGGTCATACTGTAGAAGTGCAAGATACGCCTTCTAACCGCGGTATGATCAACCAAGTCTACTATATGGTTAGTGTAGAGGAATAAGCCATGACTCTGCGTTTAAATACTATTGCACCTGCAGAAGGTGCTAAGCGTGACAACCTTCGTCTAGGCCGTGGTATCGGTTCTGGCGTTGGTAAGACCGGTGGCCGTGGTGTCAAAGGTCAAAATTCGCGTAAGAGCGGTGGTACACGTCCAGGTTTCGAAGGCGGTCAAACTGCGTTATATCGTCGTTTGCCTAAATTCGGCTTCACTAGCCAATTGGCTTTGAAAACTGCTGAAGTACGTTTATCTGAGCTTGCTAAAGTTGAAGGTGAGATCGTTTCACTTGAAACTTTAAAAGCAGCGAATGTTGTACGTAGAGATATGACTCGTGCTCGTATCGTACTTTCTGGTGATATTACTCGTGCATTCACTATTCAAGGTGTTGCATTGACTAAAGGCGCTAAAGCTGCTGTTGAAGCTGCTGGCGGCAAAGTCGAGGAGTAATCGCTAGTGTCTATGTCTCCTAGTTCTTCAGGTCATGTTAACATGATGAAAGGGCAGCCATTTCATGTGAAATATCGTGAAATAATTCGCCGAATGATGTTCCTTATTGGTGCATTAATGGTCTTTCGACTAGGAGCACATATTCCAGTACCAGGCATTAATAATGCTGCACTCGAAAATCTTTTTAATGCAAACCAGGGTACTATCCTTGGTTTGTTTAACATGTTTTCTGGTGGTGCATTAGAGCGGATGTCAATTCTTGCTTTAGGGATCATGCCTTACATTTCTGCTTCAATTATTGTGCAGTTAATGTCTACGGTTGTTCCTTCGCTGGAAGCTTTAAAGAAAGAAGGCGAGCAAGGTAAGCGTAAGATTAATCAATATACGCGACAAGGTACATTGTTGCTTGCACTTGTGCAGTCTGTAGGGATGTGTGCAGGACTTATTAGTCAAGGGATTACTTTGACTGGAGGTCTGGCTTTTTACATTCCTGCGGTAACTTCACTGGTCGCGGGTACGATGTTCTTGATGTGGTTGGGTGAGCAAATTACTGAACGCGGAGTAGGGAATGGTATATCCATGATCATCTTTGCTGGTATTGTTGCAGGATTGCCGAATTTAATTATGCAGTCTTTATCATCAGTAGATAATGGCCAAACAAGTCTTATTGGCTTGGCAATCTTTGGTTTGTTGTCTATAGGTGTATTAGCAGCGATTGTGTTTATTGAAAAAGCACAACGTCGCATAGCAGTCAATTACGCTCAAAAACAACAAGGTCGTCGTGTATTTACTGCACAGCAGACACATTTGCCATTAAAAATTAATATGGCAGGTGTTATCCCGGCAATTTTTGCAAGTTCATTGCTTTTGTTCCCTGCGAGCTTAGGGCAATGGGTGGGTAGTACTGATCCTAGTGCAGGAATTATCAAACGTAGCTTGCAAGATTTGGCGCTCGTGTTGTCGCCTGGACAGCCGTTGTATTTGGTGCTCTTTGGTGCGTTAATTATCTTTTTCTGTTACTTCTATACTGCGCTAGTATTTAGCCCTAAAGAAGTGTCGGAAAACTTGAAACGCAGCGGAGCTTATGTGCCTGGTATTCGTCCAGGTGAGCAAACTGCTCGTTACTTAGATCATATTCTCAGTCGTTTGACCTTTATTGGCGCGATTTATATCACAGTGATTTGTTTAATGCCGATGGTATTACAAAGCTCATTTGGTATTCCATTCTCTTTGGGTGGTACCTCTTTGCTGATCGTTGTGGTAGTCGTGATGGACTTTATGGCTCAGCTACAAGCACATCTCACCTCGCATCAATACGATAATCAAACGTTAATGAGAAAAACGACTGCTCATCCTAAGGGATAAGCGCACTTGAGGTTTCATCATGAAAGTACAAGCTTCTGTTAAAAAAATTTGTGGTAGCTGTAAAGTTATCCGTCGTAATGGGGTTATCCGCGTGATTTGTAGCGCAGAACCTCGTCATAAACAGCGTCAAGGTTAATCTGATCAAGACCTGTTGATTTCAGTAGGTGAATTGGGTTAATATCCGCCCCTCAAGGTTTTTGTCGGGCGGTTGATTATCTCTACTGCCTTTTTGGAGAAAGTGAATGGCTCGTATTGCCGGTGTAAACATTCCGGATAACAAGCATGCTGTTATCTCCCTCACGTATATTTTTGGTATCGGTCGCCACACTGCTAAGAACATCTTAGCTGCTGTAGGTATTCCAACTACTACTAAGATCCGTGAATTGGATGATGCTCAACTTGATGCGATTCGTGCAGAAATTACCAAGGTTCCGACCGAAGGTGATTTACGTCGCGAAATTTCCATGAACATTAAACGTTTAATGGATTTAGGCTGCTACCGCGGTCTTCGTCATCGTCGCAGCTTGCCTGTCCGTGGACAACGCACCAAAACTAACGCACGTACCCGTAAAGGTCCGCGCAAACCTATTAAGAAATAAGATTTCTGGAAGCTAAAAGATGGCTAAAGATACTCGCGCACGCAAGAAGGTCACCCGTACCGTCTCTGAAGGTGTTGCACACATTCACGCTTCTTTTAATAACACCATTGTGACTATTACCGATCGTCAAGGTAATGCACTGGCTTGGGCCACTTCAGGTGGACAAGGCTTCCGTGGATCACGTAAATCAACTCCGTTCGCTGCTCAGGTAGCTGCTGAAGTTGCTGGTAAAGCTGCTTTAGACTATGGTTTGAAAAACTTGGACGTCCTTGTAAAAGGTCCTGGTCCCGGTCGTGAATCTGCGGTTCGTGCTTTAGGTGCAGTGGGTTATAAAATTAACAGCATTACCGATGTGACGCCAATCCCGCACAACGGTTGTCGTCCACCTAAAAAACGTCGCGTGTAAGGAGAAACATTCATGGCTCGTTATATTGGTCCAAAATGCAAACTCTCTCGCCGCGAAGGGACAGACCTGCAACTTAAATCAGGCGTTAAACCGTTTGACGTTAAGACAAAAAAACATGCAAAAGCTCCTGGCCAACATGGTCAAAGCCGCGCAAAACAATCTGAGTACTCACTACAATTACGTGAAAAACAAAAAGTACGTCGTACGTATGGTGTGTTAGAACGTCAATTTAGTAATTACTATAAAGAAGCTGCTCGTGTTAAAGGCGCAACAGGTGAAAACTTGTTGAAATTGCTAGAAAGCCGTCTTGATAACGTTGTTTATCGCATGGGTTTTGGTTCTACACGTGCAGAAGCTCGTCAGCTTGTATCTCACCGTTCAATCACTTTAAATGGTCGTCGCGTTAACATCGCTTCAATCCAAGTTAAAGCGGGTGACGTGATTGCAGTTCACGAAGGTGCTAAACAACAATTGCGTATTAAAGGCGCAATCGAGTTAGCTACTCAACGTGGTATTCCTTCTTGGATGGAAGTTGACCATTCAAAATTGGAAGGTACGTTTAAAGCTGCACCGGATCGTTCTGATTTACCTGCTGAAATCAATGAAAGCTTGATTGTAGAATTGTATTCTAAATAATCCCTTGAGGTAGCAATAATGACGCGTACTGCAAATGAGTTTCTAACTCCGCAAGCGATCAAGGTCGAAGCGGCTAGCGGGACCTCGGCAAAAGTGATTCTGGAACCATTAGAGCGTGGCTTTGGTCATACTCTGGGTAATGCTTTACGTCGTATCCTTCTTTCTTCTTTACCTGGCGCTGCTGTGGTGGAAGTTGAAATAGAAGGGGTTGAGCACGAGTACAGTACCTTGGAAGGCTTGCAGCAGGACATCGTCGAGCTCTTGCTGAACCTAAAAGGATTGTCGATTAAGCTGTTCGATCAAAACGAAGCATATTTGACATTAGAAAAACAAGGTCCTGGCGACGTAACTGCCGCCGATCTTCGTTTACCTCATAATGTTGAAGTGGTAAACCCTGAGCATTTGATTGGCACGTTAAGTGCTTCAGGCTCATTGAAAATGCGCCTGAAAGTTTCTCAAGGCCGTGGTTATGAGACTTCTGACTCACGTTTCCCAGAAGGCGAAACTCGCCCTGTGGGTCGTTTACAGTTAGATGCTTCTTATAGCCCAATCAAACGCGTGTCTTACACAGTTGAAAATGCTCGTGTAGAACAACGTACTGACCTTGATAAATTGATCATTGATCTTGAAACCAATGGTACAGTTGATCCAGAAGAAGCAATCCGCAAAGCGGCAACAATCTTGCAACAACAAATTGCAATTTTTGTTGATCTTCAGAAAGATCAAGCTCCTGTTGCTCAAGAGCCTCGCGAAGAAGTGGATCCAATCTTGCTTCGTCCAGTAGATGATCTAGAGCTTACTGTTCGTTCTGCTAACTGTTTGAAAGCAGAAAATATTTACTACATCGGTGATTTGGTTCAACGTACTGAAGTGGAGCTGTTGAAAACTCCTAACTTAGGTAAAAAATCGTTAACTGAAATCAAAGATGTTCTGGCATCGAAAGGCTTGCAATTGGGCATGCGTTTAGAGAACTGGCCACCGGCTAGCCTCCGCATGGACGATCGCTTTGCTTATCGTAGCCGTTAATTAAGTAGGACTATCACCATGCGTCATCGTAATAGTGGTGTGAAATTAGGCCGTACAAGCAGTCATCGTAAAGCGATGTTCCAAAACATGGCTAATTCTTTGTTCGAACACGAGTTAATTAAAACTACTGTTCCTAAAGCAAAAGAATTACGTCGTGTTGCTGAGCCTTTAATCACTTTAGCTAAAGTCGATTCTGTAGCAAACCGTCGTTTGGCGTTTGCTCGTACTCGTTCAGCTGCAACTGTAGGTAAATTATTTACAGTTCTTGGCCCTCGTTACAAAGAACGTAACGGCGGTTATTTACGTGTTCTTAAAGCGGGCTTCCGTGCAGGTGATGCTGCACCGATGGCTTACGTTGAGCTAGTAGATCGCGAAGTTAAATAATTTCGCAAAAAGAACTTCAGTTGTTCGAAAAAGACCGGTGTTTCACCGGTCTTTTTTATGCTTTTTTATTAGCTATTTTTAGATTTTGTCCTGAACTGTTATATTTTTTGTCAGATTTTTTAAACTTGACATTGTGTATTGTCAAATTTATGGTTTAATAAAATAAATTTCAACAAGGTCATAAAAAGAACATGGAAAAGCACATTGATATTTTGATTGTTGGCGCAGGAATTTCAGGTATTGGTCTTGCTGCACATCTTTCAAAGAACTGTCCGCAACGTCAATTTGATATTATCGAGCGTCGTGAAAGTTTTGGTGGGACGTGGGATTTATTCAAATATCCCGGAATTCGCTCGGACTCTGATATGTCGACCTTTGGCTTTAATTTTAAGCCGTGGCAAAAAGCCAATGTCCTTGCGGATGGGGCATCCATTAAAGGTTATTTATCTGAAGTCGTGGATGAATACCAATTAAAAAACAAAATTCATTTTAACCATCGTGTGCTAGCTGCCAATTATGATTCTTCAATCGGTAAGTGGGTGGTACAAATTGAAGATGCAAATCAAAAACAACAAACCTGGATTGCCAATTTTGTCTTAGGTTGTACTGGTTATTACAACTATGACCAAGGTTTCCAACCGGATTTTCCACATCAAGCAGCATTTAAAGGCAAGCTCATTCATCCCCAACATTGGCCAGAAAATTTCGACTATGTAGGTAAAAGAGTCGTGATTATCGGCAGTGGTGCGACTGCCATCACACTGGTTCCGGCAATGGCAGAAGGGGGAGCATCGCACGTCACGATGCTGCAACGTTCTCCGACTTATATCGCTTCTGTCCCCTCAATTGATTTTGTTTATGACAAAATGCGTAAAGTCTTGCCTGAAGAGCTTGCTTACAAATTAACGAGAGCCCGAAATATTGGAATGCAACGTGGCATTTATGCCCTTGCTCAAAAGCAGCCGAAATTGCTGCGTAAATTATTACTCAAATCAATTGAGATGCAGCTCAAGGGTAAAGTGGATATGAAGCACTTTACGCCATCTTATAACCCTTGGGATCAACGTCTCTGCGTGGTACCTGATGGAGATTTATTCAAGGTTTTACGCTCAGGTAAGGCAAGTGTAGAAACGGATCAGATTGAGAAATTTACTGAAAAGGGGATTCAGCTGAAATCAGGTCAACATTTGGATGCCGACATTATTGTCTCTGCGACAGGCTTAGAAATTCAAATTTTAGGCGGTATTAAAGCGACCATTGATGGGAAGCCCATGGATACTTCTAAGCATATGTTGTATCAAGGGATAATGGTCAGCGATGTACCAAATATGGCGATGATTATTGGTTATATCAACGCATCTTGGACGCTTAAAGTTGATATTGCAGCAGAATATATTTGTCGTCTGATCAATTACATGGATAAGAGTGGCTATGATCAAGTGATTGCTCAAGCTGATCAGACTGAATTGATGGAAGATACTGTCATGGGGAGCTTATCTTCAGGTTATATTGCACGTGCAGCGGATGTAATGCCGAAACAAGGTAAACATGCGCCTTGGAACGTGACCAATAATTATCTGGCTGACCGCAAAGTGCTAAAAAATGCCAGATTTGATGATGCTGTACTTAAGTTTCAAAAACGCAATACACAAGTTTCAGCTAAACCTAAATTAGTGTCTTAATTCAAACATCAAATAAAAAAGGAGACTAAGGCTCCTTTTTTTATTTATTTACAGGGAACGAGAGATTAACTCTTTCATAATCTCGTTGGTTCCTGCATAGATCCGGTTTGCACGATTATCGATATAGGCTCGTGCAATCGGGTATTCCATCATGTAGCCGTAGCCGCCATGCAATTGCAGACATTCATCGACAACTTTAGAAAACATCTCGGAAATTTTGTACTTCGCAGCAGCAGCTGCATCAATGCCAAGTTTTTCTTCAAGCTGTAATTCCATGCAGCGGTCTAAATAAGCCCGACAGAAATCAATTTCAGTACGCAATTCGGCAAGTTTGAAACGCGTATTTTGGAAAGTGCTGATCGGTTTACCAAAGGCTTGCCGCTCTTTGGTGTATTTTACAGTGTGAGCGAATGCAGCTTCTGCGCCAGCTTGGCAAATGATCGCAACTAGCATGCGTTCCCAGGCCAGTTCTTTCATCAGCATCATAAAACCCATGCCTTCCATACCGAGCAAATTTTCTTTAGGCACGCGGACATTGTCAAAAAACAATTCACAGGTATCTTGTCCTTTCATGCCAATCTTGTTGAGTGGTTTTCCTTTGCTAAAACCCGTTCGATCAGCCTCAACCATCAGCAAGGATAAATTGGCAGACCCTTTATCTGCACTGCCCGTTTTGCAGACCACAATCGCCATATCGCATAAATAGCCATTGGTAATAAAGATTTTTGAACCATTAATTACATAATCGTCACCATCCAGAACCGCAGTAGTACGTACTGCTTGCAAGTCTGATCCTGTTCCAGGTTCGGTCATTGCAATAGCTGTAACAAGTTCCCCGGTTGCCATTTTCGGTAACCATTGCTTTTTTTGTTGTTCGTTACCGAAATTATTTAAGTAGTTGGCAACAATATCCGAGTGCAGGGAAAAACCTGTGGATGAATCCATGGCATAGGCTTGCTCTTCAATCAAAATCATGCTGTAAAGTCGGTCTACACCCGAACCTCCATATTCTTCCGGCATCGTGGCGCAGAGCAGTCCCATTGCGCCGGCCTTATTCCATAAATCACGGTCGACATGCTGTTGCTGCTCATATTTTTCAATATTGGGAACCACTTCTTTTTCATAAAACTTGCGCACGCTTTCGCGAAAGGCTTCATGTTCTGCTGTGAATAGATTACGCGCTAACATATTGGGTAGGGGGCGAATCGCCGCTGATTGCATTTTTATGGTGTCCATTTTCTGAGTCATTGTTGTATAGAAAGTAAAAGATCTATGCACAAGCGACAATGTGCTGAATGCTCAAATATTTAACCTAAATGATGAATTTGGTCAATTGCAGGAAATGGCTCGAAACTTGCCGCACTGATAAGGTAAACTAGCAAAAATTTGCACACTGTTGGGGAATGCTATGAGTGAAGAAATAAGCTTGGAAGAACGCAAAGTAATTTACCGTGCCCGTCGTGGTTTAAAAGAAATTGATGTGTACTTTGACCCTTATGTAAAAAATCATTATTTACAAGCCGATGCAGCAGAGAAAGAAACTTTTGCTGATTTAGTGGCGCAAGAAGACCCAGATTTACTGGATTGGTTTATGGAAGTGTCTGAACCGCCACGTCCTGAAATGAAAGATCTGATTATTAAGCTGAAACATTACGTACATGGTTAATCGATCTTTTCAACTGAAACGCAGCCGCTTGGCCTTTGTGTTTCAGTTGATCATTTTTACCCTTGTGATTGCACTTTTGCAGCAACTGTTGTCGCCATGGCTATGGTTGTTTTGCGTGCTGTTGGCTGTGATGGCTTATGCTTATGGTTTAAAAGTACCGCAACCCATGTATTTTGAACATTTAGAGGCGCGAGAGTGGTCACTCTCAAGTGTTAAATTCAGACAGATTAAACGTGTTTCGATTAGTCATATTATTGATCACCAAGTTTATATTGTGATTTATTTCCAGCATTTTCAGGAAAAACCGTTACTCATTTGGATTGATCAATTGCCGTTAAAACAATGGAAAACATTAAAGAAACTGGCGAAACTGATTTGATTGTTAGACAATTAAATCTTTAAAATTCTAATTAAAATATTAATAATCAATAATATGTAATTTTAAACTGATCGTTGTAAGACAGGGTGAATACAAAATGATGAAATATTTCAATTGTCAGACAATTTATCCTGTTAATTATTTGCGCTAAATGTACATTAAATCTACCAACAGCAAATGAGGAAATCATGATGGTGATTCCAACTTGGATGTTTCTGGTGGTAGCGATTGTTTTGGCAATTGTTATTGGACGACTAGGAACAGTACTGAAGGATCGATTTGCACAACATGAAAGCCGTTAGGCTTTTACCTCTTAATAAGTAGCATGTGCCGAACCGTCGCAATGCTACTTTTTTTTGCCCAAAAATTATAACTTCATTGAATTCAGTCAATTTTCCAAATCTCATTTCATGGCAAAGTAGCTAATCTGATTAGAGTAAATACTCTTTTATTCAGATTTCGCATCTGATATGTTTAGTTGCTATGGACATAAACACAATTATAGAGGACAGGAAAATGTCGAGAGTCCAAAAAATATGCCAGGGTATGGCAGTTATTGCAGTTGCAAGTTCTTTATTATCAGGTTGTTCTCAAGTGGTTAAATCAGGGGCAAATATTGCACTAGGTTTTAGTGAGAAACATATTGTACCGCCTATTTTAGCAATGGATGATGCTGATATGGCGTGTAATTCGGGGAATGCATTGACCCCAGCGATTATGTCAACCAAAGATATGGGCGCAGATCCAACCCGTATTGCCGTTCTTTTATATGCTTCCTCTGGAATTTGCGCTGAAAATCAGGCGCTCGAATCAGAGCTACGCTATTTGCGTGCCTCGAAATCTGGTCAAGTTTCAGAAGCTCAAGATGCCCGTATAGAACAAAAACGCTGGGCTGCGATTGCTGCACAGCGTCAATACGCAGGTTATCAGCTGCTGGAAAATCGTTGGGAAGCAAAATATAACAAGAAACTGGGCGAAGGTTGCCCGAAAATGAAGAGCGATCTGGATCAGACCGTTTATTTGATGGGGATGATTAGCGGTTTGCAAGCCATGACCAATGATATTAATTCTGGTGGAGCAATTAATGTTCCGAAAGATATTGCTGCAGTGGTTGAACGGGGCATGGCATGTGTAGACAACGCCAAATTTTGGGGTGCACCCAATGCTGCTCGTGCGGTGATTTGGACGCTATTGCCAGGTGCGGGAGAGGGTAAGCCTGATCCATATCAAACCTTAAAAGAATCAGTGCAATTGGGTGAACAAAAAGGGGTACGCCTGTCACATGCCTTATATGCCGTTGCTGCACAGGCCAGTGGGGATGATGGCAAAATTCGTGATGCACTAAAAACCTTTGCCGCTTCACGTTCAGAAGAAAAACTGGTGAATCCGCAATTTAAGCTGGTGGATAGCATGGCGAAGAATATGGTACAGGGTATTTCAGACCGCTATTGGACTGAACATACCGGTATTCGTACAAGCGATGATGGAATGCAGCGCTTCTGGGACGATAAAGAAAACACTGCAGAACTCGATGATTTATTTAACGAAGATGTAACTACTAAGTCCTAAGTTGAGTTCAGTTAAAAGAGGATTTTAATTGGCCTGAATGGATGGTTTTAATCTTTGATAAATCATTTTTAAATGGAGGACATGTCAATGAAAGACCAATTTCTTACGCGGAAAATTGTTTTTATTGCAATTGTGGTGTCATTTTCGGCATGCCTTCAAGTTTTCGCAGATTCATTTATATATTGGCAAGCAGGCTTGTTTCAAGAATTTTGGCGTATATGGACCGGGCATTGGGTGCATGTAGGGTGGGTCCATTACGCGCTGAACATGCTGGCTTTTACCTGTTTACCTTTCATTTTCCCCCGGGTAAAAGTCTGGCATTTTGTTGCTTTGCTTCTTTTACTTCCGTTATTTATCAGTCTGTGTTTCTACTATTTTTTTCCTGATATTGAGGCCTATGCAGGGTTGTCTGGGGTCTTGCATGGCGCTTATGTCACGGTTGCCTGCGTACATTTGTTATATAAGAAAGAGCGTAATTTTGCAGCATTCGTCTTGTTCCTTATACTGGCCAAATTGATTTGGGAAAATACCATCGGCAGTCTAGGGACAGCTGAACTGATTGGCAGTCCGGTATTGGTTGAGGCACATTTATTAGGGGTAATTGGGGGGGTAATTATCGCAATATTTTATATTTTATGGGATTATTTTTTTGAATAGTGATGAGATTGACATTTAAAACATAAAAGAAAATGCATATTGTCATTTTTATTAATACAGAATTGATGCAAATTTGTTCATAACAATAAAGAGATTGAATAGAGAAAGGGTGTTTTCTATTCGAAAAAGGAAAGTTGGTATTGCTGAACCCGTGGCAATGACCAAGATAAAAATAGGAATGCACATGCAAAATGATGAAAATAACAGATCAGGATTAGGTCTGTTACGTTATATATGGACAGAGTGGATCTCGACTTTTGTCATTCTATTACTACTTTTGCTTACCCTCATCATCGGTACTGGTGAGATGATTCATGGTCAGTTGTTACGTGTCGGCGAGCGCTTGTATGGCAATCAAGACATTGGCATGCAATATTCTTTTCTGCGCGCAGAGCCAGCATCGCCCACTTGTGACCGCCATCCCGATGTAGATGCGCAAGTCCAGAAGCAAATGAAATCCAATGCCAATGATGAATTTGCCGATATTTTTGGTACCACATCGGAAGCAGACGTGCGTGCTTCAGTATTGGCTGGGCAACAACAATGTGAAGAAAAATATCAGTTCTATGACAAAGCGGTGAAATATATTAATGATCATCCAAGTCTAAGAAGTTACCGTACCCTTGAAACATCATTTTTTGGTGTTTTTAAATTTGGTACGGAAAATCGCGTTATCATTTTATTGCTGATGGTCGTGGTTGCTGCAATTACCGCGTCCGTAAAGTTTCATCATATTGGATTGCGTGCTCCGACAACAAAACTGGATTATCGGGTCTATGCTTTGTTTATGGTGCTGGGTAATGGTTTGCTGACTTCTTCTGTACTCAGTCAATATCATTCAATCATCAATTCAGGTGTGACCTCGAGCTATGAAACGCTGGTGGTTTACTGGCTATGGATTTTCCTGTTTGTTAGCCTGACCTTGATCAGTTTACTCCAGTTTATTAAGCCACCTGCAGCCAAACAAGAAGGCAAAGGGAATTTTGGCTTAGCTTTACTGAGTGTGCCTCTATATGCCTACATGGCATTAGTGACCGGGATTGTCTTTACCTTTGTCATGGATTATCCGATGGGGCAAGGGATTTACCTCGGGATTCTGGTTGAATTCTCAGGCATCTTCTTAAACCTTGCACTGTTTATCTGGGCAGGTATGTTGCTGACCCAAACCCGGGTTATGGATTTATTCTTAGGGATTTTACGTCCGTGGAATTTGGCACCTGAAACGCTAACCTGGCTCATTTTGATTGCCGCAGCGATTCCAACCGCTTATACCGGTGCTTCTGGTATTTTCGTTGTGGCTGCAGGTGCGATTATTTATAAGGAAGTGTGGAATTCGGGTTCACGTCGTCAATATGCCTTGGCGGTATCTGCAATGTCGGGTTCGCTGGGTGTAGTGATTCGTCCATGTCTGCTGGTGATTTTGATTTCGATGCTGGATAGCCGTCATGTGACTTCGGATGAACTGTTTAATCATGGTATCTATGTGTTCTGGCTGACCGCGTTTATTTTCCTTGGGGTATCTTTATATCTGACTGAAACACGTTTCCGGGTGAATTCACCGAAAGTTGCGGTGCCAGGCATGTTGAAAGCTATTGTTCCCGTGATTCCTTATATCGTGATTACCATTATCGTGATTGCTTTATATAAATATGGTCTAGACACCAGAATGGATGAATTCACCGCACCTGTGATTTTACCGATTATTCTGATTGCTTATATTATGTTTGATAAATGGTGGGGCGACCGTCTTGCAACTCCACCAGATCGCCATGCTGCGTTAGCCTTGGAACATGAAAAGCAATCGACTTTCATGCGTGAACATACGCCGCATGCGGGAGAGAAAGCGCGAGGTTTTGGTCATTCACTCTGGTTTGCTTCGGCAGAAACTGTTGGACATATTGGTGCATTAATTATTTTAATGGCTTTGTCTGCAAGTGTGGGTGGCTTGATTGAACGTAGTGAAGTGGTTGAATTATTGCCAACGCATTTGGGTAATATCTATATTTCACTCGCATTCATTGCCTTGTTACTGGCCATTATTGGCATGACGACAGATCCGTTTGGTGCGGTAATTTTGGTTGCAGCAACCATTGCACCAGTGGCATATGAAAATGGTATTCATCCAATTCATTTCTGGATGATTGTACTGGTTGCATTTGAATTGGGTTACGTCACACCGCCCGTCGCCCTGAATCATCTGCTGACGCGGATGTCGGTGGGGGACGAGGAGGTTCGCGCTGCCGATGCAGAAGCCAAAGTGAAATATACCAAGTTCTATTACCGCTATGAGCGGTGGTTGTTGCCCATTATGGTGTTGTTCCCGTCGTTGCTGATTGTGACCTATGCACCGTATATTTTTAGGCTGTTTGAATGGTATCCATAATGATTAAGCGATAACAAAAAAAGCACCTTCGGGTGCTTTTTTGAGGACAGGTTATTTTTATTTATTGCGCTGAGCGTTTTTGTACTAAGGGGCTACACAGTACAATTGCACTAAGAATCAATGTAAAACCCATCAAACTATAAGGTTGCACCCAGCCCAATCACCGACATTTGATTATAAATATCCCTGCCTCAGGCTTGGCGACGAATATGACACCGATTAAACCAATTGCTGCTGCAAGAAACAGGGATTTGCTGATTTCCTCTTTGAGGAATAGCCAAGCTATCAGCGGAATGAAAACTGGGGATGAGTAGCTAAACCCTATGGCATTGGACCGCTTTAAATGGGCCATGACATAAAAGAAGCCATACATGGCAATCAACCCAATCACTGCACGCCAGCTATGCACCCAGATTTTTTTCAGTCTTAAAAACCTGTCCCTTGCTTAAAAATGAGAGGAAGGAAAATGAATAAACCGACAAAATTTTGGAAAAAGACAATGCTGGGATTGTCGACTGTATGTGAGGCATAACCAATGAATACACCCCTCAGGGACAAGAGAAAAGCAGAGCAGGTGAGTAAAGCAAGCACTTTAAATAAATTGCGATTGCTTGTAGCTATGGGCATGAAAAAATCAGCTAGAATATTTGATGATATTTTAGCCGAATTTTCAACTATAGAATTATTGTTTTTGAGCCAATTGGGCTTCAAGTAATTTAATTTGCTCTTCTTTGAGTGCGACTAAATCGTCAACATCCGCATGTTGTGCTTTTAACACAGCTTCCTGATCGTTCAGTTGCGTTTGAATATCTTCCAGTTTAGCAATTTCTTCTTTGGCTAAGGATTCATTCTCTGGAACAGCTGCTTTCAGAATTTTTTCATCGACCAGTTGAATGGTTTTTTCATCTGTTGCGACGGGGCTTTCATTTAGTTTTACTTCAGCAGAAATAGCAGGCTTTGCCGGAGTCTTTAAGCTTGTTGCTTCATGTTCAGGAAGTACTTCGTTCGATGTTGCAAAAAACCATTGATATGTCAAAAAAAGCACAATGATTGCAACTAATCCCCCAGTAATGCCCAATAAAAGTTTTGGGCTATTTCTTTGATCTAACGTCATGTATTGAACCTGTTTTTATTTTGGCTGACGAGGTTTGAACTGAATGACGCCAATCTCATCCGGTACTTCCGGCATTTGTGGTTCATCAATATGCGTCGGGCGGTTTTCTGTATAATCGCATTCGACACATTCAATCCATTCGTCCTCGCCAGAGGTAAGCATGACCACTCTATCTAGCGCTTCACATTTAGGACATTTTGCACCTGCAATGAAACGACGTTTAATAGCCATCTTACTTACCTGCTGATCAATCTAAGACGTCTAGTTTAAGCGTTTTTAGCGGGGTTCGTCCAACCTTGATGACGTAATAAAGCATCTATTTTTGGCTCGCGTCCGCGGAAATTGATAAACGCATCAAGTGCTGTATCTTTTCCGCCAACTGCTAGAATAAATTGACGAAATTCTTTTCCGGTCTGAATATTAAAAACCCCTTCTTTTTCGAAACGATCAAACGCGTCGCTGGCCAAAACTTCCGCCCATTTATACGAGTAATAACCTGCGGCATAACCACCGGCAAAAATATGGCTAAAACTATGCTGGAAACGGTTATAGCTTGCCGTTGGTGCTACCGCATATTTTTGGCGAATATCATCCAGGGTGGCTTGGACTTGTTCTGCATTTAAAGCAGAACTGTGCTTGTGAATCGACAAGTCAAACAAGGCAAATTCGATCTGACGCAAGGTTTGCATACCGGACTGGAAGAAACGTGCATCTAGTAATGCTTTCAATAAGTCTTGTGGTAAATGCTGTTTGGTTTCGATGTGTTCACTGAGCAGATCCAGACTGTTGGTATCCCAAGTCCAGAATTCCATAAATTGACTTGGAAGTTCGACAGCGTCCCAATCCACGCCGTGCGTTCCTGCTACCGCAATATGGTCGACTTCGGTCAACATGTGATGCAAGCCATGTCCAAATTCATGGAATAAGGTATTTACTTCATCATGCGTGAGCAGGGCAGGTTGATCACCGACCGCAGGAGTGAAGTTACACACCATGTAGCAGATCGGTTTTTGTAAACCTTCTTTGGTTTGCATGCGTGAACGGAAGCCACTCATCCATGCACCACCGCGTTTGCCACTGCGAGCGTACAGGTCAAAGTAAAAACCGCCTACCACCGTGCCTTGATCTTCCAGTTCAAAATAGCGTGCGTCTGTATGCCAAACCGGAGCTTCGCGTTCCACAATACTAATGCCGTAAAGACGATTTACAATACTAAATAAACCTTGCAGAATTTTCGGAGCAGGGAAATACGGTTTTAATGATTCTTGGGATAAATTGAATTGCTGAACTTTAAGCTTTTCAGAATAGTAGCCGGTATCCCAAGGCTGTAAATCTTGAATACCATCTTGAGATGTGATGGCTTTGAGTTCGGCAATTTCTTGCATTGCTGGTGCACGGGCATGTTCGGCCAAGTCGACCAGAAATTTATCTACGGTTTCTACATCAGGCGCCATTTTGCTGGCCAGTGAAAGCTCGGCATAGTTTTTAAAACCTAATAGCTGAGCCATTTCATGACGCAGGCTTAAGATTTCTTCCATCACTTGCGTATTGTCAAATTCAGGATGCTCAGACAAATCCGAAGCACGTGTAGTGTAGGCTTTATACAGTTCCTCACGTAAGCCACGGTCATCTGCATAGGTCATAATGGCAAGATAAGAAGGAATATCTAAAGTGGCAACTGCTTGTTCTAGTTCACGTTGCTGACCATATTGCTTTAATAAATCGATGCTGCTTTGCGGTAAGCCTTTGAGTTGCTCTTCAGTCAAGGGTTTGAAATAGGCTTGGGTTGCATCCAGCACATGATTGGAGAAGTCGGATGAAAGCTGAGATAAACGTGCAGAAATTTCCGCATAACGTATTTTGGCTTCACCTTCTAAAGCCACACCTGAAAGTTTAAAGTCACGCAGGGCCAGTTTAATCGCACTTTGATGCGCTTCAGGCAAGGTATTAAATACAGTTGCATCCTGCACGTTCTGATAAGTTTGATATAACACCGTGTGTTGACCCAGTTGGGTATAGTATTCGCTTAAAGCAGGAAGCAGGGATTTATAGAGTTCACGGGTTTCTGCGTTGTTCATCACTGCATTGAGATGTGACAGCACACCCCAAGATTCACTCATATTATTTTCAAGGGTATCGACTTGGTCTAATACAGCCAGTTGCGCCTGAATACTTTCAGGGACTTCGGTTAAATCATTTAAAAAGTTTTGTCCTTGTTGAATGGCTTGTTCAATCTGTTGTTTTAAATCTGCTAGCTGAATTTGATCAAATTGGGGAACGGGCAAGGTCGCCTTTTCTAAAGTCATTTCTAATACGCCATTTCATTTATAAACTTAATAGTAGATGTAGGGTTTAGGCATAAGGAAATCAAGGTCTATACTGCTTTTATGGGTAAATACATATGAATATCGATGATCAATAAAAAAAGCCCTACCGAAGTAGGGCTTAATTTTAAAACATTACTCTATTTTAGGTTTTGCATTATCCTTTTTCTTTTTCGGCTTAGCCTTTTTTCTCACTTTATCTTTATCTTTGGCTTTTAGCTCCGATTTAGCTGATGGCTTTTTATCGGACTTTTTAGCAAAAGAAGCTGACTTGGTTTTTGGTTTTTTCTTGCGAATTGGCTGTTCACCATCTTCACTCACCACCGCTTTAGCACGCGGGCTAAACACTTCCTCTGTTGTGGTCTTGGCCACACGTGGGGCACGGCTACGAATCGCACGACCGGCATGGGTCATTTGTTGCAACAGTTGAAAGTCAATCTTGCGATCTTCCAGATTCACGGCTGCGACTTTGATTTTGACTTCATCACCAAGACTAAAGGTTTGGCCACGACTTTGACCGACCAAGCTTTGGCTGGCCTGATCATAAACAAAGAAGTCATCGCCCAATTGGCTGACGTGAATCATGCCATCGACATAGAGGTCTTTAAGGGTGACGAATAAACCAAATTCAGCGACTGCACTAATGATACCCACGAATTCTTCACCTAAATGCTGCTGCATATAGTGACATTTCAACCAGGTGGTGACAGAACGTGATGCTTCATCCGCACGGCGTTCAGTTTGAGAGAAATGTTCACCTGCATCATCTAAAGCGGCACCTGAAAGCGCGAAAGGCTTTTGTTTTAAATGGGCTTTGATGGCACGGTGCAACAACAAGTCAGGGTAGCGACGAATAGGTGAAGTGAAATGTGTATACGCATCATAAGCCAACCCAAAATGTCCGGCGTTGTTTGCGCCGTAATAGGCTTGCATCATTGAACGCAATAACACCGCATGAATACTTGGCGCGTCAATACGGTCTTTGGTCGCATCAATCACTGCTTGGTAATCTTTTTGGGTTGGCTGTTCAGGGAAGGGCAAGCCAAGCAACTTCACATATTCACGAACTTTTTGGATACGTGAAAATTCAGGTGGTTCATGCACACGGTATAACATTGGAATGTCGTTTTCTAATGCATATTCTGCTGCTGCAACATTGGCCAGCAACATACACTCTTCAATCAGTTTATGCGCTTCATTACGTGAACGTGGCAGAATTTCCTTAATTCCACCCAACTCATCAAAAGTCATATAGGTTTCGACCGTTTCGAATTCCATCGCATGACGTTCGGAACGTAAGCCTTTGAGAATCTGATACAGCTGGAACAGAGTGTTTAATGACTTGTGCACACTGCGGTCTTCAGGAATCGCGCTACTGTCGCCGTCAAAATATTGTGCCACGTGGGTATAGGTCAAACGTGCTTTTGAATGCATGACTGAGGGATAGAATTGGAAGCCCGTAACTTTACCCGCGCGGGATAAAGTCAAATCACACACCATACAGAGACGGTCTACGTGTGGGTTGAGCGAGCACAGACCATTGGAGAGTGCTTCAGGCAGCATCGGCAAAACATAGTGCGGGAAATATACCGAGGTGCCACGTTCTTTTGCTTCATCATCCAGTGGTTTATCGGTACGGACATAATGACTCACGTCAGCAATGGCAACCACAACACGATAACCGCCACCTGGACGTTTTTCTGCATACACAGCATCGTCAAAGTCGCGCGCATCTTCACCATCAATAGTGACGAGGGCTAAATCGCGTAAATCGATACGACCTTCACGATCCTGTTCGTTCGGTTCTTTAAAATGTTCTGCATCGCGAATCACTTCTTCTGGAAATTCATACGGCAAACCAAACTCTAAAATGGTTTGCGGAATAATGATTTCCGTGTCAGCTTTATCCGCCATGGATTGCACAATGTGGCCTGTGGGTAATTCTTCACGGGTCGGGTAGTCATCAATGGCGACACGAACAGAATCACCCACTTTAACTTGGGCATGTTGAATCAATTCTTTTTCTAAGGTAATGGGTTGATGTGCATTAGGATTCGCAGGTTGAATGAAGTATTCGCCGTCATACACCGCAACTTTACCAATAATCTGTTTTACACGATGCTGTACAACTTCAGTAATAAAACCCCAAGGTTTACCTTTACGGTCGACAGAGGTTTGACGAACTTTAACGCGGTCACCATTAAAGACTAAACGCAGTTCACGTTCAGGCAATAAAATATCATCATGTCCGGAAATGTTGGCGGTCCCCAAACCTTTCGAATTGATGTATACGGTTGCTTCATGAGTCGGTTGGCTGGTTGCGAGCTGGAACCTGAACCCATCTTTCATCAATTGACCATCGCGTACCATGGCACTTAAACGATGGCTGAGTGCTTCTATACTTTTTTCATCTGCAATATTGAAGTGTTCCACTAAATCTGCATGAGATTGTGGTGCTTGTAATTTTTCAATCGTTTCTGAAATGAGAATACGGCTTGGAATAGGATTGTCATAACGTTCGGCTTCAGCCTTAGCTTCAGGGTCGACCCAATTTTTCATAATGTCTTTGGCTTCATGTCAGAAGATAGGATTAGCATAAGTCATGCAGCAGGATACTGCACGAAAATGATTGCAATATTGTGTTTTCAATTCCAATTTTACAGTGAAGCAGCATATTTCACACGAGCAACTGTCGATAAAAAGGGGAAAAGGGGCTTAATAAAGCTGTAAATCGTTTAAAAAATAGATGATTGATTAAAAATATTAGAATTTTTTGAAATGTGACTTGAAGTAGTAGAGTTTAGTTTGTATTATGGCGGCTCGTTACGGTGAGGTGGCCGAGTGGCTGAAGGTACTCCCCTGCTAAGGGAGCGTGGGTCTTAAAGCCCACCGAGGGTTCGAATCCCTCTCTCACCGCCACGAATAACTTGAAATGCGCTCATAGCTCAGCTGGATAGAGCACTTGGCTACGAACTAAGGGGTCGGGAGTTCGAATCTCTCTGAGCGCACCAATCAAGTTAAACGTAAATGTAACGAATGCTGCAAAGCAACTCAAGTACGCGCTCATAGCTCAGCTGGATAGAGCACTTGGCTACGAACTAAGGGGTCGGGAGTTCGAATCTCTCTGAGCGCACCAACTTGATCACATCGACAGATGTAAAACTGGAAAAAACCGCACATGTTGCGGTTTTTTTGTGCCTAAAATTTAGTTATAGCTTTCCATTAAAACTGCTTAAATATTTTCAAAAATATGCTGCACCGCATTTGTCAGAAAGAATTTCAAACATAGAAATTTTTTATATTTAGGTTTAGTTTATTGATTCAATAAAAAGGTTTTACGTCCGAGAAATTATAATAGTGAGGGTTTAAATATGGCTCTACTGGCGTTAATCAAAGATGATGAACACATTCATGGCCAAAATGGCTATATCAATTCAATTCGAAATAAAATTACGGAGCAGCCAATCTCGGATATTACCGATCACCAAGGTAACCAATATATTGATTTGGTATTAGAAGGAGGTGTGGTCTGGGGACTTGCATTAATCGGTTATACCTACACGCTTGAACAAGCAGGTATTCGGTTTCTAAACTTAGCTGGAACTTCAGCAGGTGCAATAAACGCAATAGTTCTTGCAGCTTTAGGGCAATCCTCTGACAAGAAAAGTGAACAGCTCCTTGCTATTTTTAATAAAATGGATTTAAAAAGTTTTGTTGATGGTGGCATTTTAGCTCAAGAATTAGCGAGTGATATTGAGCAAAAAGATTCTCCACTTTTTGTAATGTTTCCAAAACTGTTAGGTCTTTTAACTCTCGGAAAGTTTAGCAAAAATAAATTGGGTATCAATCCGGGACAGTATTTTGAAAACTGGTTAGACAGTATTTTAAATCAGAATAAAGTCTCAACAACGGCTAAACTTTTTAAAAAACTAGAGAACAAAAATTTAAAAATCAGAGAAATCAGCAAAAGAAAATACCCGGTTCTTGATCAGATACGCTTTGAAAATACTTTCAAAACCAATAAATTGGCTATTATTGCATCAGATATTACAACTGAAAGTAAAATTATTTTTCCTCAAATGGGGTATTTATACTGGAACAATCCCCTAGAAGTTCATCCCAAACACTATGTCAGGGCTTCTATGTCCATTCCGTTGTTTTTTGAACCTGTTCGAATCAATAACATACCCGAAAATCGTGAAAAATTTTGGCAGGTATTAACGGGCTTTGAAGGGGATCTTCCTGAAGTTGCTTATCTGGTTGATGGGGGTGTGATCTCTAACTTTCCAATTGATGTTTTTCATTCTCGGGACAGCATTCCATTATGTCCCACCTTTGGAGTCAAACTCGATGTGAGTAGGAAAAAAGCCTCAACAGTAGACAGTCTATCCGACTATTTAACCGCACTCGTCAAAACCACCATTCATACCAATGATTATACTTTTTTGCTTAATAATGATGATTACAAACAATTGATTACATATGTAGATACTTCGCAGAAATATGTGCCAAATCATAAAAATAAATCGAATAATATTGTGAAAAAAATATGGGGGAAATTTAAGCCCAATGAATCAGATACATTTGGTATTCTTGACTTTAATATGTCGGATGAAAAAAAAGCCGCACTGTTTGCATTAGGGGCAAAAGCTGCATGTGACTTCATTTGTGGAAATGAAGTATATGCTTCAAGTAACAAACAAAAACCTTATTTGCCGAATACAATTCCACCCTTTAATTGGGAAGAATATAAAAATTTAAGAGAACAATTAATTGTGGCGGATACCCAAGCCTATCAAGAAAAAAAAGAGAAAATTAAAAAATTCTCTTTATTCCCATAAATATATTTAAAAAAAGTTATATGCGTATTTTCCTATGGTTGCTGAATATTCTAGCAACCACCGGTGATGTTCTAAACGGCCTCACCTCTATCTCTACCAATCAAATCAGTTTCCTGAGTGTCATAATCTAGAGCATTGATGTATTTTCAAGACTCAGTGATGATCTTTAAGATCAATGTTTGGGAAAGATGTTATGAGAAATATCTAAATTGGGCGTTTTGTTTAAAAAACAGATAAAAAATTCAATTTCGCCCAATAACTGTTCACTTGATGACGGATTTGTTAAAAAGCACTTAACAGCGCATTAAAAACGCGTATAATGCAGCACATCAAGACGTCGCGCTCATAGCTCAGCTGGATAGAGCACTTGGCTACGAACTAAGGGGTCGGGAGTTCGAATCTCTCTGAGCGCACCAACTTGATCACATCGACAGATATAAAACTGGAAGAAACCGCTTAATTGCGGTTTTTTTGTGCCTAGAATAAATTAAATATGTTAAACAATTATTTCATCTTCTGCTTAATTTTCAATGCCAATACGGTATTGCCACCAAGGGCTGGTAACATATCGTGATAAGGCATACTTCGCATCGCTCGAAGCAGGAAAGGCGCTTTGTCATGAATTTTCATGGCACTGGTGACCTTCAATAAGGTGCCGTTGCCTTGCGGAATCAGTTGCATACCGCCCTTAACAAATTGCAAGTCACCACCTACCGCCTTAAACTCATTTTCCAGACTGTGGGGGTAGTCAAAACGCAGCTTAAAATCGAATGGAATATTAATCACGCCCAAGCCGACTGAAATTTTATAGTCAGCATCAAAGGTGTTGGGATCAATTTTTTTAATTTCGATGGCTTTAATCTGACGTGGAAAAAGTTCCTGATAAGCAGGAGCACTCAGCCAATACTTTAACTGTTGCGGGCTTTTGGCAAAATATTGATAGCTGCTACTAAAACGCAAGCTTTCCAAGCCATGCGAATAGGGCACTTTATTGGATGGCAAAATAAACGAGACGGGTTCTTGCGAGAACTGGCTTAGTGCTGCAATTTTTTGAACCTGGCTCAAGCTTAATGGGGTTTCAGGTAATTCTCCGACTTTTAAGGTCTCTGAAGTGGCGACTTTAAAGCGTTGTTGTAAGGCTTCTAACAAAAAAGCGTTGGTACCTGAGGGAATGCCAAGTTTGGCTTCAGGCAGAGCATTCAAAATGGTACTGAATAAAAAGCCTTTGGGATGACTTAAGTCACCCCATTGGGTAATGGTAATTAAAGTCTTATTTCCGCCTAAATCAAACCATTCAATTTTTCCCGCGCCGTAAGGAATGGGCGCATCCAGCACAATGGTGGAAATACTGTGGGCGGTTAAATGATGCTGCATCACCACATTTTCTTTAAAGTTTAAGATTGGAATGGGAGTGGGAATAGACACCTGATATTTCATCTGGGTAATATTGCCTTGTTGTTCCAATACCTTTGCAGATTTCAAGGTCGGAAATAGCTGATTGTACCCGCTATAGTTGCTTAAAAGCCGCGCTACATTTTGGCTATTGGTGGGTACAACGATTGCACCCGTATAAAACTTAGCTGTCATACTTTGCTGATTTTTAAAGGTTGGCAACGTAATCGCCTGTGCAGGATGGGCATAAATCAAAATACGGTTTGCGGCTAAGTCTGCCAGTGGTTGAGCCTTACCTTGAAACACACTTAAGCTACTGGGAATCTGTTCTTTCCATGCAACAATTTTTGCCGAAGTCTGCGTGCCAAACAAGCAGCACAGAATCAAGAGGCGGCATTTATTTTTATTGTTTCGCATATCCCATCCTGTTTATGCTTTTTATGAGTGTGTGCTGATGTTTTAATTAATTTCCTAGCAATTGTGAAGCAAACTTATGTAATTTTAGCCGGCAAAAACAAGAAGGAAAAGGCTAATCTGGTGTAATATCTAGCGCAATTGTTGTAATAATTTGATGATTAAATATGTCAGAGACCAAGCCGGCGGTATCGCTACGTTATTCCTTAAACCTGGAAGAATCACAAGATGGTTTTGCACTTGCGACTTTTGGTAAAAAACAACTCACGCGCTTTATTACGCCACTGGTGAGTATCGGAATCATTGTTTGGGGTTTTTACCTCGGCTTTAATGGTGTAGGTCGCTATTACGTCGCGCTTGGCGCTTTCTTTTTAATTTTACAGTTGATTATGCGTTACTGGTTTTTACCGATGATGTTTAAACGTCAATTTGTGAAATACCAGTTTGGCAAAAGTGAACAAGGCATCGAATTATTTCAAGATTATGCAGAAATTTATGCCAATGGTCGTAAGCAAATTTTCAACTACAGCGAAGTACAAAACTTTGCTATAGGTAAGCTCACCTATATGCTTGAATTAAAAAATCGTACCGTCATTATTGTGCCGAAACGTGCTTTTGAGCAGCAATCTGCGGATCAAACCATATTTGAAAATACATTCAAAAAGTAAGTCTCAAAGTATTTAAAAGTGAATTGAAAGGGAAGATCATGAGTACACGTCCATCTAAAATTGTCTGTGTCGGTCGTAGCTATGCAGACCATGCCAAAGAATTAGGCAATGCCATTCCTGATCGTCCAGTTTTATTTATTAAACCACCAAGTACTCTGGCGACCTTGGAACAAGGCATTTCATGGAACCCGGCTTGGGGCAATTGCCACTATGAGTGTGAATTGAGCTTGCGTATTGACCGCACTTTAAAAGCGGAAACTAATCCAGCCAAAGCGCTTGAAGCCGTGGGTGCGGTGACTTTAGGTTTGGACTTGACGCTACGTGATTTACAAGATGACCTGAAAAAGAAAGGTCAGCCTTGGGAACGCGCCAAAGCCTATGATGGTTCATGTATCCTGGCAGATTGGGTTGAGCTTTCAGAAATCGAAGACTGGAAAAATGTGCACTACACCTTGCATGTCAATGATGAGCTACGTCAAAAAGGTGATACATCTCTACTAATTTTTGATATTGCGACTTTGCTTGCCGACATCAGCCAAGTCTTTACCCTAGAAGAAGGGGATGTGGTGATGACCGGTACACCTTCAGGTGTAGCTGCATTAAAAGCAGAAGATCAATTGACCATGACGTTGCAAGGTCAAAGCCAAGATTTTGTCTGGAAAACCTTTGTTCAGGCTTAAGCTTTGAATGAATGAAAGGACTGCTTTGGCGGTCCTTTTTTAAATAGATATAACACAGAATACTTTTCAAATTATCTCGAATCAGATGATCTCCAATTTCAAAATTGGGAGGCTTAGCGTATCTTCGGACGCGTAAAAAATACGGTAAGTTTCAAGGAAAAATAGTGATAGAACGCAAGGCACTGGATGTACGAGCCTCTACCATCATGTTTGGCTTGTGTATTCTTTGGGGCTTACAACAAGTTGTCTTGAAAATGGCAGCGCCTGATATTTCTGCTTTAATGCAAGTTGCTTTGCGATCAGGACTGTCTGCCTTAATGGTCTATCCGTTGATCAAGCTTGCGCAAGGGAACTCACTGTGGAGCAAAGATTATTTGTATCCTGGTTTGGCTGTAGCTTTATTATTTGCAGCTGAGTTTTTTATGCTTGCTCACGCCATTCAGTTTACTTCTGCTTCGCATGCCATTGTCTTACTTTATACCGCACCTATTTTTGTGGCTTTGGGTCTGCACTGGAAACTGCCTTCAGAACGATTATCCATTTTGCAGTGGGGCGGTATTTTTATCGCATTTTTAGGCATCGTGGTGACGTTTGTGGGACGCGATGGCAGTTCAGGGCACGATCTATCGCAAATGCTGTTTGGTGATATTCTCGCCTTACTGGCTGGCATACTCTGGGCAGCCACCACGGTTGCGGTACGTTTAAGCAAGCTTTCAGATGCTCCCGCCACTCAGACTTTGTTCTCTCAATTGGCTGGTGGATTTGTATTCTTATTCCCTTTAACTTTCGTGTTGGGAAAAGCCAGCATTCATTGGACAAACCTTGCGATTGGTAGTCTGATTTTCCATAGCGTGGCTATTTCATTTGCAAGTTATCTGATCTGGTTCTGGCTGCTGAAAAGTTATTTGGCTTCACGTTTAGGTGTATTTTCATTTTTAACGCCATTGTTTGGCATGTTGTTTGGCGTTTGGTTACTCAATGAAAGCATCGAAATGAACTTTATTATTGGTATAGTCATGGTGATGATGGGTGTGTTGGTGGTGAGTTTACAGGGCTGGTTAAAGCCGAAAAACAGCAGCCTATGAAAGTATTCAATAACGCCACCTGGATAGGCTTCTCATCGATCTTGATTTGGGCAACTCTGGTTGCAGTGGTTAAACTGATTACTGAATCCTTAAGTCCTGTTTCAGCCATTGCCCTGATTTATAGTTTTAGTGCAATGGCTATTTTAGTGCTGAATGGACTGCCGCGTTTTCAGCACATGTCGAAAGCTTATGTGTGGGGCTGTGGCGCTTTATTTGTGGCTTATGAAATTCTATTTTTAGTTTCGATTGCCTTGTCACAAAATCATGATCAGGTGCTGATTATTGCAATGATTAATTATTTGTGGCCGCCGCTTACGATTGTATTTTCAATACTGGCCAAGCAGCTGAATTATCGTTGGCCAGTTATTTCAGGCTTTATTATTTCTGTGCTTGGGCTATTGCTGGTGGTTAATCCGGACATTTTGAATTTGCATCAATTTCTGCACATACTGCAACAAAATCCAATCGCTTATTTTTTTGCATTTTTAGGGGCTTTGCTTTGGCCATGTTATAGCGTAATGACCAAAAAATATGCCCAAGGGCAAAATGCTGTACCGCTATTTTTTATGGTGACAGCGATCGCCTTATGGGGCATTCATTTTATTATGGATGAGGCTTTTATTTTTCCACCGTTGAATATGTGGTTATTGATTGCGTTAACAGGTGGTTTGGTGGGGATTGCTTATAGCAACTGGAATCAGAGCTTGCAGTTTGGCAATATAAAACTGCTGATTCTTGCTACCTATTTTATGCCTGTTTTATCTTCCTGTATGTCGATGCTAATTTTGAATACAACCCCGAATTTTACCTTTTGGATCGGAACATGCTTAGTCACTTTTGGGGCCGTAATTTGCTGGAAGAGTACTTCTGAAATTTAAGTCTTATTCATGTTCCTTCCTCTTTTAAGAGGAAGGAGAGATATTTCCATCTAAGGTAAAGTATTTTCAATACTGAGCGGAGTAAGAGAAATAGAGTTCTATTTCTCTTCCAGAATTTTGGATAAAGGAATCGCCAATTTTGCTGAAAGATAGTCATCCGCTTCAATCAGTGCAGGCCCCAGTTTTTGCATCCATTCATCGTCAGGATGAATATTTCCCATATCTTGACGGCGTGGAAGTGGATAGGGTAATTGGGTATAGAAGCGCCAGAAATCGACTTGATCCAAATTGCGCACTAAAACAAAATGGTCATTGTCGGTACGTTTGACCAAATTTTGTTTTTCAAGCATCAGTACGTAAGAAGGCCAGCGCCCAATTTCTTCACGTCCCAAAATGCCTAAAGCTTCTTCATCAGAGACACTTTCACCTTTCAGTTGTTTTTTATAAAACAGTTCCAATAAATCCAGCAGCATAATTACAGGATGACGCTTCTGTTCTTTGCCTGAATAAAAAGCGGTTAGTGCATAACTGATTTCAACTCCTAATAATACAATATTCCAGGACAAGAAAATCCATAACAGGAAAATCGGCACAGCGGCAAAAGCACCATAAACAATTTCATAACTGGTGAAGTTGGACATGATGAAACCGAACAGATTCTTGAGTAATTCAAATACCACCGCACTGAATGTCCCCGCAATCAAAGCCGCCTTGATTGGAACACTCCGGTTGGGAATGGTCCAATTTAAAATGAAAAATCCCAGAATGGTCAGGGCAAAAGAAATACCCCAAAAGATAAACTCGCCATTTAATTCATAGCCGGCAAAATTATTGCTCAGTACATTTAAAGAGGCCACGGCAGATGAAATAACGAATGCGCTACCCAACACAATTGGACCGAGAGAAATAATGGTCCAATAGCGCATAAATCCAATAATGCCACCACGCGTTTCACGAACACGCCAAATCCGGTTAAATACGGTTTCAATACTGGTTAGCATCATCACGGTGGTAATAAATAGAAATAAAATCCCGATGATGGTCAGATTGCTGGATTTATCGGTAAAAGCATTAAAGGCTTTATCAAAAGCAATCGTGGTTCGGGGTAAGAAATTACTATAAATCAGTTGTTGTAATTGTTGCCTTGCCGGCTCAAGCGCTTTAATGGAAGAAATGATGACCAAGAAAACAGTCAGCATGGGCACTACTGCAAATAGCGTGGTATAGGTTAAGGAACCTGCCTGTTCACGACAACGGTCTGCTTCAAATCGTCTTATCACAAATAAAACAAACTGAAACCAGGTCTTGTCATAAAAAGGGTGCTTTTTTAAGTACTTTTCTAACATAGGTATAAAGTCTCAATTTTTTAATCATCTTTATGAATTTTCATGATCAAGCTTAACCAAAAAATAGGAAAAATACCGTATAGTTTTCTTTTTTAGCTTCGTTTATAAAAATTATGCAGTCTTATGTTCTTGTTTTATATTACAGCAAATATGGTTCGACTAAAGAAATGGCACACTTAATTGCCAACGGTATTGAATCTACAGGTATGGCTGTAAAAATTCGCACTGTTCCAAATTTATCGACAGTGGTCAAAGAAGCGGAGCCCAGTATTCCTGCCGAAGGGGATATTTATTGTACTTTAGATGATTTGGCGAATTGTTCCGGTCTGGCACTCGGTTCTCCAACCCGTTTTGGCAATATGGCATCTGAGATGAAGTATTTTTGGGATCAGACCACCAGTCTTTGGTTAAATGGCGCTTTGCACCAAAAACCTGCCTGTGTTTTTACCTCATCAGGCTCCATGCATGGCGGACAGGAAAGTACCTTGCTGACCATGCTTCCACCCTTATTTCATCATGGCATGATGATTATGGGTTTGCCGAATGCCAATCCGGCATTATCTAATACTAAATCGGGTGGTACGCCGTATGGTGCAAGCCATGTCAGTGGTCCGCGGCATGATTTGGGCCTAAGCCAGGATGAAAAAGTCTTGTGTGAAGAGCAGGGCAAGCGATTGGGTGATGTGGTTAAAAAACTACAGACAAATTCATAATTTTCTAAAGTGGAAAGGGAACTTAAGTAGGTGACTTTCTAGCTAGAATTTTTATCGATTTATAAAAATAAAAAGACCGTTCTAAAATGAATGGTCTTTTTTAATTGCAGTATAAAATTTAAGCGCTAATTCGTTATGCTTTTTCTTTAAAACGATGATTGCACTTTAGGCATTTGTAATCTAAGAACACATTTTTATCGATAATTACACCGGCTTTTTTGCCAAAGATATTTCCTAAAATACCACCGGTGACCCCTACGGCAATTGCTCCTACAAATGTTCCTACGGTTCCACCGAAAATAACTCCCAATGGTCCAGCAACGGCACCAATGGCTGCCCCAGTTGAGGCACCCGTTGCTGCGCCACCGACTGTACCTGCTGTTGCACCCGCGGAAGTAAGAAGGATGCCACTTATTGTCTTGATGTTTTTCTCGTGATCTCGTTTTTCCACTTCAGAAGATCCGCATTTAGGACATTGCATAAATTTTTCCATCAATTATTTATCTTTTGGTTATCTTGGAATGAAGCCAGTTTATTACTTCAAACAGATAATGCACCATCACAATTTAGAGTATGTATGTTCTGACACACCAGGTCAGGAACATTTCACAGCAACTTGATTCTAGCTGAATGAAAGTCATAGAAGTTTATCTGAGTTGTAAATGCAATCGTTTTCTAAAGATTTTACTGGTGCTAAAGATTCAACAGAGTAACCTTTATCAAGTAACAATCAGCAAGTCTGGTTGGAAAGGTTTTTCTATCATCCACTAAAACATCAGCTTTTACTTGGTGAATGAAATCAACAAGACTTAAAGCAGCTTGATCATTTCCCCAGAATTCATCACCCGATAACATTTTATCATTCGGGTTGATCTCTTTCTGTGAAATTCTAATCGTATTCTGAAAAAACCACATTTCTATTAGAATTCCTGTACAAATAACTTAATTATGATTGATTTGTTATATTTATAATAAAGTGAGAGGTTGTTCACACTCCCATAAAAAGTTTAATAAAATCAAAATTTACAGTTTCATAAACTGAATCAATCTAGAAATTTTACTCTTTATTAATAAAATTTTTTATTATTTTCAATATAAAAAATATATTAATTTAATTGATTTTTTCATGTGAATTTCAAATTTTTAGAATTTTTTATAATGATTTCTTACAATTAAAAAATAAATAAAATAAAAAATAAATATAATTAAAACAATGGGATGAATTATTTTTTAAGGGTAAAAATATATAGATTATAATAAATTTTACATTTTATTTTTTTTATGTGATTTAATCTTTCTTAGAGAAATTAAAAACTAACAATTAAACATTACTAAATGAAAATAAATAAACATCTTAGTTTAAAGGATAGTAAACACCATGAGAATATCAGTAATTTATGTGGGTTTATTTTGTTTATGTTTTCTGAGTAACACTTATGCAACATCTGATGAGTGGAGTTCGCGATGGAAAGCATCAACTAACCGCTCGAGTGAGAATTTAGTTCAAGCAAATCTGATTGAACTCATGGATTCAGATTATTATTCTGGACTAGGAAAGACTACGATAAACAGCACATCGACAAGTTCTATAGGTACAGTGAATTCGGCTACTAGTAATGTGAATATCAATGGTTCAAACAACGGTGTAGACATTTCGAATGATACTGCCAATGACGGGTCTGTAAATTCGACTACCACCCAAAATAATCAGCAATGTCCTAACTTAAGCACTCAACCTGGGGGAGCAACATTATGTTGAACTTCCCTCGGCTGAATAGAAGAAACATATCTTCTGTAAGCATCACGATCCTTTTTAGCCATCTTTTGACAGGGTGTACAGGTCTGGCGCTTACAAACAAGGATCCTGTCAGCCTTGTGCAAGGACCGCCGATTACTGATATTTTTACCCCTTTTGATATGGCCTTATCCTGCCTGAAAGGGCAACTGCGCAATGATGTCAATTTCTCTGTTGGCGCAATTTTAGACCAAACCGGCAAAGATATTATGACCAATGGCGGTAGTGGCAAAATGGTGACCCAAGGTGCTGGAGATATGGTGCAATCTGCGTTATTTCAGGCTGGGGTGAGCTTATTGAACCGGCGTGATCCTCGTATTATAGAAAGTGAAGCCAAGTGGGGAATTCGGGATCCAAGGCAGATCAAGGCTTCTGATTATTATGTGACAGGCAGTATTAACAGTTTGGATTTTATTCCGGGTGGCGGTTTTGATATGCAGATTGGCGGTGTTGGCCCTAATTACAGTCAAACCCGAATTATGGTCGGTTTAGATTTGTCCTTGACCGATACACGCAGCAGTAAAGTCGTTGCCAATGTTTCACTGCAGAAGCAAATTGCCGCACAGGATTACGGCATAAATGCAGGCAGGTTTGCTGGTCATACTTTATTGAATATCCAGGTCGGAAAAGGAGAGAGAGAGGCAACAAACTTTGCCTTGCGCCAAATGTTAAATCTGGCAACTTTTGAATTGCTCAGTCAGGTGATTCCGCCCACAACATTTGAAAGCTGCCGCACTGAAATACCCCCTGAATTTGGCCGCTTAGAGTTAACGCGAAGCTCTGTTGCCCTGTATAAGTATAAGGAAAGCCAGAAACACAATACTGTGGATTCAGGTAGATCGCTGCTGGAATCTTACTCACATGACACAAGTTCATCCAATGAGAAAAATAAATCGACCAACTCACCCAGCAAGGATACTAAGCCGCCTAAGAATAAAGAATCTGAGCTGATTCAAAATCCTGAAGGCGAGCCTGAAATGAGCAAACAGGACCTGATAAAATACATTAGCAAGAAACAAGGTTCATCTTCTTCAGGCAAAATGAATAAAGAAAAAGATACTCAAGAAAAAGTCGATAAAGAAAAAGAAGATGAAAAGACTACGACGCTGTGGAATGTCAATCCGGCAATGATAGAAAATTACTGGTCAACAACTCAGCGTGATTAAAAAATATATAAAAAATGAGCTCGCTCTCATTATAAAAAGAAGTGCTTAGCGAGAAGTACTTCAAAATTAGAAAAGGAAAACAACTATGAATAAGACTATCAAAACAATTGCCTTATCTGTCACCTTCCTGTCCAGTGCAGTTATGGCAAATGCTCAAGAGATCACTGTAGATACTGGTTTACAATCCACCCTAAGTGTTTTATCTCAAAGGGCAGAAAATGGTACGGCGCTTAACCTTGCAATCAATACCAATAATATTGATGCAACCGTCAACACTTTTGGAGGGGTTAATTCATTAAATAATGTTGGAGACGCTATCGCGGTAGAAACTTCAGCACTGGGTGCAGTAAACACAGGAAGTATCAACCTACAGCAAGGTAACTTCAGTGCTGTGAATACGGGTACATTAGAGGCAACTCTTGATGCTGAAAGAAGTGCGGCGCGTACTTTAGAAGAATGGCGTACTGAACGGTCATCAGAGTTCGAAAGCTCTATCAGTGCATCACTGAATACCGACGTTTATGATCAATTCTCTGAAACTCTGAGTAATTACAGTGCAGCGAATTTAGCCTTTAATACTGGGGCTATTGATGCATCTGTAAATACCAGAGGATTTGAGAATCATATTGATGGCATCAAAACTTCAGCAATCGGTGCTGTGAACACCGGTAGCATTACAGTGACTGTAAAGTAAATCCACCTTTCAATATGATCCAGGGTCTAACTATTTTCGGATAGTTAGACCTTTTTATTTTACAATAAAATAAATATAAATTGTTGATTTAATTCTTTTGCAGATTTCTTGGCGCCTTTATTATCCAAAATAATCTCTGACTTCTGAGGATAACTTTTGGGATAAAAACCACTCTGATTTGTACGTCTAAGTGCACATTACTTTAGGGCTTCTGCGTCTAGAGCATCTGATTGCTATTTTCTATGATGCTAAATATAAAGAGCAGGAAGCTTTAGATAAAAATAAGAAAATAAATGACAAGAAAGGTAAGGTGTGACAGTAGTTATACTCATTGACCCAATACGAAAAACCTCGACAGGACGTCGGGTTTTTTTTGATAAAAAGAATCAGATTATTAGGAGTTTTTATGCAAGTGTGGATGAGTAGTGAATCAAGTAAAGAAGTATTAGATGAAGATCAATTAACGCAATTGGGACTTGCTCGTAATTATGTTGAGAATATACTGAAAAATAGACTTAAGAATAAAACTTACGATATACCTTTAGAGAGTTGAGACTGTATTACGATAATGATGGGTCTAACAGGCTTTGAAGAACGAGTCATGTACTCATTTAAAAAAAAGATTATGGATTTTCGCTTAAAAATAATTTATGAGGATTTTAATGCAACGGATGATTTAGGACGCCAAAACTTCTTTTTGAAATGATGCTGGAAGTTTAGATCTGTTAAAAATTAAATTTGAAAAGGTTAGGCCTAAACTGGATGGAAAAGTTTGTATGGAGCTTGAAAGACTGAAAAGAGAAGTTTTAGAGATTGCAAAAATTAAATAGGAAGTGATTTGGTAGACACTAATCAGTATATCTATTTCAAATACAGTAGATCTCTGTCATAAATCACTTTTTTGTTCAATTCCATATTGTAAATCCCAGCGATTAAATTGAATCTTAAACCGAGTCTTTTTCCTCGGTTTCGATAGCGTTCAGCAAGAATTTTGAAAGTTTTTAGGCTGCCAAATACATGTTCAATACCTATTCTTCTTTTATTGATTGCCTGATTATAAATTTTTAGCTCAGGATCTAATTTACATCGTCTTTTGGCTTTTAAGGGTAAAAGACTATTTAGATACAACGTATAAATCCCTCGATAGCCTTTATTTGCGAGGATAAAAGACCCTTAAGGAATCTGGTGTAAATTTCGTTTGAATAACTCAAAGTCATGGACTGCACCATGACTCGTACATAAACTCAGTATTTGCTGGGTTTTATAGTGAATTAAGGCCTGTACTTTAAAGGTGTGTGTTTTTTTCTTGCCACTATAGCTTTTCTTCTGTTTTTTTAGGTCTTTGTATCGGAATTTCTGTAGCATCTACAATTACCACATTCCAGTCTATCCCTTCACCTTCAGGCAAATTCTTCGGTAAATTAAAGAGATGAGATCGAATTAAACAATCTTCAACGTGACGCACAATTCTTGAGGCTGTAGGTTCTGAAACTCCATAACTCGTTGCTACATGAAATAAAGTTCGGTATTCATGCCAATAGCTTAGACACAGTAAAGCCTGATCCTGCATACTTAATTTAGGTGGTCTGCCTTTAGTTGTCCCATGCTTTTTTAATTCTTCAATGATTAAATTGAAGGTTGACCATGAGATACCTGTGTATCGCTTGAACTGGATTTCAGAAAGCTTCTTTGAATCGCTGTATTTCATCCGTAGATTATGCACGAATGCTAAGAAATCTGAAGTACAAATATCAATCAAAAAGAAGATCATTTTTTTATTTATGAAAGAGGTCTAGTCTCTTAAAACAAAGGTCACATATAAAAAAGAGCGCCTAAGCGCTCTTTTTCAAATTCAGTTCGAAACTTAGTCACGAACAAATTCAACTGCACCATTCTCTAAAGATTTAATACGTGCCAAGGACTCAACACGGTAACCTTTATCAAGTAACAATTGGCGACCAGGCTGGAAAGATTTTTCAATCACAATACCAATACCCACAACTTCAGCTTTTGCCTGGTGAATTAAATCGGCAAGACCTAAAGCAGCTTGACCATTCGCCAAAAAGTCATCAATTACTAATGCTTTATCGCTCGCGCTAATGTGCTTGTTTGAAATAGCGATGGTGCTTTCAATCTGTTTAGTGAAAGAGAAAACTTTAGAGCGATATAAATCGTCTTTTAAAGTTAAAGATTGATATTTACGTGCAAAGATCACAGGCACGCCAAGTTCTAAACCTGCCATTACTGCTGGAGCAATACCAGAAGCTTCGATGGTAATAATCTTTGTGATTCCTGCATCTTTAAAGCGAGCAGCAAACTCTTTACCAATTTGCTGCATCAATACAGGGTCAATTTGATGATTCAAGAAAGCATCAACTTTCAGAACTTGATCAGATAGAACGATACCTTCAGTTAAGATTTTCTGTTCTAGTGCGTGCACGGGAGAATTCCTCTAAGGGCAGATGCTTTTTCAAGCAAAAGCGTATTTTAAAAAGGCTCTCAAAAAATGCAAGCGAAATTGATCAAATCAATTAATTCGTTGAGCCTTTATAGCCCGTTAATAGCAAACCGTATGATGTTTTGCCATCTTGGTGAGAAACTTTCACTGGTGCATAGTCAAGTTTAGGCGCTAACCAGAAAATTGTATCGCGGTTAGGTTTATCATGTTTCATCACCACCTTAATGGTGTCAAAGGTACCGTAAGAGGTTTTAACAGTTTCTGAACCTTGTTTGACAAAGCGGCGTGCCTCAACTTCTTTGGCATCTGCAATTGCATAACTCGATTTCAAACCCGAAGTTTTTAAATCTTCACGCAATTGTAATTCAGCATTTAACTCATCCAGAACCCCAGATTTCCAAGCAAAAGAGCGAGCCTTATCATCTTTTTTGGTGTTAATGGTTTTAGCATTTGGATTAAAGTTAATGCTCATGCTGTTGTTATGCACCAAAATTTTGCTGCTACGGCTAAAGCTGTTGGATAGGATTTGGTTGCCATTTAAACTAAAACGACTTGTTTCAGTTGCAGAGGCAATAGCCCCAGCTTTGGCAGCAAAAACATAGGTCCAGTTGTTCCCCGACTTGCTTAAAGTACGTGTTGCCGAGCCCATATTTTTGCCGTTATAGCTAAATTGATAACTTGCCTGGAATGGACTCATGGCAAATGCTTGGCTTGAGAAACCAGCCAACAACAGTGTACTGCTTACACCTGATGCCAACGCAATCGTTTTCAATACATTGTGAGCCATAAGTAAAATGTTCCTATGAAGTTTGAATAAAGTGCAATTTTTTTTGCTTGGTTGCTAGTATGCGCTTTGATTATGAAGATAAAATTCGAAATTTTATCTAATCTGTATCTTTATGTAGTTTTTTTTTCAGTTAAAAATACAGATTTTAATCACTAAAAACAATTTAATTCATCCGCTATTTCTGCTTGAGCGGGCTGACTTGAGTTTTCTGCTGTTCTTCTTCAACTGCCCAGTTTTCTACCGGCTGTTCCGACATTTTTCTAAATAATGCGGTCAGATTGACATTGCCCATCACCACCAGTTCAGCTTCACGTAAAACAGCATGATTGACATGAACCTTTGCCAAAGTGTCAATGATAGAACGCTTTTTACCGAGCCAGCGGTTTAAGTCCAAATACAGTAAATCATCTTTGACTTTAATGACCTTGAGCTTTTCCAAAATCATACCCAACGGGTCTTTATTCAACACTTTTTGATAGAAAAACAGGGCAAATTTCACCGCGAGTTTCTGGAAAATATTTTTGAATTTAACTTCAATGACTTGGGTGTCACTAATTTGTTCAAATACAATAAGCTGGACGTCTTTATTGAGTTCCATCTGAACCAGTTTTAAATCAACTGAAAGGGTAATATAGAGACCCTTTACATCCAGCGTTGCATATAAACGTAACCAGTCTTCATGCAAGTCAGCATGCAAATCTTTAAGCATGGAGACATTGTCGGTGACAAAGCGCTGAAATGTGGCATTCAAAAAAACTTGAGATAGGGGAAATTCACGCTCATCTTCAATAAATCCTTCAGCCCTTTGATACACCTGGCGTATACGTTTAGAAATATTGGATATTAGCGTTTGCATATGGGGCATCCTAGCAAGTTAATTTTCTTAGACATTGAGAGATTTTGTCGAAAGTATTAAAAATACAGATATTCCATCTTGCAGTTTAGCAAAATTAATTGCACCATTTTCATGATTTTAATTGTCTACAGTTGGCTTGTTGATTGAGTTCTCGTTTTTCATTCAAAAGCAGCAACTGTTTTTATTTATACTGCGTTTAGGCAGTTTGGGGACCAGACTTTTTGTCGGTTTAATGTGATGCTTAAGAAAATTAGTTTTGCCCCTTTAATGCATGCATGGTGGAAAGATTCAATTTTCACAGGCGCGGTGATTTTAGCTGCGGTTTTGCACTTGATTCTTTTGAGCCTGCAATTTGCCATGCCGGAAGAAAGTGATGCGGCAGTGAAAGAAATCGCAGTGACTTTACGCCCGAATAAAGACAAAGTTGAAAATGCTGATTTTCTTGCGCAGGCAGATCAACAAGGTTCTGGAACTTTTCGTGAAGCACATCGCATGTCGAGTAATATGCCAGCTCCGATGCTTGAACAAAGTGCAGGTGAGCAACAGCAAGAAAGTTTAGAGCGATTACAGCAAAAGCGTGAATTGAGCTTTGAAGAAAAAGTGTTAATGACGACCTTAAGCTGGAAAAAGGAAGCCGAACAAAATCAGCGTAAAAAAGCCATGCAAGAGCTGAATAGCCAGTTTCAGGCCAAAGCAGCGATGGTGGCAAGTTTAGAAGCACAATATTTACAGCGTCAGCAAAATTTTAGCCGTCAGCAAAAAATTAAAACCGTGGATGGTATTCAGGCCAAACAAGATATTTCAGCCGCCTATTTGGAAAAATTCCGCCAAAAAGTTGAATTTTACGGTAACCGTTATTATCCCGATGCCGCAAAAGTGCAACGCCTGGCTGGGGAAGTCCGTTTAATGGTGATTTTAAATAAAAACGGCGGAATTCGTGCCATTCGCCTGATTGAGAGTTCAGGTCATGCCGTATTGGATGAAGCTGCAAAAACTTCCGTGCGTAAAGCCGCACCTTTTGGTGTGTTTGATCAAGCGATGAAAGATATTTCAGAACTCCGTATTGTCCGAACTTGGCGTTTTGACCCCGCAGAAGCTGAATTTGAAGTGAAATAAGTCAAATTTAAAACGGATGCATGGTCATTATTCAGCAAGACGATAAACACCATCTTGCTGTCCGCCGAGCCAAGTCACGGTTAAATCTTTGTCATGAATTTCTAAACGGGTTGGGAATATTTCTAGGTTTTTGGCATATTTTGATGTGGCTTTTAAACCAATACAGTTGCCATTTTTCCACCATGTTCCTTCGGCATATTGATCTAATGCACCGACGGCAAGATACCACTTAAATTTGCCATTGGGTTCAAGTAAAAGTTCTGAACCCACTTCCATTACACCTTGTAAATAATAATGTCCTGCCCACGTGCTATCTGTAGATTGAAATTTTACTTGCTTACAGGTAGTTTTATTATGGGCATAGAGCGGTGAACTAAAAGCTAAAGAAGAAATGCAGAAGAGTGCAGTCAGGATTTTTTTCATGAAGGTGCCTCTATATTTTAATGTGTCTTCAAAGGTGTTTTTATTTTTCTTGGATTGATCTTTTATAAGAGAAGTAATGTTTCTTTTCAAGCAAAGAATTGTGAATCTGGTTTAAAAGGCATGAATAAAAAGAGAGTTTTTCTATGCTTTTAGAAAAAATCTTGGGTGAGAATGATAAAAATTTTATTAGATTCACCCTCCACCTAACCTCCTCCTACAGGGAGGAGGGACTACCGATGTTAAATTAAGATTGAAAGTTCCCTCTCCTTTAAGGAAAGGGTTAGGGTGAGGTGAAGCCCCAATATGGAGTATAAAAAAGCGAGCATTACGCTCGCTTTTAAACTGTCAGATTCTAGTCTTGCTCGGTATAAGGGTTATCAAAACCGAGTTTTTTCAGGATTTTAATTTCTAAAGCTTCCATTTCCTCGGCATCTTGCTCAGATGTTTCATGGTCATAACCCATTAAATGTAATATGCCATGGACCAACATATGGGTGAAATGTTCAATGGGTGTTTTTTGCTGATCGATCGCTTCTTGTAAAACCACAGGAATACAAATCACTAAATCGCCAAGCGGAAAAGCATCTAAATATTCAGCCATTTCATCTGGAATATCACTTGGGAAAGACAATACATTGGTGGGTTTGTCTTTTTTGCGGTATTCAAGATTCAGCTTATGACTTTGGTCATTATCGACACAGGCAATGCCGATTTCGCAATTACTTTGTGTGCCGATATAACGTAAAGCTGTTTCTACAACTTTTTTAATGTAGGCACGTTTCAAGACCAATTCAGCGGCTTGAAAGTCCTGTTGTAGGGAAAGACTAAGTTTCAAAATGAATCCTTATTTAAAGCTCACTGCTGTGCATCGGCAGCAGCATCATTTTCAGCGATTAAGGCTTCCTGACGAGCTTTGCGTTCTGCCCGAGCTTCAGCACTTAAACGCTGTTGTTCACTGTCCCAACCTTCATAGGCTTCGACAATTTTTTGTACCAGTTGATGACGCACCACATCACGAGAGTGGAAACGGGTAATGTGAATTTCCGGAATTTTATCAATCACACGTAAAGCATGCGATAAACCTGATTGCTGACCACGCGGTAAATCGACCTGAGTCACGTCACCGGTAATCACTGCGCGTGAACCAAACCCTAAACGGGTCAGGAACATCTTCATCTGTTCAGGGGTGGTATTTTGCGCCTCATCTAAAATAACGAAAGAATGATTCAGGGTACGACCACGCATATAGGCGAGGGGCGCAACTTCAATTACCTGACGTTCAATCAGTTTGGCGACTTTTTCAAAGCCCAGCATTTCATATAGGGCATCGTAAAGTGGGCGCAAATATGGATCGATTTTCTGACTTAAATCACCGGGTAGGAAACCGAGTTTTTCACCCGCTTCAACTGCAGGACGAACCAGCAGAATACGCTGTATTTCATTGCGTTCCAGCATGTCAACTGCGGCTGCAACTGCAAGATAGGTTTTACCTGTACCCGCAGGACCAATACCAAATGAAATATCGCTTTGCAAAATACGCTGTACATAGCGTTTTTGATTGGCGCCGCGCGGGTTAATTCGGCCTTTACGAGTCTGTAACCAAACCTCATCCAGACCAGTATGTTCCTGATCTGGATCACTTTGTAACTCCCGGTCTGTCTGGCTACCCTGGATCATCAGATGCAGAGTGTCAGCACTAATTTGCTGGCTAATTTCAGTTTCTTCATACAGACGCATCAAGAGGCTTTCGGCCCTCTCTACTGCATCAATATCCCCATCGATGTAAAAGGCATCACCTCGATGGGAAATTTGGACATCTAAACGTTGTTCGATTTGTTTCAAGTGACCGTTATAAGCACCCAGCATGCCTTTTAAACGCTCCATTGAAACACCAGGAAAATTTACTGTACGTCGAATCGCTGCAGTCAAGAGAATTCCTTATAAAGTGGTCTAACCGATCACCTTACATTACGCCACGTCAGGCTCAAGATTCAATAGCTCACCGTAAACAAAATTCAAAGTTTTAATTTCGGTAATCTCGATTTCTGCAAAACGCCCGACCCAAGCAGGATCACCAATGAAAGATACATAACGGGTGTTATCGGCAGTACCCACCAGCAGGTTTGGATCCTTGTCAGAAACTTTTTCAATCAAGACCCGTTGAATTGTTCTCAGCATGGCATCTGTTTTATCAATGCTTGAACGCTTGATCCATTTCTGTACTTTGCCAAGACGTTCTTTTTTCACATCATCCGGGGTAGTGTCCGAAAGTTCTGAAGCGGGTGTACCCGGACGTTTTGAATAGATAAAGCTATATGAATGGTCGAAATCTAAATCTTTAATGAATTGATAGGTTTCTTCAAAGTTTTCATCAGTTTCACCCGGGAAACCAATAATGAAGTCTGATGATAAATGCATATCTGGACGAACTTGGCGCAGCTTGACAATTTTATCAATGTAAACATCAATAGTGTGGTTACGCTTCATGGCTTGCAGTACATCGTTGGAACCACTTTGTACCGGCAAGTGAAGATGTGAAACCATTTGCGGAAGGTCACGGTAGCATTGAATTAAGTCATCATTAAACTCAAGCGGGTGTGAAGTGGTATAACGCAAACGGCCAATCCCCGGAATTTCAGCCACTAAACGAAGCAAGTCTGCAAATGTACAGATATTGCCTTCGAAAGTTTCACCACGGTAACCATTGACGTTTTGGCCCAATAGCGAAATTTCACGCACGCCTTTTTCAGCCAAACCTGCAATTTCAGCCAGCACGTCATCTAAAGGACGTGAAACCTCTTCACCACGGGTATAAGGCACCACGCAGAAAGAACAGTATTTCGAACAGCCTTCCATAATCGAAACAAAGGCTTTGTAACCTTCAACACGCGGTTCAGGTAAAAAGTCGAATTTTTCGATGTCGGGGAAAGAAATATCGATCAGCTTGATTTTATCTTTCTTTGGTTTTTCAATCTGATCGCTATGCTGATCCAGCATTCGTGGTAAACGGTGCAAGGTTTGTGGACCGAAAACCATGTCGACATACGGTGCACGTTTTTGAATGTTGTCACCTTCTTGCGAAGCCACACAACCACCGACACCAATCACCAGATCAGGATTTTTTTCTTTCAGTTTGCGCCAGCGACCAAGTTCAGAAAATACTTTTTCCTGTGCTTTTTCACGAATGGAACAGGTATTCATCAGCAGAATATCGGCTTGTTTCGGATCAGTGGTTAACACATAACCGTGTGAATCGCCCAACAGGTCTGCCATACGATGACTGTCATACTCATTCATCTGACACCCTTGCGTTTCGATATACAGTTTTTTCACTGATCCGTCGGCTGGGGTGTGCTGTGGCTGGGTAACAGTGTTTTCTGAAGCAGCTTGGGCACTATTTGGAATGAAAGTTTGAACCGTCATGTAGGCTCCTAAAGGATAAATCGAACAAATCACAATTTAAGATTTCCCCTATTGAGGATGGGGTTAGCAATTTTTCTTTTTCATTTCAATCCTTAATTGAAACTTGTTGAAGAAGAACATGCTGGCTTAATCTTTTAAGATCGTAATTTGAATACAAGAAAGGCGCATATTTTAGCAGGAATTGAAGCTAAACTTATACAGATAAATAAACCGACAAGAAGATTGATTTATGGAGTAAAAATGATTGAAAATTAATATTGCCTAATCATAAGGTTACACAACAGAACAGTAGAGTAGTTTAATAATAATTAAACTATTAAAAAATGATGAGATGCGACCAAGGCAACACTAAATGACGGAAGGCAAGCATATGTGTAATCAGGTAATCAATAAAAAATATTATAAAATGCTTGCTTTAGGTTTGGCATCAACCGGTTTCGTTTGTATTTCCCATGCCGCAGATGAGGAATTTAATGCGGCCCTACAAGCGGCAAATGCTGGAAATGTGGGACTATTACAACAATATAAAGCCTCAATGCAAAATGATGTGCTCGGCTATTATCCCGAATATTGGTCTCTAAATACCAATTTATCTGCACAACCTTCCAGTAATATTGTTAATTTTGCCCAACGCTATCCGCAATCCGCCATGGCCGAAAAACTAGCAGCAGATTATGTCGAAGAAAAAGTAAAACAAGCCGATTTCGCACCAGCGCAACCGATTTTACAGTATGTCACCAACCCCGATCAGGCTGAAAGTTGTGCAGTGGCACAAGTTCGCGCCAAATCAGGCGATCCGCTGGTTTTTGCTGAATATAAAGATGTCTGGCTGACGACCAGTACCCAACCTGACTCCTGCACCGGTTTGGGACGCATGATGCTTTCCAGTCCACTTATGACCGAGCAGGATAGACAGCAACGTCTATGGGGGCAGCTACGTGCAGGTCAATCGGGTCAGGCTTTAGCCACAGCGCAGACCTTGGGGATGAGTTTATCGTTAGCGCAACTTAATCAAATCCAAGCCAATCCCTTAAATTATTTGTGGTCTGCACCGAAGGCATCGACAGCTGAGCATGCCTATTTAATTTATGCGATGGGACGTTTAGCAGATAGTGATTTGAATACTGCAATAGCTTCAGTGCAGAAGGCTGCTCAGGGCACACCGGTACAAGTGCAAAAAGCGTTATACCGAGCTGTAGGCTATATTGGCGGTACCACGGTGATGAAAAATAACTTCAACCGTGAAGTGCTGAATTATTTGGATGCCAGTTACGGATTGCCCTTCAGTTCAGAAGAAGCGGAAATTTATGCCCGCCAAGCCATTCGTTTCAGTAGCTGGGAAAGTTTAATTCGTGCCATTGATGCCATGAGTGTGACGCAAAAACAGGAAGATCGTTGGCAATACTGGCTAGCACGTGCATCTGAGCAACGTGGCGATGCAGGCGCTAAACGTACTGCCCAGGAAATCTATAAAAAATTAGCGCAAGGTGATGATTATCATAATTTATTGGCCAAAGATAAACTGGGCCAGCGTTATAATAATATTCCGAATAATGTTCAGCCTTCAAATAGTGATGTACAGCGTTTAAGCCAGGATATTCATTTTAGTCGTGCCTTTGCTTTACGCCGTGTCAATGCACCTGAAAATTATATTAATCGCGAGTGGAACTGGGCAGTACGTCAAGCCTATTTAAAACATGACGATGGTTTATTGCTTGCTGCAGCAAAACGCGCAACCGATATGGGCTGGTATGATCGGGCAATTTATGCAGCAGATCGGACTGAAAATAAACACAATTATTCTTATCGTTATGCTATGCCGCACCAGAATTATGTAGTGAGCCATAGTCGTAATGCAGGTATTGATCCTGCATGGGCGTATGGGTTGATGCGTCAGGAAAGTCGTTTTAATACCAGTGCACGTTCACATGTGGGCGCAGGCGGTCTGATGCAGATTATGCCGGATACCGCAAAACTGGTGGCACGTCAGATGGGCGAAACCTATAATCCGGCTGCCTTGACGGATATGAATACCAATATTCGTTATGGCACTTTTTACTTGTCCATGATTCAGAGCCAATTGAGCAGTAGTCCAGTTTTAGCCACAGCAGGTTATAACGCCGGTCCAAACCGCGCGCGTCGTTGGCAACCTGACTCGCAGTCGATTGCCGCAGATCAATATACTGAAAGTATTCCACTCACTGAAACCCGTGACTATGTGAAACATGTAATGACCAATGCGACTCATTATGGGGTGTTGCTTGGACAAGGCGCGCAATCAATTGAAAAAAGAATGAATAGCATTCCATTGAGAATAAATCCTTAAATTTTAATTTTGTTGATGGGGTCTAACTTATAAATGATAGTTTTTGACTACACACCAGTTTTAGCAAGGTTGACACTGTTCGTCGTGAGTGGGGCAGGACTAGGGCTGTTTTCATCTCAAATTTTTGCAGCGCCAATTCAAGGGTATGTAATGGTAGTGCAAATGACGCCAGCTGTGTGTATGTTGGATACTCAAAAATCAAAAAAACGAAAATGCTTAGAAGGCTATGCGCTTAATATTTCGGGCTTATTACCCGAAACGTCAGAAACAGAGTGCAATACTGCAGCTTCAGCAGCTTTATCACCTTTGCAAGCGAAAGTGGTGGCACGCGTCATGCCGGATGAAAATGCCCGCGTCCAGCTTTGGCAGGCGATTGGAGGATGTGTACCGATGAATGCAAGTCAATATTTTCGTAGCGTCATTAATTATGCAGAACGTTTAAAAGTACCATCTGAATTAACCAGTCCTGAAAACCGGACCATGCATATGAGTAATCTTCGCTTACAGTTCTTACGTTTAAATCCGACTTTACCGGCGAATGCGATTAAATTTAATTGTGCAGCGGTGAATGGAACACCTATTCTTACAGAGGTCAAACTTTGTTATAAACCGAATGGACAGTACAAACAGTGTTCAACAACAGTTGAAACCAACTGTCCAAATTCCTTTACTATAAAAGGTTCTTACTAAGTTTTTTGCCACATTTTATTTGTATTTCCTATCAGACTTTTGTTGAAGTTCTATCTCTTTTGCATGCATCAAGCCAATGATTGGAGTACAATCTTTGGCGTTTATGATTATTAGATTAAATGGACTAACTATTTAATCGCATTGACTATCCTCAATTGGAGATAATTAGATGAAGCAAGCCGTTCGTGTTGCCGTTACCGGTGCTGCAGGTCAAATTGGTTATAGCTTACTATTCCGTATCGCAAGCGGCGAGATGCTAGGTAAAGATCAACCGGTTATTTTACAATTGTTAGAAGTTCCTTTTGAGAAAGCTCAACAAGCGCTTAAAGGCGTGATGATGGAACTTCAAGACTGTGCATTCCCTCTTTTAGAAGACATGATCGGTACTGATGACCCTAAAGTTGCATTCAAAGATGCTGACTATGCGTTATTGGTTGGTTCACGTCCACGTGGTCCTGGTATGGAACGTGCTGACTTGTTAAAAGTGAACGGTGAAATCTTCATCGGTCAAGGTCAAGCATTAAACGAAGTTGCTAGCCGTGACGTTAAAGTACTTGTTGTAGGTAACCCTGCAAACACAAATGCTTACATCGCAATGAAATCTGCTCCAGATCTTCCAGCGAAAAACTTCACTGCAATGTTACGTCTTGACCACAACCGTGCTGCATCTCAAATTGCTGCAAAAACGGGTAAAGCGGTTAAAGACATTAAAAACCTTACAGTTTGGGGTAACCACTCTCCAACAATGTATGCTGACTACCGTTTTGCAACAATTAACGGCGAAAGCGTTAAAGACATGATTAACGATCAAGAATGGAATGCAAACACATTCCTTCCTACAGTTGGTAAACGTGGTGCTGCAATCATTGAAGCACGTGGTTTGTCTTCTGCTGCTTCTGCTGCAAATGCTGCAATCGACCATATGCGCGATTGGGCTCTTGGCACAAACGGCGAATGGGTAACTATGGGTATCCCTTCTGACGGTTCGTATGGTATTCCTGAAGGCGTAATGTTCGGTTTCCCTGTAACGACTGAAAACGGTGAATACAAAATCGTTCAAGGTCTTGAAATCGACGAATTCAGCCGTGAACGTATTAACTTTACGTTGAACGAGCTTGAAGAAGAACGTGCAGCAATTGCGGATATGATTAAATAATTTGATCTTAAACGATTAAGTTAAAGAAGCACTCCATTAGGGGTGCTTTTTTTTATAAAATACAAATACTTCATAACAAAAGATAACAAGAAGACATAAGGCCGTAGTTCTAATTTTTCCTACACTTGTTAAGTTATAAATGTCATTTAATAACCGCAGGAGAGAATCGTATGGTACTCGAGCAACAACCGACTTTAGAATTATTATTTGAACAATTGGGTTTGCCTGCAGATGAAGCTGCGATTGATCAGTTTGTTAAAAATCACCAGTTAGCTTCTGAAGTGATTTTGCCAGATGCAAGTTTCTGGAGCGAAGGTCAAAGTGCTTTTTTACGTGAGCACTGGCACCAAGATGATGAATGGATTGTCATTATTGATAAGCTTAACCAGCTGTTACATGTGGAAAGTGACAAGCTTTCTCAGCAATAAGTTTTCAATGGATTAGGCCCTTCAACAGGGTCTAATTTTTTGCTACAAAAATATACAACAAGCGCTAGGTGAAAGCTGGGCTTTGCGCCGCAATTCTTATAACTTGATAGTGGGATAAACATACAAGTTACCGAGGAGAACAGCATGTTTGATCAGCAACCCACACTAGAACTCTTATTTGAACAATTGGGTCTTGACGCGAGCGAGGAAGCAATCGATCAGTTTATAGAAACCCATCAATTGACCATGGATATTCCTTTGCATCACGCTCCATTCTGGACGCCGGCACAGCATGATTTCATTATCAGTCATTGGAAAAAAGATGATGACTGGGCAATGGTGGTGGATATCTTAAACGAGCAATTGCATAGTGATGATCAACCTCATAAATAAGATGATTTTTTAATCACAAATTGAAACAACATAATCAGAGTGGTGACTATTATTTCTCTGATATTTCTTATAAGTTAATTGAATAATAAATGACAAATTAACGAATAAGGAGTTTGCACTGATGATGAGTAATAAACCATCCTTAGAATTATTGTTTTCGCAGTTGGGATTGGCCAATAGCCCTGCAGCCATTGAGCTTTTTATACGTACGCATCAATTACCTTCAAACCAAAACTTACATGATGCACCTTTCTGGAATAAATCTCAGCGTGAATTTCTGATCCGTTATTTGGTTGAAGATGCTGATGAGTGGGTTATCTGGATTGACGAGCTTAATCAGCAACTACATATGAATGCCAACAAATTACAAATGGCTTAAAATTGGAATATATTTTTTAAAAAGCATGCTTACATAAAAAACTCTCCATTTCGGAGAGTTTTTTTGTTTTTTGAAATTAGTGCAATTTACTTTGCAGTATTTTTACAAACCAGATTTCTTCGCGTAGCACCCTAAATGAGGGATGTTTTTGTAGCAGTTCTAAATCAAAGTCCGCAGATTTACTGTATTTAGTTAACCAGTGTCGAGTCAATGCAGTCTGATTTTTAGAAACTGATGCATAGGCAAGGAAAAAATAGATGTCACTGTGTTCATGTTGAGACAGTGGTTTTAAAATCTGCTCGGTAATTAAAGCAAAACGCTGTTCCTTAGTGATTTCAAAATACAGCATATAAGCTTTAGCCAGATGTAAGGACAGATTCAAATACAAACGCATAGGCATTTCTTCATATTCAATCCGTGCCTGCTCTAAAAGAACCACAGCTTCTTGTAGAAAATGAATCTGTTCTTGACGCGAATTGCTTATAACCACCAGTTGTAAGCGTAAATCAGCACGTTCTAAAGCGAGATCAGGCGTATTGTTTTCCAAATACAATTGATCCGTCTCACCGATCCGCTCGATAATTTTTTTTGTATTTTCAAACATTAGCCAATACCTCATTGATGAATAATCAGTATATAAGGGCAAAACCAGAAATTTAAAGGTAAATGCAGTATCCTGCTATTATAATAAACAATTAGAACAAGACATTAGCACTACGTAACCATGCAGTAATCGATAAGCGTTGATGCTTGGCTTGAATCACTTCATGCAATAAATCGCTTTGGAACATTGCAATACGATTCGGTTTGGGTTGAATGGTATGCCATTGCCCGTTTTTATCTTCTAGATGCAATTCTCCGCCCCAGTCATCTTGCCAATTTTCATGTAAATAATAGACTGTAGAAATAATACGACCATTTTTTCCCTGCGGATTGTCGCGATGCAAAGCGTAATATTCTCCTGCGTTATAGCAGGCAAAATGAGCTTCGACTTCTTTGATGCCTAAATAAAAATTACGATTTAATAATTGAGAGATTTCTTGAAGCGTTTCAATGTGATGTTGTGCAGCTTCTAATTCTTCACTAATCCACAGAATGTGGTCACTACGGATATTACTGACTACGCCATTTTGAATGGCCGCATCACGAAAACGGTTTAAATTGGAAGTACATTCTTCAACTAAAGCATGTACATAGTCTTGAGGGTAGGCATTGTCAATGAGCGTAAAACCATGTTGATCTAAATCCTCAATAATTTGATCAACATTCCATGACTTTGGGAGCTGAATTGCATCCATATACATATACTCAAATACAATCTGAAAAAAGGTGGCGTATTCTAGAGCAAGATATCCTTCGGAATGAAACATTTTTTCATGCTAAAATATCCGTTGATTACAGGAATTAAAGAAACATGAATTACCGTCACCATTTCCATGCAGGCAACTTTGCCGATGTTATGAAGCATGTGTTATTGCTTCAACTTTTAACACGTTTAAATGCCAAAGATAAACCGTATCGCTATATCGATACGCATGGTGGTGCAGGTAAATATGATTTATCTACATCTGCTGCACAAAAATCAGGTGAGTTCTTAAACGGTATTCATCGTTTAGTAAAGCTTGATGATTCAATTGTTCGCAATGCCCCAGAAGGTGTGAAGCAATATCTTAAAGTGGTTGAAGATATGCGTGCCGGTTCAGGTAAAGGTGCTTATCCAGGTTCACCTTGGTTCGCACTGGAAGGTATGCGCGATATTGATAAAGCAACGATCTTCGAAATGCAAAAAGAAGTTTTTCAAGAATTGTATTTCAATATTCGTGACCGCCGTGCAGGTTTGCATGAACGTGATGCTTATGAAGGTTTGTTAGGGGTTATTCCACCGAAAGAAAAACGCGGTTTGGTGATGATTGATCCTCCTTACGAATTAGAACGTAAAGATTTCCCTCAGCTAGTAGAATTGTTGGCGACTGCACATAAAAAATGGCCAACAGGGTGTTTTGCAGTTTGGTATCCAATTAAAGACCGCGCCATGATTGATCGTTTTGAAAAGAAAATGATGAAAACCGGTATCCGCCGTCAATTGGTGTGTGAAATTTGTGTGTGGCCAGATGACACCCCAGTAGGTTTGAATGGTTGTGGTTTGCTGGTGATTAATCCACCTTGGAAATTCTCGCAAGATGCTGATGAAGCATTGCAATGGCTGTTCCCGCATTTGCGTATGAGTGAAAATGGTGGGCATGCCGCTGTACGCTGGTTAGTTGGCGAATAATACAGACGTTTAAAAAAGAGATAAGGTTACAGTTAGGATCGACAAGAATGACAAGTATAAATAAACCTGAAAGTGAATCTTCTACACGTGATGAACATACTTTTGATGGCATCACTTTTGAAGTGGAAGAAGAAGAACAGACCCATGAGGGACAAAAGGTAAAACGTCGTGGCATCTATCTGTGGCCGAATCTGATCACGACAGCAGCATTGCTGTCGGGGTTTTACTCTATTATTGCCAGTATGAATGGTGATTTTACCCAAGCGATTTACGCTATCTTTCTTGCAGCGTTGTTAGATGGTTTAGATGGTCGAGTGGCTCGCGCGATTGGGGCACAAAGTGCTTTTGGCGAACAGTATGACTCTTTATCTGACTTGTTGGCGTTTGGTGTGGCACCGGCTATTCTAATGTATAGCTGGAGTTTGCATGATTTAGGTCGTATCGGTCTGGCATGTTGTTTTGTCTACACGGCATGTGCAGCATTCAGGTTAGCACGTTTCAATGTGCAAATTGGTGTGGTCGATAAACGCTATTTTATTGGTGTGGCAAGTCCGTTAGCCGCCATTTTGATTATCACGCTAGTTTGGGTAGGACGTGATTTCCCTGCAATTTTTGATTTGCGTGAAGTGGGTATTCAAATTATCAATGCGGTGCTTATAGTGGCAGTAGGCTTGTTGATGATCTCGAATATTAAATATTATTCATTTAAAACATTGGATCGTAAACGTGTTCCTTTTGCGGTGCTGCCAATCGCTGTATTTATCTTTGCCGCGATTACTTATAATATTCCAGTAGGAATCTTGGTGATTTCTATTATCTACGCACTTTCTGGTTTCGTAACGACATTCATGGCTAGAAAAAATAACCCTATATAAAAATGAGACATCTATACCTAAAATAAAAAGGAGCACGATATGCAGTTGTTTCAAGATTTATTTGACCAGTCTAAACAACTCAATCAGGCTCCCTCTCAGGCGCAGTTGGCTTATCATGCGCAAAAAGGGCGATATAAAATTATTCATCAAGGCTTGATGATTCCGAATTTGCCTGCACCATTACACTATTTAAACTTTCTGAGCGTGATTGGTCAGCCCAATGCCCCTATGCTTCGCAATGAAAGTGCCATTCATTCCACTGCTTTAGATACAGCAACCATTATTGCCAGTGTTAGTCCACATATGAGGGGGCAATTAAATTCCTATTCTGTGGAAAAAGAATGTCAGTTTAAAAAAGAATATTTCAAGTTTGCCGATCGGGAAATGATTTCTGGAAATTTCCCGCATTTTCGTATCCAGCGCCAAGATAAAGAACTGAGTTTCGATTTATCTATAACGACTAGCAATATCATTTCTCATTTTACCAAGTTGCGTATGGGCTTGGCAGATCATTGGTCTGTATTGTGTCAATGTGAAGGTCAGATTGTCTATAAAGATCAGCAATTTGAAATTCAGGAAATGGGCTGTTTCGAATATGCACGCGCCATTAATTTTTCCTATTTACCTCTCGCATTCTTTACCTATCAAATTATTAATCTGGAAAATAATCGTCAGCTTCTGTTAGTGCAAATTCGTGATCCTTTTAATCGCATTGTGCAATCTCGGATGTATTTACGAGATGCCAAGACGGGCATAGCACAAATGTTTCATGATAATGTCCGCTTCAAAGTCCATCGTGTTTATCCGAAGGTAAAAACACCGAATGGACAATATATGTATTTGCCTCGTGAATTTGAATGGGGCTATGAAGGAAAAGATGGCACCTGTATTTCAGTTCAAGCACAAAGTCGCGGAGATTTTAAATTCGGTTTGGCTGCCGGTTATGTAGGTAGCTTTAAATATCAAATCAAAATCAATCATCATGAGGAAATGGGTGAAAGTGGCTACTGCGAATATATCGATTGCCGTTCATTGAACTGGCAGGAAAAAGATAAAGAAGAAAAAATGCAAGATCAATTGGTCAATACCGTACCTTTTGCGTGCAAAAAATAAAAAACCTTCTTATTTTGCGGAATAAATAAACAGTCGAAGTGTTATTTCTAAAATAATGCGGAAAAGGGGTTGCATGAGGATTTTTTTCGCCTATAATGCGTATCCATCGGCGGTGATGTTGATTAAAACTTGTTGAGAAACAAGGATTTAGCCTAAAGGGTTTGAATCTGGAAGTCTTGAAGAGGTTTAAATTAATCAATAAAACCTGTTGACTTTCTCGAGATAGAGAGTAATATAGCCGACCTAGCTTGCTGCTGATGAAGTGGCAAGAAACTCATTAAGAGATTATGAAGAACAACTTGTGTGGATTTTTACTGGTTGATCGATCGAAATTATTTTCATTGATTGA